>JBJMMB010000001.1:0-6660 GCA_045805005.1 Chloroflexia bacterium
CTGGAATGAGGCTAAGGTTCCCGAAATTGCCATGGCATTAGCGTCAACCGCCCGGCAATCTATCCGCCGGACGCCGCCCCTGGACAGCCTTCCACACCCCTGTGGAACACCCGAACCCCCTCCCCCACTTGCGTTATAATGGCCCCATCAACCCACAACCAGGGCAGACAACCAACATGACCACCCACCAAACCCCCGAAAACCACACACCGCCGGGCCCCGCTCACGGAGGACACATGCAAGAGGAGCCGATCCAGACCCCCAAAGTGGTCGACAAACCCTGGGGCCGCGAGATATGGTATGCAGAGACCGACCACTACGCCGGCAAGGTGCTCGAAGTAACCGCAGGCAAGCGCCTCAGCCTGCAAAAGCATGAAATCAAAGAGGAGACACTCTACCTTCTCTCCGGCAAAGTCAAGCTCACCTACGGCGACCAAACTTACACCTGGGAGCCCGGCCACTTCATCCACATCCCACCCAACACCGTCCACCGCTTCGAAGCCCTGGAGGACTCCGTGCTCCTGGAAGTATCCACCCCTCACCTGACCGACGTCATCAGGCTGGAAGACGACTATGAGAGGAAGTGACGTATTGCGTATTGCGTATTGCGTATTGAGTGCGTCCCCTGCTTGGGTTGTAGAACCCGCTGCCCTTCCGCCTCTACGCAATACGCAATACGCAATACAGGCCAGCACTTCATCGCGCGTGGGAGCCCACCCTCTTGCCTAGGAAGATTCGAGTTGGAGTGCTATTCGGAGGTCAGTCGAGCGAGCATGAGGTGTCGCTCGCTTCGGCCCGCAGTGTCATGCGCGCCATGGACCCCGACAAATACGAGGTCGTGCCGGTCGGCATTACCAAGCAGGGCGTTTGGATAGGTTCCGGCGATCCCATGGCCGCCCTCCGCTCCGGCGTGGACCAGTCCCAAATCCCCCTCCTCGGCTCTATGCTGGCCCCCGACCCCACAGGCCAGGGCCGTGCCGAGATCGTAGAGCTAACCCCATCCGAGGGCCACGGCCTCACTGTAACCGCCGATAGCCGCCCCATCGACGTGATCTTCCCCGTCCTGCACGGCCCCTATGGCGAGGACGGCACCATCCAGGGCATGCTCGAAACCGCGGGCATACCCTACGTCGGCGCGGGCGTCCTCGGCTCCGCCGTGGGCATGGACAAAGACGTCATGAAGCGCCTCTTCATCTCCAGCGGCCTCCCCGTCGTGCCCTACGTCTGTTTCACCAGGGCCGAGTGGCGCTCCAACCCCGCCTCCGTCCAGGCCCGCGCCGAAGAAAAACTCACCTACCCTATGTTCGCCAAGCCCGCCAACATGGGCTCCAGTGTGGGCATCAGCAAAGTCCACGGCCCGGCAGAGTTCGCCGCCGCCCTCGATATCGCCGCCCGCTACGACCGCCGCATCATTGTCGAGCAGGGCATGGACGCCCGCGAGTGCGAATGCGCCGTCCTCGGCAACGACCAGCCCGAAGCCTCCGTCGTCGGCGAGGTGGTCCCCGGCAATGAGTTCTACGACTACCGCGCCAAGTACATCGACGACAACTCCGATCTCATCATCCCCGCCCGCCTCCCGGACCGCGTTACCGACGAAGTGCGCCGCCTCTCCATCGCCGCTTTCAAAGCCCTCGACGCCGCAGGGATGGCGCGGGTCGACTTCTTCGTGGCCCGCGACCTGTCCGCCGTCTGGCTCAACGAGATCAACACCATCCCCGGCTTCACCCGTATCTCCATGTACCCCAAGCTCTGGGAGGCGTCCGGCCTCCCCTACCCCGCCCTCATCGACCGCCTGATAGAGCTGGCGCTGGAGCGGCACGCCGAGCGCCAACAAAACAAAGCAGCCCTCGATGACCTGGGCGGCGAGTTGAGCGTATGAGCAGCCGCCAGGTCGTCAACATCACCGGCACCGTCGAGGACCCTCGCGCCGCCAAAAAGCGCGGCCCATCCGCCAGCAAGCAGGGCTGGAAGCTCTTCAACGAGGACGTGCGCCGGGGTCGCTTCTTCGCCCTCGTCGGGCTCGCCTTCATCTTCGCCGCTGCCGTCTCCTTCGCTACCTCACCCGAGTACGTAGTCGCCTCCGTCTCCGTCGAAGGCAGCAAGGTGCTCGACATCGACCAGGCCAACCAGATCGCCGGCGTTGCGGGCCTCAACATCTTCCAGGTCGACCCCCAGGCTGTCCAGGCCCGCCTCGCCGCGCAGGCCGCCCTCCTCAAAGGCGTCACCGTCGAGACCCGCCTGCCCAACCAGGTCATCATCCGCGTCCAGGAGCGCCGCCCCGCCATCGTCTGGGTAATGGGCGACGGCACCCCCCTGCTCGCCAGCGACGACCACGTAGTCGTAGGCCCCGCCACTAAACTCGATGGCTATGTCACCATCTTCGACCGCGGCCCCCTCACCGACACCCTCACCGTCGGCGCCCCCATGCCCGTCCACAAAGCCGACGCTGCCGACACTGCCCAGCAAATCTACCTCCTCCTCCCCGAGGCCACCGGCCTCCAGCTCCGCCAGCTAGAGTGGGCCCCCAACAACGGCATCACCGCCATCACCGTCCTCGGCAAGCGCATAGAGTTCGGCACCGGCGAGGCCCTCGACAAGAAAATCAAAATAGTCCAGGCCCTCGTCCAACAAGCCCAGGAAAAAGACACCCAGTGGAACATCCTGGACGTCCGCTCCGTAGAGCGACCGAGCATAATCCGATGACCACAGGGGTGCAGGGGCCTCCCTGCCGCGGGTGCCCTCTGGGCAGTGGGGGTGTCCCCCAACCTTTCCATAAAAACTACTCCCCCTCTCCCGGAGGGGAGAGGGGGTTGGGGGGTGAGGGGTGTTTCCCCACTCCCCAACCGTGGGTTGCCCACAAAGCTAACCAATGAACCCCGCACCGCGCTCCGCCACCCTTAGCCTCTGGATCCCCGTGCTCTTCCTGCTCGTGGGCCTCCTGGTCGGCCTCCAGCTTAACTTCACCGTCCCCCAGGAGTACGCCCGCTACACGGCTGTAGCTATCCTGGCCGCGCTCGATAGCGTCTTCGGCGCCGTCCGGGCCGAGCTCCATAAGTCCTACAGCAACCGCATCTTCCTCTCCGGCTTCGTCGCCAACACCCTCCTCGCCGCCGGGCTCACCTTCCTCGGCGATCGCCTCGGCGTCGATCTCTCCCTCGCCGCCGTCGTCGCCTTCGGCGTCCGCCTCTTCGATAACCTCGCCGCCATCCGCCGCACCCTCCTCCAGCGCCCATAACGTTTTCTTTGCATTAAGGCAAACAGTTATAAGCATCAGCTTTAGCCAACTTATCCACATTTGGTGGAAAGTGGTCTATAATAAGGCGGGTAGGGAGTACAATGATGTCCCCAATCCAAAAGCAGGAGGACATGGCAGAGGCCCGGGAAGCCCGCACATGTATGCTAGGACCCCGGCTCTTCGCGTCGTACACTACATATGCCCACCAACGACAGGATCATCGTCGGCATCGACGTCGGCACCCACAAAGTATGCACAATTGTAGCCGAGGCCGATCCCGGTCCCGGTAATCGCCTCAACGTGCTCGGGGTGGGAGCCGTCGCTTCGGAGGGTATCGCCAAGGGCATGGTCACCGACATAGTGGCCGCCAGCAAGTCTATTGAGCACTCCCTCGAAGCCGCCGAGCGCCAGTCGGGGTGCCGCATCCTCTCCGCCTACGTCTCCATCTCGGGCAACCATATCTCCTCCATGAACAACCGGGGCCTGGTGGCCGTTTCCAATCCTGATAGGATTATTAGCCAGGAGGATGTCAACCGGGCCGTCGATGCAGCCAGCGCGGTCGCCATCCCGGCGGGCCGCGACCCCCTCCACATCATCCCCCGCACCTACACCATCGACGGCCAGGACGGCATCAGGAACCCCGTCGGCATGTCCGGCTTCCGGCTCGACGTGGAGACCCATATCGTCACCGCCGCCGCCAACGTCCGCGAGAATCTCATCCGCTGCGTGCAGAAGGCTGATGTCGAAGTGGACGACCTGGTCCTCTCCCCCCTCGCCGCCGCCGAGTCGGTGCTCACCGAGCAGGAGAAGAACATGGGCGTCGTCCTGGTTGACATCGGCCACGGCACCACCGACGTAGCCATCTACGTCGAAGGCACCGTCTGGCGCAGCAAGGTCCTCCCCGTCGGCGGCTGGCACCTCACCAACGACCTCGTGATCGTCTTCAACATACCCTACGAGGCCGCCGAAGCTCTCAAACTCCAGTACGGCCAGGCCGCCGTGCCCGGCACTAACCTCTACAGCGCACCGCAGCGCTCTCAGCCGGTCAACGGCAAGTCCCACCCGGCCGGCTCCAACGCCCCCGCCCGCGTGGCCGGTGACGCCCCTGATCTCCCCCCGCAAAAACAAAGCGCGATCGGTCTCATGCAGAGCGACCTGCCCATCGGCCCCTTCTCCCTGTCCGGCGATGAGATCCTCGAGGCCCAGACCTTCGAGGGCTCCACTCGCCTCATCTCCCGTGGGGATCTCAATGAGGTCATGGCCGCCAGGCTCGACCAGCTCTTCGGTATGGTCGGCGACGAGATAAGGAGGAGCGATTACGAAGGCCTGCTCCCCGCGGGCGTAGTGCTCGTGGGCGGGGTAGCCAACATGCCGGGCATAGAGGCCCTTGCCTCCAACAAGCTCAGAATGCCTGTACGCATTGGCCGCCCCCAGCGCATCGGCGGTCTCGCTGACGCCTTCGAGAGCCCGGAGTATGCAACCACAGCGGGCCTCACCCTCTGGGGGATGAAGCAGAGCGCGCAGGCGCACTCCTACCTGCCGCACCGGCGCACAGCTCAACGGAATGGTGGTGATAGCGCAAAGAGTAAATTGGCTAGTTGGCTGAAAGGCTTCCTTCCGCAGTCTTAAACGGCTGTGATCTCGCCTGAATCGGGCAATTTCCGCCCAAATTGCCCCAAAATGCGTCATTAACTTGCACCGCAGCCCTGCTTAGTGTATTATCAGGCGTTAGTGGAGCGATTCCCACGCGAATCGTTATTGTTCGTATTTAGTTCTTTGGCTGTTGACGTTTATACGTGGTCAGGTAGCGGGTATTACTACCGGCATTTGACCTTCCAGGCTCAGGCTGGAGCCCGGTGGGCAAAATGCGGAGCGTGAGGTGCGGGTTATAAGGTTTGCTTGGCGCTGAGCAACCCACGATACCGGTTCTCGATATATGCGGCACCTGCCGGGGGCAGCAAGGTTTCTGACCTTAGGGGCGACCTACCTGCCAACACCGCCGGTAACTAAGGCACTCGACGCAATTTACCGGCCATATCTAAGCCCATAAGGAGTTGAAGGAGGACCATGGATATGTTTCCACCCGGTGGCGGTAACAACCGGCCCATTAACATTCAGTACGGGCATGGGCGAGACAATGGCCTACCTGTAGAGAATTTCGCGCAAATCAAAGTTATAGGCGTAGGCGGTGGCGGCTCCAACGCCGTCAACCGCATGATCCAGGCGGGCGTCAAGGGCGTCGACTTCATCGCCGTCAACACCGACGCCCAGGCCCTGATCCATTCCGAGGCCCCCACCCGCATCCGCATAGGCGACAAGCTCACCAAGGGCCTCGGCTCCGGCGGCAACCCCGAGACCGGGCGCCGCGCCGCCGACGAGAGCCAGGAAGAGCTTTTTGAGGTTCTCAAGGGCGCCGACATGGTGTTCATCACCGCGGGCATGGGCGGTGGCACCGGCACGGGCGCTTCCCCCGTCATCGCCCAGATATCCCGCGAGGTCGGAGCCCTCACCGTGGGCGTCGTCACCAAGCCCTTCACCTTCGAGGGCTCGCGCCGCCGCCTCGGCGCAGAGGACGGCATCAGCGGCCTGCGCGAGCAGGTCGATACCCTTATCACCATTCCCAACGACCGCCTCCTGCAAATATCGGACAAGAAGACCACCCTCAGCGAGGCCTTCCGCATCGCCGACGACGTGCTCCGCCAGGGTATCCAGGGCATCTCCGACCTCATAACCGAGCCCGGCCTGATCAACCTCGACTTCGCAGATGTCAAGAGCATCATGCAGCTCGCAGGCTCCGCCCTCATGGCCATAGGCCGCGGCACCGGCGACAGCCGCTGCATCGACGCCGCCCGCCAGGCCATCGAGTCTCCCCTCCTCGAAATCAGCATCGAGGGCGCTAAAGGTGTGCTCTTCAACATCACCGGCGGCACCGACCTCGGTATGCTCGAAGTCCACGAAGCCGCCTCCGTGATCCAGCAGGCCGCCGACCCCGAGGCCAACATCATCTTCGGCGCCGTCATCGATCCCGAAATGGGCAACGACGTCAAGATCACCCTCATCGCCACCGGCTTCGACTCCATTCGCCGGCCAAACGAAATGCGCGTGGGCTCTTCCCAGGGCCGCGACCACACCCACACCTCCTACGGCCAGGGAGGCTACGCACCACAGCAGCAGCCCATTCAGCAGGGCCAACAGGTCCAACAGGTCCAACCCGCACCCAACCCGGCTATAGCTCAGAGCCCAGACGGCGCCGTCCAGCAGCCCCCACCGCAGGCACCGCAGGCGCAGCCCATGGACCAGCCCCAGGCTCGCCCCGCCGCGCCCCGCACCAGCCCACCGCAGCCCGGCGACGAACTCGACATCCCGCCGTTCCTTTATCCAAAATACAAGAGCCGCTAACTCTCCGTACAAAAGCCCCCTGCCGC
>JBJMMB010000002.1:0-2701 GCA_045805005.1 Chloroflexia bacterium
TATCCAATAGGCGTCAGGGCGGCAGGGTCATAATTCACCGTAGAGACGCAGAGAGCGCAGAGTACCATTATTATTGGTCTCTGCGCTCTCTGCGTCTCTACGGTGAAACCCCTATTATTCCTTGGTGTCCCTGGTGCCATGGCGGTTTCGTCTCCGCAAAACCTGCCACAGGACCGGTCAGCAGCATCCGCAGCAGCGAATCAGGGGATCTTGCCCAGGTTCATGACGCCGTTGGCCACGGTATCAACCGCGTAAACCGTGCCGTCAGCGTCCACCGCTATGCCGGTCGGCACATCCAGCGACTTGTCGCCGGGCCCCTTCTTCTGGCCGAGGAGGTGGCCGTCCGGGGCGAACTTGAGGACCGCTTTGCCCGTTGGCGCGGTGGCGTAGAGGTTGCCCGCCGCGTCGAGGGCGAGGAAAGGCTCCAGATACGGCCCCTGGTCCCAGTTACCCTGGGGTACGTCCCACGCGGCAGCTAGCTTGCCGGCGGCATCAAACTTTTGGATGCGGTGGTTGTTGGTATCGGCTACGTACACATTGCCGCTCTTGTCTACAGCGACCCCCACGGGCTCGTTCAACTCTCCGGGCTTGTTGAAGGGATACTGCGGCGCGACCCTGTCGGGCGATGCCCCTGAGCTTATCTGCCGCTTTGGGCTGCCGTTGGTATCGAACACCAGCACGCGCTTGTTGCCGGTGTCGGTCACGTAGAGGTCGCCGTCCGGCCCGACCGCTATTCCCCGCGGCCCATAGAACCTGGCGTTCTTGTTGGGCTCGTTGGCCGAATTGGGGTCGGACAGGTTCAGAAACGAGCCCCACTGAGCCAAGAATTTGCCCGAGGAGTCAAATTTCTGCACCCTGTGGTTCCACGTGTCGGCTACGTATACATTCCCGGCGCTATCCACCGCCACCCCGCCGGGGCCGGTGCCCTGCGCGTCCGGCCCTATGGGAGCGAACTGGCCGTTGCCCGTACCCGTGCTGCCGAAAGCCAGCAGCCATTTGCCCGAGCTATCGAACTTCTCGATACGCTCGTTCTGGGTATCAGCCACGAAGAAGTTACCCTTCGCGTCGCGGGCGATTCCGCGAGGCAGGTCGAACTGGCCATTGCCGGCCCCGGCCTGGCCCATATCGAACAGCCCGGCCGGCGGCCCCGATGCGCCCTGCGGCACCACGGTCGTACCGGTGCCTGCGGGCGCAGGCGGGGGCCGACCCGTGCCGGAGATGGTCTGCTTTACCTGGTAAACCACGGTGCTGCCCGACTTGAAAGCCTCCGTAAGGGCCTGTTTGAACACGCCCTCGGCATACGGGGTCACTCTTTCCTCCGGAAAGCGGCCTGCGGCCGATCCCTCTCCGCGCTCGACCGCTCCAACAAACACGTAGCTGACATGGTACCGGTGGAGCAGGTCCAAAAGCTCCTCGGCGGTCAGGGCGGCCCCTCCGTCGGGGCTCGTGCCTTTAAATATGGAATCGACAACGCTACGCCTGGGGGCGAGCTCGCCGAGCAGGGCAGGCTGGCCGCCGCGCCATTGGTCCTCGTGGCCATCCCACGAGATAAGCGTGGGCACGCCGGTGTACGAAGACACTCGCCCGGCGTGACCTGGGTTGTTGTATTCATCCCGGCAGCACTCCAGCACCACGTCTCGCCCGGTCCCATGGTCCTTGAGCCACTGGATTGCGGCGTAATCGCCCGGGGCGCTGCGTGACAAATGGGCCGTGCCATCCAATCCGCGCAGGGTGGGGTTCGCTCCAATCTTGGTGAAGGGTCCATAGACCGAATAGACCAGGCCCGACAGCACAAGGAGGGCAGCGGCGGCGGCCCACGCGACAGAAAGGGCTCTCGCCGGGCCGGGCATTGTGTATGGCGCCGCCTCGACGCTCCAGCCCGTAGCGGCCCGCGAGGCTTCCCGCCGCATGAACACCGCGTTCAAGACCCGCCACCCGCCGTACGCGGCTACTAGCGCCCAGAGCACCCAAATCTGGTAGTAGAATTTGAAGAGGGTATTCTGCCGGTCGTTAAACACGTCCCGTAGGTAAAATATCTCGACGAACAACCCGACGAAGGCCCCCACCGATAGAAGGGCCAGCGCGAAGTTGCGCTCGATAAGCTGCGGTTCTCTCCATATGAGGTACAGCGCGATGGCCCCGAGCGGCAGCAGCAGGGCCAGCAGCGGGAATCTTAGTATTACGGCCAGGACTACCACCACAACGATCGCCGCGCCCATTACCAGGGGGTCATAGAACGACCGGCCTTCCGGCGCGCTCTCGCTCCGCCGCCTTGCCCAGTAAGCAAGCACCTCGTAAAGCAGCCAGCCTACGATCACCGGTAGAAAGATCCCGAAGACCATGAGGAAGCCCACGATGGACTTGTCGGCGGGATTGATCGCGACCAGCGCACTTAACTTTGTCAGCACCCAGCCAATGACGGGCAGACCGGCAAGTCCCGCGGGTAACGAGACATTCTGTGCGCCTACGGGCGACTTGAACGTCAGGTGAAAGGTAGCGTACGCCAGCACGCTGAATAAGACGAGCAGCGCCGATTGCACGATCCACGGCTTGAGCCACTGCCAGCGGCGAGGCTGTGCGCTTTGCCGCTGGAAAGCAAAGTACGCTAAGGCGAGCCCCGCCAGCATCAAAAACAGGTATGTAGGAAAGTCCCAGGTATTGGCGGTGTACAGGGTCCCCGCGACTATGCCTGCGAGCGCCA
>JBJMMB010000003.1:0-11727 GCA_045805005.1 Chloroflexia bacterium
GAAGCAAGGGAAAGCGGCCAGCGCGTAACGCGAGAGGCTCATAAGCGGGAATAGCTCGTTCACGCGCAGCAGCGAGGGCCCCAGCGCGGCCACCAGATACCCATGGTAGCGCCGCGTATTCGTCCCCGCGACCGTCCCAGAGCCATACCCTCCAATGCCGTTGCAGACCAGCCACTCCTTCTCCAGGGCCTGGCTCAGGTCTATGCAAACGCTTCTCGGTATGGTAATCAATCTTATCCTACCCAAAACCCGCGCACGAACTGGCTGCTCCAAACGAGCATCAGGCCCAGCCAGACGGCAATGAGCGCCAGGTGGACGATGCGCGGACGCTTGTCCACCCACACGGCCAGCACTATGAAGCAAGGGAAAGCGGCCAGCGCGTAACGCGAGAGGCTCATAAGCGGGAATAGCTCGTTCACGCGCAGCAGCGAGGGCCCCAGCGCGGCCACGGCCACCAGTCCATAGCTCAGCCGCATGCGAAATGCCCCGTACGCGAGCGCCCCGAAAAGCAACAGCACGGCCAGGTCGAAGGCGTTTATTGTTAGCCCGTCCGACAACACCTTGCCTACCGATGCGGCCAGCGTCTCCCCAGGCCAGGCCGAGTGAAAGTTCCACATGGCAGCCACCCGCGAGTTCCACGGCATCGGGTCGCCCACCACATACCGCGTGAACGCGAAGAAGGCCAGGGTGCCCAGCGGCCCCGCCAGCACCACGCTAGCGAACTCTGCCGCCCGCCCGCGCAAGGCGGACCATTTCCACCCCACCGACGCCAGGTACTCAACCGCCAGGGGCAGGCACAGGAGCGCGCCCTGCACCTTGGTCAGCCCTGCCAGCAACGCCAGGAGCACCACCAGCGCCCACCTCCCGTGGCGGGCCTGCCAGAAGGCCCCTATAGCCAGCGCCAGGAAGAGCGACTCGGTAAAGGCCGAATAGAGGAAGAAGGCAGTGGGGAAGAGCGCGAGGTAAAGCACAGCCCTCGCGGCCACATCCTTCCGGGTGTCAAGCGCCGCCAACCTATTGAACAGGGCGAAAGCCACAGCCACAGCCAGCGAGCTCACCACTATCCCCGCCAGCGCCGCATCTCCAAGGGTCGCCACGCTCGCCAGCCGCATCAGCAGCGGCAGCAAAGGCAGAAAAGCCGTGCTCCCGTCGTTCGGGTCGTATCCCCTGGTGGCGATCTTCTCGTACCAGAGCGCGTCCTCCCGCTGCCAGGGCGCGGCCAACGTCCCACTCTGTAACGTTATGCCCGCATTGACCCCCTGCGCTTGCAGATCGGGCGCCGGCATGCTCGCGAGCACGAACGCCGCCCAGGCGCTAAGCACCACCCGCAACGCTATCACGATGCCCAGGCCGAGCAGCAACTCGCTTCGCCAGTCCTGAAATCTAAATCCTGAGCCCTGAATCGCGTACCCCGGAGTTGGGGGTGCTTCGTCGTCCACAGGGACGACGTCGCTCTCCGGGTAAGCTCTCATCTCGGTCTCTTGCGCCGGCATAGCTGACTGCCTCACCAACAAAGGAATATCCCTACCAACCCCTGCCCCAGCCCGCGTAGGCGGGCTTCGTAAGTGTCGCCCGCGGGTTTAGCCGCCGGGCAATCAGCCGGGCAACCCGGCCTCCGGTTGCCAATCGTACAGCGCCCCCAACGCTTCCGGCAAATCCCCTATCCGGGTGATGGTGGCGTCGGGCACGACCGTGTGGTCGTCTGCCTCCTCCGGGCGACCGGACACGCGCTTCCAGATGCCCTTCATCCCAACTGCTTGCGCGCCGGCCACATCGTAGCGCAGGAAGTCGCCCACGAAGGCCACCTCATTTGCGCCCAGGCCCAGGCAGAGAAGGGCTTCCTCGAATATCAGCGGGGCCGGTTTCTCCCAACCCACCTCACACGAGTAGAGCCTGCACTCCAGCAAATCTTTGATGCCGAACCGCTCGAGATCACGGTCGTGCACCTCCGAGGGCCAAGTCGTGTTGGAAACGAGCCCCAGTTTCAGCCCCGACTCCCGCAGCAGGCGCAGAGTAGGCTCCACGTCGGGCTCGATGTAGATCATCTCGGTCAGGTGACCATACCAGGGCAGCAGGT
Source organism: Chloroflexia bacterium (assembly GCA_045805005.1). GTDB lineage: Bacteria > Chloroflexota > Chloroflexia > QHBQ01 > JADMIH01 > JADMIH01. The sequence goes on from JBJMMB010000003.1 coordinate 2,078, forward strand.
ACTCCTCGGCACGCATGTCCTCCAGCTCCTGCTCCTTGAAAACCGCACCGAGCACATCCAGCATCGAGTGGCTGCGCATGGTCGTCGCTGTGTTCGCCCTGTGTGCTCGCACGCTCGTGCTCAGCATCTCAATGAAAGCGTCCAGCGGCGGCAGGTGCCGGGCACTGTCCCTGGATGCCATGTACGCGTACAGGTCGCGATTCAACCCCTCTAAGATGGCGTCCCAATCTTCGCGGCGGTACTCCTGTAGGGTGCTGCCCAGGTCGAAAAGCACCCCTCTCAAGACGGTCTGCACATCAACTCCTGCTCCTCGATGAATTGGTGCACCCCTCTGTACAGCTTCTCCCGGTCGGTGTCCACCGTCATGATGTGGTAGCCCCTGTGCAGGGCCAGCATCCGCTTAGTCGGGGTGCCGATCCAGGAGTAGATGAAGTAAGAGCTTACCCAGGGCACTACGTGGTCGTGAGTAGCGTACACCACCAACGCAGGCACCTTTATATGCGGCAGCGAGGCTCGCACCGGCCCCAGGAACTCAATCAGCGAAGCGATGGCGGCGAGCGAGGACGTCCTGTAGCTGACGTGCTCCTCCCTCGCCCGCGGGTCCTCTATATCGCTGAAAGGCTTGCCCAGGTACGGCAGGGTGCGCTCGAACGAGGCCAACGCCATTCCAAGCGCGGGCGGCAGGTATACGGGCGCCGACATGGCTACCACGCCGGCGATGTCGCCCCCGCGGCGCGCTGCCGCGTACAGCGCCAGCGCCCCACCTAACGATAGGCCCGCCACGTACACCCTGGCGCAGCGGGCTCGCAATTCATCGATGGCCCGGTCCACCGACGTGTACCAATCGTTCCAGGTCGTGTCGCGCAGGTGCTCGGGTGCGGTGCCGTGCCCAGCCAGCAGCGGAGCCGAAGCCGTGATGCCCCGCTCCGCCAGGTATCCGCCCAGCCCGCGCATCTCGAATGGCGTCGAGGTGAAACCGTGCACCAGCAGGCACCCAACCTCGCCCGCCCCATAAATAAAGGGCTCCGCCCCCGGCATCAAGCCGCTCGCAACTCCTGTCTGCGCTCGAGGCGCGCGCTGCAGGTTATTTTCATAAGGTCCGATCTGCATGCAATCATCCAATCTTTCTATAGCCTTGTTACCAGTACAGTTTATCAGGTTTGCCGGCTTTCTGCCCCACCTGTTTTCCACATTTGTGGGAAGGTTTTGCACAAGTATGCTATAATAGAGTAGAATAACATCGGTATCGAGGTTGCGGTCCCCGGCTATTCGCTGATATAGCCCGGTTCGTTCTTGCTTTTACGTCACTCCCAGGACCATAATGCCGCCAATGGTGGCACGCGACTTGCTATACCTGTTAAGCAGACTATGCGGGGTGCCACGAGCGCTCTCAACCAGGACTCTGTCCCCCGTTACCTTCTGCGTACTATACAATATATAGCTTAGCTGCATTTCACAGCGCGATTCGGGGCTACCTTGCGTTATGAAACCTTTAGGCCTCAGGGTGCGTTAATAATAGTGAAAGGTTAGCAGCCAGCTTTATATGGTTGGCATGTTTCCGGGCATGTCTCTCATTGTTTGGCGCTATATTCTCAAGAGTGCCGCGCGATAATGAGTTACCTGATTTGGACCGGAACAGGAGTTTTAGAACTTAAAGGAATAAGTCGATGTCGACATTTGATCAGGGCGCGTTAAACGAGGCGCTACTTAAACATTTTGGCTATAAAGAATTCCGGCCCGGACAGCGAGAGGTCCTTGAGTGCCTGCTGACCGGGCACGACGTGCTCGGGGTCTTCCCCACGGGCGCGGGTAAATCGCTCACCTACCAGCTCGCAGCGCTTATGCTGCCGGGCACTGCGATCGTGGTCTCCCCCCTCATCGCTCTCATGCGCGACCAGGTCATCGACCTTCAGCAGCGGAGCATCGAGGGCGTGGCCGCCATTAACTCCACGCTCACCGAGCAGGAAGTATTTGACCAGTTGGCCGAGCTCTCGGGCGGCGAAGAGAAGCTCCTCTACGTCACCCCCGAGCGCTGTTCCGACCCCGAATTCCTTGAGCACCTGAAGGAGACCAACGTCTGCCTCTTCGTGGTGGATGAGGCTCACTGCATCTCTGAGTGGGGCTACGACTTCCGCCCCGCTTACCTGATGTTGCATAAAGCCATAGCGGCCTCGGGCCGCCCGCCCGTGCTGGCCCTCACCGCCACCGCTACCCCGCAGGTGCGGACCGACATCCAGACCAACCTCGGCCTCATAGAACCCTGCGTGATTATTCACGGCTTTGACAGGCCCAACCTGACCTTCGGTGTCGTCTCCGCCTCCACCGACCGCGAGAAAGATTGGCAGTTGCTCAAGCTGTTCGGCAAAGCCCCTTCGGGCAAAATCGACACCACCTCCCTCTCGAATGGCAACGCGCACAACCACGGCAAGAAGAACGCCCACTTACCGGTGGAGGCCCAGGATAAGATAGAATTCCTTGAATCGACCCTCTATGGTCCGGGGCTCGTATACGTAGCCACCACCGCCGAGGCCAGGCGCGTCAGCGAACTGCTCAACGACGCGGGCATCAAGGCCGCCTACTATCACGGCCAATTGAAGAAGCGCGACCGCGACCGCGTGCAGCAGGACTGGATGGACGAAAAGACGCCGGTAGTGGTCGCCACCACCGCCTTCGGTATGGGTATCAACAAGGCCAACCTTCGCTACGTGGTGCACTACGACCTGCCCGCCTCCCTGGAGGCCTACTACCAGGAGGCCGGCCGCGCCGGTCGCGATGGCATACCCGCACGCGCTATCCTGATCTACGACCCTCGTGATCGCAACATACAGTCGTTCTTCATCGGCGGCAGCGTCCCCTCAGAGGGCAGCCTCCGCGAGCTGTGGGACGGCATCCGCAAGCTGCTGCGTGACAAGGAGAAAGCCAATCCCGAGGGCGGCAAGGTTCGCTCCCTGGGCATCGGTGAGGTGGCCAAGATAAGGAATCTTCCCGTGGCCCGCGTACGCCCTCTGCTGGCGGCCCTCGAACAGGCTGGCGGCCTCGTCAGGCTCGTGGGCAACGGCGACAACAACGATGTGGCCGTCTTCAGCAAGACCACCGTACTTGGCAAGCGCATCCGCCTTGACATGAAGAAGCTGCTCGCTCGCAAGCAGTACGAGCAGAGCCGCCTCGACATGATGCTCCGCTACGCCGCTACTCGCGACTGCCGCCGCAAACTGCTCCTCGGCTACTTCGGCGAGGAGTACATGGAGGTCAACTGCGAGGGCTGCGACAACTGTATCAAGAACCTCATCGAGACCTCCGTAAAGATTGCCCAGCCACCAGTGAGGGTTCCCACCGTGCCCTTCCGCACCGGCGACTCCGTAAACCACCGCAAGTGGGGCATGGGCACCGTCCAAACAATAGAATCTAGCACAGTAACCGTCCACTTCCCCGACGTGGGCTACAAGACCCTGGCCCTGGAAATAGTCCTGGGCTCCGGCCTCCTGCAACCAGTCTCGTGACAACCAATGCGTAATGCGTAAGGGGAGTAGGGTAGAGGGTCCTAGCACCCAAGCCTCCCGATCACAATTACGCATTACATATTTGGTCCCCCCTTGCGCCACCTAACTTTCTTTGGTAGAATGGCTTTAGGCGTCAAGCTCATACGATAAGGAGTAATCAAAATGGCAATAGATCAAGAGGTCTTCACTAAAACTAAACCCGAAACGGCCAATACAGATTTGATCACCATGACCGAACCGGCGGTGGCCCAGCTTCGTGAGCTGATCAGCCAGCAAGAGGGTGCCAGCCCGGATCTCGGCCTACGCGTGTTTGTTTATCCGGGGGGCTGCTCGGGCATGTCGTACGGTATGGCGTTCGAGGACCAGCCCGCCGACGACGACCTGACGGTCACGGTTAATGGCCTCAAGCTCTACGTGGACGAGATGAGCACCCAGTACATCGCCGGGGCCACCATCGACTACGAAGACAGCCTCATGGGCGGCGGTTTCCGCATCCTCAACCCCAACGCGGTCCGCTCCTGCGGCTGCGGCCACTCGTTCGACACCGGCTCCGACGCGGACAGCGCTCGCGGCTGCGGCTGCGGCCACTAAGCCCACCTACTACACAGCTAATAAATAAGACGCGACCATGTCGCGTCTTATTTATTAGCTGTCAGAACGAAACGCAACCGTAGGGGCAGGCCCTAGCCCCAGAGGGGACCCCGTGCTAAAAAGGCGCGCCGCCCTTCTCCCTCTCACCATTACCCGCCTGCCGGAGCGCATGGCCCACCTATCGGCCGGGGAATGGGCCATGCTCCTGCCCTTCGGCGTCTTCTGCTTCGTCTACCCATTCGCCCTGCTCCTCCTGTCGTTCGACTGGATGCCCTTCGGCATGGAGTGGATGAGCAGCCTACTCCTTGCCATGCTCGGCCTCGCCGCCTGGACCTGGCTCCGGCTCAACTTCAGCCTCGTGGGAGCCGCGCTGGGCGCGCTCATCTTCGCTGCGGGCGTGGCCCTTGAGTATATCGGGGTCTCCTCCGGCCTGCCCTTCGGCCACTATCGCTACACCGGCGTGCTCGTGCCCGGCCTGCCAGGCGGCGTCCCCCTCGCCATAGGCTTCGCCTGGCTCTTCATCTGCATATCCAGCCTCTTCACCGCTGCCACCCTCCGCCGCTTCCCGGGCAACCCCCCGCGCCGCCTCCTGCTTGTCACGGTGGGCGCCCTCCTCGCCACTGGCCTCGACCTCCTCCTCGAACCCGTAGCCTACCGCGTCAAAGGCTACTGGCAATGGCTCGAGCCCACCGCCCCCTACTACGGCGTCCCCTGGAGCAACTTCGCCGCCTGGTTCGCCGCAGCCCTCCTCCTCAACGCCCTGGTCATCTCCCTACTCAGCCCAACGTCTACCGCCACCCGCTATCCGTGGCTGCCATCGGCCCTCTACACAATGAACATCGCCCTCTTCGCCGTAGTAGCCCTGGCCCACGCCCTCTGGCTACCAGCTCTCATCGGCCTGTTCCTCCTATTAGCTCTCTGGGCGCTGGCCCGCCCCAGTCCTCGCTAAGCGAAATCATAGGCTGTTCCAAGCTTCAGGAACTGCTACCAGCAGCCACCATCTCCAAAAACCTTGGCATTCTATTGGGTCATAGTCCTCTTCCCCTGCCCGTCCGCTGAACGTGGCAGCTGCCCAATTGGCCGTGTCGCTTGATTCAAAATCCAGGTCTGCGTCAGTAATCGTATCATCCGTGCGGTATGCGTCAAAAGTAGTAAACGTGTGCACGCCTGATGCCTCGTATCAAGCAGCAATTGCCACTAATAGAGCCCCCTCGGCTTGAACACTGAGGCCGTTGGGTGTCTTCTTATCTAGCTCGCGAAATAGGCTAGCAGACCGCCCGAGAGCCCAGTCAGCCGCTGCTTCCGCCCTTCCCTCTGATAAGTCACCTTTCAACGTGCTCTCAGCCATACTTATCAAGCGTTGCGGAAGAGGCTCGTCGTTAACTTCTTTTGTCCAAAAGGGCAAAGCCTTCTTTGCAGTTAGCGCCGCAAGTGTGGCAAGAAACATATGCTGTTGCGGTTCGTCTGGCTTCCCCACAGCATCGTAGATTGCTGCCCGATAAATCGGCAAGAGTTGATGTTCTGGATGCTCATGAACAGCCCTAAGTGCATGTTCCACTGTTTCTCGTAATGCCTCCGGTAGCGAATCCAGAGGATCCATAATTCAAGTCGCTCCTTTCTTACCTGTTTTTCCCGGCATCTATAGTGATGGACCCTGCGCCACAGCGCCTCCGGTTCCGAAACCCCTAATAAATCTTTGCGTCTTTGCGTCTTTGCGTTTTCTGGGAAATCTCTATGGTGCAATATTCTCCTACCTGGCCCGCTGTGCCCGCCCTTTCCAGGTGCCCTTACCCGTCAGCGACCAACGCATCGAGTTGAGGCAAATAGCGATCATGAACAGTATGGACACCGGGTGCAGAAGGGCGTCAGCCCCCCGGTAGGCGAAGCGCGCAGAGAGGAGCGCACGCCCTAACACTGCCGTCGCATACTGCGCCAACGGCAGGTAGAACAGTTCCAGGCTCACCTGCCGCGTCATAAGAGCGTACAAGGCCATGAACGGCGGCGCTACGTACAACTCGGCCAGCAGGACCAGCCCCAGGGCCAGGAAGACTGGAGAGTAGCCGAAGAAGGCGTAGGTGTTCTTCGAGTAACCCCGCCACACGGCTCCCAGGCCTTCGTACATCCGCGTGCTCACCAGCGGCCCCGCGTCCGCCAGCAGCGCCCTGTGCCCCGACCTCTTCACCGCACGAGCCAGGGCCACGTCCTCCAGGACTTCCCCGCGCACCGCCACGTGGCCTCCGCACGCCTCGTACGCCTCTCTTGTGAACAGCATGAACTGGCCGTTGGCCGCGGCGAACGCTGGGCCCGTCTCCAGCGTGAAGGCCAGCGGCAGCGGCAGTATCCCGTACACCGCCCAGTGTTGCATCACCGGCACCGCCAGCCGCTCGCTCCAGGTGACCGTCCTCTGCCGCGGAAATACCGACAGCAGCCCCGCATCAAACGCCCTCGCCGCCGCCACCGCGTGCCGCAGCGCCCCCGGCTCGTGCCGCACGTCGGCATCGGTGAAAAGCAGATACTCCGGGTTGTACCGCTCGCGCATCGCTCGGTACAGCCTGTGGCAAGCGTATGCCTTGCCCAGCCAGCCGGCAGGGAGAGCTTCGGTGCCCGCTACTACGTTCAATCTTGGTGGCTCAGCGGGCACCCAGATTTTGGGCTTTGGGTTGTGATCTTCGGCTATTCGCATGGCTATTTGCAGCGTCTGATCGCTGGATTCGTCGTCATAAAGCCACACGTCGTAGTTCGCGTAGTCCTGGGCAAGGAGAGAGGTCAGGCACTCCTCCATGTTGGCCTCCTCGTTTCGAGCCGGGACGAGCACGGCGACCCTGGGCTGGAGTTCATCCACTCTGATGCGGCCGTATCTCAGGAGCACCGGCAGCACCCGCAGGTTGACAACAATCAACGCCAGCAGGACCAGCAGTACCGCCAGCACCAGCAACTGGTAGATTAGCAGGGGAGCGTGCATCATAAGCTGTTCTGGCCCTAGTTCCCGGACGGCACGACGCCCAGGATGCGGAGCAGACGGTCCCACGCTCTGTTGGCCGAGCCTCGCCCCGAGAGAATACGCCTGTACGCCCGCACGTCGCCGGCTACCACGTCCTCGCGCAACCTATCCGCGCATTGCAACATTGCCTCCTCCAGCCGGGAGGTTATCTCCTTCGAGGAGAGGCCCCCGGCTTCCGCGTCGATACGCAGCGGCGGCCCGATGCGGGCGAATGCGTCGGGTGCCTGCTCCAGCCCGAACTCATACCTCATCGCCACCGGCACCAGCGCCACTCTCCCGCCTTTCACCCGCCGGGCTATGGCCGCCGCGCCCCCGTAAAGTCGCAAGGGCCGCGCGTCGGGGTGCGTAATCGTCCCCTGCGGGAATATCCACACCGCCCTCCCCGGTCTCTCCGACAGGAGCCTTGCGCTGTAGTCAACAGAGGCCAGGGCGCTACGGGCGTCGTAGCGATCCACCCCGAACACCCCGGTCCACGTAAAGAACGGATACCGCTTCAGGCTGGTCTCTTCCATCATCAAATAGCCGTCGTGCTTGAACACATTCCGGTTGATTATCCCCGCCACATACCCGTCCCACCACCCGCTGTGCGTCGCGCAGAATATCGCCGGCGTCTCCCCGTTCCTGCTCAAACGCGACATGTCCGGGTCTACGTACACATACACTCCCCCAAACGCCCGCCTCGTCGCAGGCAGTATCAGCAGGTGGTTCACCACCCACTCTCCCACCCGGTTCTTGTTCGCCTTGTGAAAGCTCTCCCCACTGCCCGCCAAGTGCCCACCCCTCCACCATCTCATGCCGCCTGCTCGCGCATCGCTTGTAGGGGCAGGCCCCAGCCCCAGAGGGGACCCCGTGCTGCCTGCCCTGTTTATGCACCCTAGCGTTGTTGGTAAACGACCAGGGCAGGCAGCACGGGGGCCTGCCCCTACAAGGGTGGGTGATATGGGTACAGGGCAGGCAACAGGGGGTCGTCCGCTTCGCTTCCGGCCCTACGGCAATCTATGCCACCCTAAGCCTGAACACGTACCCAGCCCCAACACCCAGCACTCAGTCCTCACCTCACCAGCTTCGCCACCAGCCTCGCCGAGAGCATCACCAGCGGAATGCCCCCACCTGGGTGCACGCTGCCTCCCACGAAGTACAGCCCTCTCAACCCCCGCGCCCGGTTGGAGGGCCGGCGAAACGCGGTTTTCCGGCTGTTCGACGACAGCCCGTATATAGCCCCACGCCACGAATGGTAGCGTTGCTCCAGATCCAACGGCGTGATCGCCTGCTCGAATACGATTCGCTCCCGCAGCCCTGGCAGGCCGCGCGCTTCCAGGGCCGACAGCACCACATCGCGGTAGTACCCCTGTATGGCGGGCCAGTTGGTTTCCGGGGTGAGGGCAGGTGCGTTGACCAGCACGAACAGGTTGAGGTGGCCAGGCGGGGCCTGCGCTGCGTCGCTCTTGGAGGTGCAGGCCACGTAGATCGTCGGATCGGGAGCCGGCTCCCGGCGCTCGAATATGTAATCAAACTCGGCCTGGTAATCGCGGCTGAAGAAGATATTATGGTGGGTGATCTCCGGGTAATCTCCCTTCACCCCCAGCAACAATACGAACCCCGAGCACGACGGCTCCAGCCCCTCCATCCCCCGCATCAGCCTCCGGTCCCGAAACTCCTCCGGCACGAGGTTCTCGTATGCATAAATGGGGTCCGCGTTCATCACCACTGCGTCGGTTAGCATCATCCCTCCACCCGCGAAGCGCACCCCCACGACCTTCCCACGGGAGCGCAGGCCCCCCCTCGGCTCCACCAGTATCTCCGACACCTCGGTGCCCGGCTGGAAATTGACCCCCAGATCTCGCGCCACCTCCATGAGGGCCTCCACCAGTTTGTACAACCCGCCCTCGATATACCAGCCGCCCCCGGCTATCTCTATATACGGTATCATGCACAGCGTGGCCGGGGCCTTGTACGGCGAGGAGCCGTTGTAGGTCGCGTAGCGGTCAAAAAGCTGCACCAATCGTGGGTCCTTGAAGAAGCGCCTCACCACCCGGTGCATGCTGAGGTGCGCGTCGATCCGCAGGGTGTCCACGGCCCGCCGCGTCGCCAGGTCGCGCACGCTGGGCCGCTCCCTGAACAGAAACACCGGCCCGGCCCGCTCGAACAGCGTGCGCGAGTATGCCAGGAACCGGAACAGCCCGGTCACATCGTCGGGCGAGAGGTTGCCCAGCTCCGATACCAGCCGCGGCAGGTTAGAAGAGAGGTCCAGCCCCGACCCATCGGCGAACCGGTACCGCGTGACCGGCTCCAACGGCTTCAGGGTCACGTAGTCGGTCATCCGCTTCCCCGCGGCCTCGAACGTATTCGCCAGTATGCCGGGGAGAGTAACCAGCGAGGGCCCTGTATCAAATCGGAACCCCTCGGCCTCCACCAGGTTCATCTTCCCGCCCGGCAGCCGGTTCCTCTCCACCAGCGTCACCCGGTGCCCCTCCGCCGCCAATCGCACCGCCGCGCTGATCCCCCCCAGCCCCGCCCCCACAACAACTACCCTGCTCATGTGGCACCAAACCTTAAGA
>JBJMMB010000004.1:0-3772 GCA_045805005.1 Chloroflexia bacterium
GCCGCCGGGGTCGGAGGGGTGGGTGCAGTTGCCGAAGCGCTGGGTGGTGGAGCGGACGTTCGCCTGGCTGGGCCGGTACCGCCGGCTGAGCAAGGACTACGAGAAGCTGACGGAGACCAGCGCGGCGGCGGTGCAGGTCAGCGCGATCCACCACATGCTGCGGCGGCTGAAGCCAAAGCAGGAGGCGGATGAGTTCCATTACAAACGGCCTCAAACTAACGCCGCATAGGCTTTTGGAACAGTCACTCACCGGCAGGCCATTGCCCCGACCCGGCGGGCGGCTCTCCTGGCGGGGCCGGTGCCGTGGTTCCTCCTGCAGGGGTAGGCGGGTGAACCGTGACTTCCGCCACCTCCAGCGCATCAGGTGCAGGAACGGCTGTGGGGGTGTGCGGCGGAGCCCTCTCCTCGTCGGTCTTCACCCTGTCGAGGAGGGCCTGCAGCCTTTCGCGAACGGCCGACGTGGCCTGTTTCGAGAGGGTCTGGCTGGACCTCGCGTACGCCTTCTCGCAATTGTCCAGGTGACAGTTCAGCACGGCCTGGCGCGGACGTTTACTCAGCCGCTCCTGAGTACGGTCCCTTTGCGCGAGGATCACCAGCAGCCTCTTCATGGCTGCCCATCCGCTCACTCCCGGATGCTCTGCACGAAGAAGGTCGTACGACTCGAAGCGGTGGGCCATCCAGCGCATCGCCACCACATCGTCCTTCGAAACTTTTCGCTGACACAGCGCAGCGGTGATCTCGCCGCTCGTGGGGTCCTCTGACTCGTGAGTTGGAGGGCCGAGCAGTTGGTTGATGAGCCTGCCGACCTCATGCCTCCTTTCGGGGCTGACCCGTCTGGTGCTGAACCATTCTACGACGTAGGCGCAGAAGGCCAGAGGGTGCTTGGTAGCCATGTCTTGCAAGTAGGCGAACGATGCTAGTGCAAGCATGATGTTTCTCCTATGGCTCGGACCAGAGGTCGGAGCCTGTGTTTTCGTGACAGAGATCCCAGGGTATGTTGACGTGGTCGGCCTTCGCCCCGGATCACCCTCTCCGCAGGCAACCCCAACGCGAGGCCGAGGGTCGAAGGCCATGCTGCGAGCGCCCTTCGGCGGAGCCCTGGCCCGGTTCCACCTCAGTACAGGATTTCCCCCGGTTGCCCTGGGCGATGGCGGACACCAAGGCAGGGGCGGGGAGCCTAAGCGCGGAATCGCTCCTGATTGTCGCCAGGGGTTGGTGCGCGGAGCTAATGTGTTTGGCGACCTGAAAATGGGCCGGAGCGCGGTCCGGCATGCCGGTTGTGCCGGGAGGAAGGGCGCAGCATGGTAGGCCTGATAGAAGTGTCGCGCTTGGGCCGCGCAATGTGGAAAGGGGTGACGTAGACGGACTGCCGGATTGTGGCGCAGTCCGTCGCGCACGGAGATAATCTTCCCCGCGCAACGGTTCTCTATGGTACTGTCGAACCCACGAACGTTACGGGCGACGGTCCGGGGCATGCCCTCGCACGAGGTGCCCACGCCATGCGTGGACGTGCTGTGTTGGGTCATGGTCTGTCCTTCGGGAGAGGACCGACTTCAGCCGGGCTGGCCGTCGGCCCCTCGCTTCGCGAGCGTACTCGAACATCGTTCACCTCTTTACAAATAGGCGAGAGAGCACCAAGCTATCCCGCCATAAAATGGGCTACACACACTTGGGCTTGACGAGGTCCCCCGCCTGCCGGCATGGGGATTCACTCTGCGCAGCTATCTACGGAATCGCACTGACTCGGGTGTCTTCCCTCCTTTCTGACCGCGCCTTCGTATCGTTGAGGATGCGAAGATTGGCCTGGCGGCGATCAGGACCGGCTCGCGCTGCTCCAGACGCTGGCAGGCCAGGCTTGGTCCACCGGGGCATGCACAGTCGGTTTAGGCAGGAGTGAATTGACGAAGGGGGTTAGGCGGGGACCTCCGTGTCAACTTCCTGTGGCTCCTGCCAGTACTGTGGGGCTGTGGGTTATTCTAACAACCCGGAACAGCCATGTCCACAGCCCGGAGCAACTTTCTTGGGAAATTACTGCGTGACCCGCCGCACCCCATTCCCAGCACCCGCCCCCGTCACACCCGGAGCAGCAGCCGCAGGGTGTTCAGGGCCCCGGCCAGGTCAAGCTCAGCCGCGGCGAGGTGCCAGTAGAAGCGGTGGTCGGTGAAGCAGTGGGCCCCGCGGAGGGCCAAGAAGACCAGCGGCGGCAGCTTGGCGTGCTCCCCCTTCCTCGCCCGGAGGTGCGTGGCGTCCCGGTCCGGCCACCAGGCCCAGCGCTTGCGGCCCTCACGGCGGGCGGGCCACTTGCCGTGCTTCGCCTGCCACCGCTGCCCGAACCCCTCCACCGCCAGGACGTTCTCCTCCAGCCAGTCGGCGTACACCAGCCGCGTGGCCCTTTCGGCGGGCTTCTCGGCCGGCAGTTGCCGCACTTTGGCGCCGTTCTCGCCCATCAACTCTTACCTGTACGGACGCTCCCTGGCCAGCCCGGGCGGGATCGGGTAAAGTCTTTCCTGCTGGCCCCGCTGCTGAACTGTCTCGTTCGGCGGCTTGGGGAAGCGAGGGAGTAAGCATGGCGAGCGCGTGGATTGACCAGATTTTCACGGCCGATGCGGTCGCAAAAGGCGAGGTAGTACGGCGCAACTTGGGCGATGTCAACAGGTACGCATCGGTTGATGAGCTGCTCGCGGAAGTCCGCCGCCAGAACTTCCACCTGATACAAACAGGCGACCAGCTCATCATCGTGTGCAACCCAGGCGTTCTACAGATTCACTGCTGAGGGACTACGTCGCTGCCGAATCTGGCGCTGCACCTGACCGGTGCCGCCATACTGGTTTCGCGCGACCTCAAGCTCTTGTAGCGTTCCCGGCAGGTGAGCATCGGCGTCCTGGGTCGCGGTTGGACCCAAAGGCACTTACTACACTGAGGGTTGAAGTGGGCTGTCTGGTCACGCTTATTCGCTTCCCAATAGGCGTGATCGCCATCCTCCTGGCGATCTTGCTGCATGTGATCCTGTTTATTTGCGAGACGATCGCTCTGTTTATCTCCTTTCCGCTGGCGGCAGTCTTGATGTCGCGCGAGAACCTGAAGAAGAGTTGGATGGGAACATATCCGAATTTTTGGAATAATGGGATTACTCTAGTGGCTCCTCAATCTTGGATTGACGGGCAACCCAAGCCCGAAGCGCAAGCAAGGGAACGACTTCCACAATCGCCAACCCGTCAATCGGAGATTGACGACTCACTAGTTCTTGACGGCATTGGGGCAATAATCAGGAAGAGTTGGGGTTGGATATTCTTGGATTGAGCAGACCGTCCAGCGAGTATCGCCTAACGAAATACTGCACCTGACGAGGGCCGAGCAGGTACTTTCAGAGTTCAATGTCTCTCCTACGCCCCATGTAGGTGAGCTTGGGCGTTAGACCCGGCCCCTCGCACGGTCCAACGCCTCCCGGGCGCCCTGCTTCAGCATCACCTCCAGCCGCACCCCGCTGAGGCGCTCCTCGACCGCCCTGGCGATCTCGGACAGCGGCGTGTGCGAGATCACCGTTGCCAGCGCGGGCTCGAGGCCTTCGCCTCGGGCATCTTGTCAAAGCCCAGAGCGTTCAACAGCCAAGGCAGCACCGACAGGTTGCTCTTGGACACCGCCTCGACAAGCGTGTGCGGGTTGACCGGCATCGGGCACACCGCGTACTCCAGCAGGTGCCACTCCTCTATCACCCGGGCCAATGCGTTCCAGCCGAGCGCCATCGTCTCCTCCGACGTCGAGCTGCGGGTAC
>JBJMMB010000005.1:0-18146 GCA_045805005.1 Chloroflexia bacterium
ACCCTTCATCGGGCGCGAGGGCGAACTGTCCCGAATCATCGAGCAACTCGACAGCCCGGACTACTTCCTCGTTACCATAATCGGCCCCGGCGGCATGGGCAAGACCCGCCTGGCCCTCCAGGTCGCGGCAGCCCAGGTGGGCGCCTTCGACGACGGCGTCTTCTGGGTGCCGCTGGTCGCACTCGACTCTCCAGAGCTGGTCACTTCGGCCATCGCCCAGGCGGTCGGGCTACGCTTCGAGGCAGAGGGAGACCCGAGAGCGCAGTTGCTAGACTACTTGCGGGACAGCGAGATGCTCCTGGTGCTGGACAACTTCGAGCAACTGCTGGGTGCGGGGGGAAACACGGCCACCGATCTGCTCCTGTCAATCCTCAAGAGCGCCCCTCGGATAAGCATGTTGGTCACTTCAAGAGAGCGCCTGGGCCTGCAAGCCGAATTCCTCCTGGATCTAGCCGGGCTGAATCTCCCCGGAGGAGATCAAGGGCCAGGGGTGCACGGCGAACTGATGCAGTTCGACGCGGTGCAACTATTCGTGGAGCGCGCACAGCAGTCGCACTCGCAATTCGCCCTATCTAATGATACGGCGCAAGGTGTCGTAGATATATGCACGCTTGTAGAGGGCTTGCCGCTCGGCATCATATTGGCCGCGGCCTCGACGCGTCAGTTTTCGCCCGCCAGGATAGCCGAGGCGATAAGAACCAACCTAGACTTCCTCACAAGCTCCTTGCGAGATGCCACCCCACAGCACCGCAGTTTGCGAGCGGTGTTCAACCACTCCTGGGACCTGCTGACCGAGGAGGAACAGCGCGTATTTCGCGGATTGTCGGTGTTCCGTGGAGGCTGGGAAGAGGAGGCCGCCGAGACGATCTTGGGGTCCGGGGCCTTGTATCCTCTGCTATCGCTCGTAGATAAATCGCTGCTGCGTCGAGATGCAAGCGGGCGCCTGGAGATGCACGAAGTGCTGCGCCAGTACGCCACCGAAAAACTGGCCGAGCTGCCCGAAGAGCAGGACGACATAAGGCGCCGCCACGCGGCGTTCTACCTTGACCTGGCTCGATCAGCCGAGCAGGGGCTGAAAAGTGACAAGCAAGGGGAGTGGCTTGAGCGCCTGGAACGAGAGCACGACAATCTGCGGGCGGTGCTTTATTGGGCCAGGGAACATGGCGAGGTGTTGACCGGGCTACAACTGGGTGGGGCCTTATGGCGTTTCTGGTACGTCCGCGGCTACTATAGCGAAGGCAGCGAGCATCTGGCCTCCGTGCTGGCGATGCCGGTCACAACAGGTCCGGCGCAAGACGCGCCCCAATCTCCCCCGACCGAGCTTGCGCGGGCGAGAGCTACGGTGCTCAATGCGGCGGGGGTGCTTACTACAGTTCAGGGCAATCCCACGGTAGCCCGCTCTCTGTACGAGGAGAGCCTGGCTCTATCGAGAGATCTGGAAGACAAACAGGGTATGGCCTCGTCGCTGAGTAACCTGGCGATAATTGCTCATCAAGAGGGGGCCTCCGACGCTGCTCGCGCTTTGCAGGAAGAGAGCCTGGCCCTCCGCCGGGGCCTGGGAGATAAGCAGGGTATCGCCGCCTCGTTGAACAATCTGGGGCTAATGGCGCAGGAGACGGGCGACCACGCCAGGGCTCATACACTGCACGAAGAGAGCCTGGCCCTCCGCCGGGAGCTGGGCGACACCCTCGGTATCGCCTCATCCTTGGGGAACCTGGGGCTTGTAGCCCAGGAGCTGGGGGACTACACGCAGGCTCGCGCTTTGTACCAGGAGAGCCTGACCATCAGGAGGGGATTAGGCGACAAGGCGGGCATGGCCGAATTGTTCACTCACCTGGGGTCCATCGCGCAAAAGCAGGGCGATTACGACGCGGCTCGTGATCTGTACGAACAGGGTCTGACGCTGGCGAGGGAGATGGGCTACAGGTGGAGCATCGCTTTATTGCTAAACCACCTGGGGCTCGTGGCGCAAGAGCTGGGTGACTACGACAGAGCTCGCGCACTACATGAAGAGAGCCTGACACTCCGCAGGGACCTGGGAGAAAGGGCGGGCATTATTGGGTCCATAATCTCCCTGGCAGCGGCAATTGCTCGGAAAGCCGGCAGAGAATTGGAGCGAGCGAAGGAGCCCCGAGAACCACTTGAGCAATTAGAGCGAGCGGCCACCCTATTCGGGGCTGCGGATACGCTGTTAGAGAGCACGCCTTCGGTCCTGAGCAGTGACGACCGCCGGTTGCACGAGCAGAACCTGGCACTGGTGCAATCTTTGCTGAACGAAGAGGCGTTCACAAAGGCATGGGAGTTGGGCAGGGGTATGAGCCTGGAAGATGCTGTAGACTACGCCCTGCCATGATTACACTAACCTGGAAGCAAGTGTGGGCCAGGCGCCTGGCCCGGCATTCGCTGCTAGAGCGGGCTCCCTCTGACGCGATTGCCGCCACGGTCGGCGCGGTATGCGGCATCCAGGCCCAGGTGATGCCCGCCGCGGAACTGGGAGTCGGCATCAGGGTGAACGGCGTCACGCGCGGCGACGTCCAGGTCGCGCTTTGGGAGACCCGTGCGCTGGTCAAGACCTTCGGCATTCGCGGCACCATACACCTCTTCCCCTCGGACGAATTGCCCCTATGGATGGCGGCCCTCCGCGCTCGCTCGGTGCTGGATGTCAAGGGGCGAGAGCGGCTGGGTCTGGACCCGGCCCAACTCACGGCGGTCCTGGACTCCATAGCTGAGGGGCTTGACGGCAGGCGACTGACCATGCAGGAGTTAGGTGACCGGATCGTCCGGCAGGCAGGCTCGTGGGCGGGGGAAGCGACCCAGGGGTGGTCGGGAACTACCCCCCGCTGGCGCATGGCGCTTAGCGAAGCCGCGCTGGCCGGGCTTCTCTGCTATGGACCTCCCCAGGGCAACCAGGTGACCTTCGTGCGCCCCGACCAATGGACCGGGGCCTGGCGCGACCAGGACGAGCACCACGCCCTGGCCGAGGTCTTTCGCCGCTACCTGCGGGCCTACGGTCCGGCCACGCCCCGCGACTTCGCCCAGTGGTTCAACCTCCCGCCTCCCGCGGCCCGCAACGTCGCAGCGAGCCTCGATGGAGAACTGCGGGAGGTAGACGTGGAAGGCTACCGGGCTTATCTGCTTGCCGATGACGTCGAGGGATGGGCGGCGAACGACCCCGACGAGCCCCTGCCGCTACGCCTGCTGCCGCACTTTGACTGCTACGTGATCGGGTGCCACCCCCGCGACCAGCTTCTGCCCGCCGACTGGAAGGAGCGAGTGCCTCCACGGACCATCCCCAGCCAGCTTCAGTTGCTTCTAGTGGACGGCAAGGTGGCGGGCGTCTGGGACCGGCAGACCAAAGGGAAGCGTATTGAGCTGCGGGTGGAGCACTTTGGGACGCTGAACAAGGGGCAGCGGGCTAGGCTTGAGGAGGAAGCCGCCAGGATCGGTACGATATTGGAAGGCGAGGCCGCTTTGACCATAGACCGGGTTGAGGTTCGCCCGCATTTGTAGGCTGTTTGGTGCTGTAGTAGGAATTCGCAATACCAGAATAGGAGTATCGAATTGCAGGCCCCACTCATGCAGATGGTTCTGGCCGGGGAACCCACGGAGATCGACCTCGATGCCTTGCAAGGCTTGTGGAGCGAGGAGCAATATCTCCGGCTAACAGAGCAAACTAACCGCCTCATCGAGCTTACGGATGGCGTGATCGAGGTCTTGCCCAGGCCAACACGCAAACACCAAGCGATCTTGCGGTTCCTTTTCTTGCTCGTATCGGGCCTCGCTTCAGTCCGAGGTGGCACGGTGTTTTTTGCCCCGTTGCGCCTCCAAATCCGGCCTGGCAAGTTCCGCGAACCCGATCTGCTTCTGCTGCTCGATGCTAACGACCCGCGCAACCAGAACGAGTATTGGCTCGGCGCGGATTTGGTGATGGAGATAGTCAGCCCGGATAGTGCGACGAGAGACACCCGCGTAAAGAGACGCGACTATGCCGAGGCGGGCATCAGCGAGTACTGGATCGTTGACCCGGTCAGCAACACGATAACCGTGCTGGAACTGCAAGGTAATAAGTACGCCGAGCATGGCGAGTTTGGCCCCGGAGAGCGGGCCACCTCAAGGCTGCTGCCCGATTTTTCGGTGTCGGTAGACGAGGTGCTTGACGCCGAGTAAATAGATGCTCCCAAGCCCCTACTGCTAGGTAGCCCTTTCACTCAATGCTGAGGTCTACCGCGTACTGCACCGCCCCGAGCTTACGCGCCACCGCCCGCGAGGCGGCGTTCTCCCACGAAGTGCTGTAGAGCGGCAGCCGGCCCATGGCGCGGAGCTCGGTGGCCCAGCCCCGCACCGTTTCAGCCCCGTATCCCCGCCCACGGTACGCCTCCACCGTGTGGACCCCGGCCTCGGCCACCTGTGCTGTGATCCGCGCTGAGAAGCAAACCGCGACCGCTACACCGTCTGCAATACAGGCCACGACGGGCGCCAGTTCGGCGTACATACTCCGCGTGTAGGGGTAATAGGCTTCCACCAGACTCAGGTTCGCGGTCGTGATCGTAACCGCGCCGGATGGAGGCTCGAGCTCCGGGAGGTAATAGGCGGGTCCCGCCTCTACATGGGTCACAGGCTGGTGCTGCCCCAATAATGCCGTATATTCGGCCATATGATAAGCCGGTCCTTGCAGGTCGCCCGTAACCGGCTCACCGGCAGCCAGACGTTCCAACTCGGTGGCGAGGCCCGCAGGCAAATCGCAGCGCGTGCGCCAGAGGTTACCCGCTGAGGTGCGGGCCAGGAAAAAGCGGGGTGCCGGCTCCGACGGATCGGGCTCGTTAACGCAGAGCAGCCGCTCGCCTTCGTCGTGTACGAAGAGCGCGGCGGCCTGCATCCGAGCCAAATTAAGATTGTTTGTGGTCACAGTGTTATCATTTATTAGCCACTACAGCTTGTTTCAGGGCTGTGTCACGGCGAGGTAAACAATCTTGGCTATCTGCCCACGTGTGGCGTTGTTGCCGGGCCGGAACTCCAGGCAGCCCGCGCCGCACTCGTAGCCCGAGATGATGTTGTGCGAGTAAGCGGTTTCTATGTAACCGTAGAAGGCGTCGGTAGTGGGTACATCCCGGAAGGTGGGTGTGGTGGGAGGGGTTATCTCCCAGTTCTGAGCCAACACCACTATCTTAGTCAGCTGCCCCCTGGTGACGTTGTTGCCCGGCCGGAACTCCAGGCACCCGGCCCCACAGTCGTACCCGGAGATGATGTTACGGTTGTAGGCTGTTTCTATGTACTGGTAGAAGGGGTCGGTAGTAGGCACGTCCAGGAAGGTGGGGCTGGCGGGGGTGTAGATGGGCCAGCCCTCGGCCAGCACCACTATCTTGGTCAGTTGCCCCCTGGTAGTGTTGTTGTAGGGGCGGAAGGTGTTGTCGGCGTACCCGGAGATAGCGCCACGGCAGTAGAGGTAGGTGACAGGCTGGTAGAAGTAGTCGGTCGGGAGAACGTCCGTAAAGGTGATAGCGCATGGTTGCGCCGTGGCCGTGGCAGTCACGGCAGGCGTCGTGGTTTGGCTGGTCGTCGCGATGCTCGTCGGGACCTGGGTGGGCGTGCGGGTAGCAAGCGCCGTTGGCGTGTCGGTGGCAGTGGGCGTAATCGTAAGGCCGGGGGTGTTGGTGGGCTGGGGAGTGGGTTGACCGCCTGCTTGCCCGTAGAGCACGTCTATCCGGTAGGCCGTGTAGGGGGCTGTGTCGCGGAAGTCCGCGTACCCGATGAGGTAGCTGCCAGGGTTGGAGGCCACCGCGGGTTGGATCTCAGGCACAGGGTTGTTGGCGACCGCAAACCCGTTGGGATCGAGGACGACTCCAGCGCTATCCACCCGCGTCCCATATATGTCGCTGCGCGGCCTGTCGAGGAAGGCCACGTTGCGGTAGTCCTCGTAGGCCACCACGTACTCGGCGCCGTCCCAGGCCACCGACGGCAGGAACTGCGCTTCGGGCGCGCTCGTCACCTGGATGCCAGGGTTGCTATCGAGCAGCGTACCATCGGGGAGTATGCGCCTGGCGAAGAGGTCCCCGCTCTGGGCGTTGCCCGACTGCGTCCGGAAGTAGACTATCAGCCCCTGGGCAGCGCTCGCCGCGACGTTGGGCGTCTTCACGGACAGCACGCCATCGCCCGCGACCAGGAACTCGGGGGCGGCCGAGCCGTCGAGGTTCACGAGGGCCGCGTAGGCCGAGGAGCGCGGGTTGTCGTGGGTAGGATGGTGCTGCCAGACCACCAGCCAGCGCGTGCCGAAGGCGGCCACCTTGATGTTCACCGCGAAACTGCTCCCTATGATCACGGGCGTACCCTGTACCACGCCGGCGGCGTCCACGCGCACTGCCTTCGGATAGCGGGTGTGAAGAACGGGCTCGTGGGTGCCCGCCACCAGGAAGGTGCCGCCGACCGCGTCCACGTCGGGGTCGTTACCGGGCATGATACTGATGGGCGACGGATCGAGCACCGTGCCGTCCGCCGCGACGCGCTTGCCCGCGATGGTGCTGTTCAGCCCGGCCGAGTTCTCCCACACCACCAGGTAAAGGGTGCCGTTCCAGGCGACGCGAGGGTCTCTCAGGTTGCGTGCGCCGCCCTGGATGAGGAAGGGCTCCTGGTCGAGGGCGTTGCCGTTCGCGTCGAGGCGCTGCCCCTTGATGCGGGTCTCGCCCGATACCTCGCTCACGAAGACCGACAGGTAGCCGGTGCCGTTGGGTGCCAGGTCGGGTTGCCGCTGCGATGGTGCGCCCATGGAGATGGGCGACGCGGTCCCGACCGTGCCCGCCGCTGAGATCGGCGCGCTGTACACGTCGTATGGAGTAAAGCCGCCCGCTCGCAGGTCGGTCCAGGTAACCAGGGCCCCTCCCGTGCCGAGGGAGCCAATCGCGGGAACACTCCCCGTGCCCGCCACCACCGACCTGCCCCCAGGGTCGAGCACCGTGCCGGTGGATGCGACCCGAGCCGCATAAACGCTGCTGTTGTTTGCCTCCCAGGTGACAAACCACTGGGTGCCATCCCAGATGACGTCGGGGGAGGGGAAGCCCCCATTACCCGCCGATATGTCGATGCCTGCTGGGTCAAGCACCTGCCCGGCATGGGCAACGCGCGCTCCGAAGACCTCAACGGTTTGCAGGTCGCGCCCATCTTGCCAGGCCACGAAGAAGTCGGTACCGTTGGAGGCCACATCCGGCATGTTCTCGTTGCCTATCTGCGCGGATATGGTTATAAGGCCGCCCATGGGAGCGAGCGCGGTCGAGAGGCGCTCGCCCTTGATGTCGTTATTGTCCGCCCAGGCCAGCAGGTACTCATCACCCGCGAAGGCGATGGTGGGGTTGTAAGGGGCGTGGGGGAACTGCGGGGCGTATACCGGCACGCCCGAGGGGTCCATCACCGTGCCATTCGGGGCCACCCGCGCCGCCCGCAACTCGAAGTAGCTCTCCTGATCGAACCAGACGACCGCCCAGTTGCTGCCGTCGCTCGCCACCACCGGGTAGAGCTCGTCCACCGTCGGGCTGTTGTCCACGACGATCCCATTGGGGTCGAGCACTACACCTTCGGGGCTTACCCGCGCGGCCATCACATCGACGGTAGAGGTTAGCCCGGCCACGCGCTGGGTATTCCAGACCACCAGCCAGTTCTGACCGTTCCAGGCCACCTGCGGGCTGAACTGGTCCCACGTGGCCTCGGCCACCACGATGGGGGTGGCGTCCAGCGGTTGCCCGTTTGCGTCCAGCCGGAGGGCATACACATCCTTGAGGTTCTGGCCGCCGGGTTCGCCGCCCGTAGGCAACTGGTTGCTCTGCACGCCCTGGAAGTTGGTGCGCGAGTCTTCCCAGACAACGAGGTACATGCCGTTACCGGCGGCGACCTGCGAGTTTTGCTGGTTGCCCGCGGCTACCGCATTAGCCAGGTCGCCCGGCAAGAGTCCGGCAGGCAACTGGCTGCCGGCTTTAGGAGCGGCCGCGGCGGAGGCCCGGAGTGGAGTAGCGCCGCCGGGCCAGGTCGCCAACAGCGCGGCGGCCAGCAGGGCAAATAAGGCAAAGAACGGGAGAGTACGATGTTTCATCTTTATTTTTCGCCGGGCGCCGCGGGGGGCACCACCATCGCGCCGGGCCAATTCCTTTCTCGATTGTGTTTGGTTTTCCTATCTCCCAAGTCAATACGCGATGGGTTACTACAAATTCTGTTGTCATGACAACAATCAGCGCAATTACATCTGTAGGGGCAGGCCCCCGTTGCCTGCCCTAGCCGTGTACCCCAGAGGCTGGGGTAGGCAACGGGGACCTGCCCCTACAGACGTGTCTTTTTCCGTGCCTATATAACCCGTAATCCTGAGCGTTACGCCCTAGCTTTATGCCTCCGGGGCTCGACAAGCGGCACCCTTACTAACCAATGCGAATGCCAACAGCGTCCCCCAGCTACAAGGATACATAGCATGAGGCGAGCCAAACTCCACACTTTTGGCACACTTCCGCCCGAATTGCGTAACAGGCAAGCTCTATACTTCGCATGTGAAAGGGTAATTGGACCCGGACTGGAGCATCACGCTAATGGAGCGGTGCGGAAATTGGAGTACCAATTTTGGTACGTGATCGACTCGGGTATTGTAGGACAGTAGCGAGGAACATGACATGATCGAGATCAAAGACATAAGGAAGTACTTCGCCAACGGGACGGTGAAGGCGGTCGATGGGGTCAGTTTCGTGTGCCCCGATGGGCAGATCACTGGGCTGCTCGGGCCAAACGGCGCGGGCAAGACCACCGCGCTGCGCGTTATCGCCGGGCTCCTCAAGCCTATGAGCGGCACGGTGGTCATCGATGGGCACGACGTGACGGCCAATCCGCGGCTGGCCCGCAGCGTGCTGGGGGTGCAGTCAGATATGACCGGGGTGTACCCTCGCCTCACAGCGCGGGAGCAACTCGCCTATTACGGGCGCTTCTACGGCCTGAAAGGCAAGAAACTGGACGACCGAGTGCAGGCGGTGATCGACCTGCTTGACATGCTGGAAATCGCCGATAGGCGGGCTGAGGGGTTCAGCCGGGGGCAGCGGCAGAAGATCGTTATAGGCCGGGCTCTTGTGCACGACCCGCGCAATATCATCATGGACGAGCCGACCAACGGCCTCGATGTCATGGCCGTCCGCGAGACGCGGGAGACCATCCAGCGCTTCGCCGAGCAAGGGCGCTGCGTGCTCTTCAGCACCCACTACATGGACGAGGCCGAGCGCCTTTGCGACCACATAGCCATGATCGTCAAGGGTACAATCGTAGCCTTCGGCACACCCGCGGCCCTCATGACGCGGACCGGCATGACGAACCTGGAAGACGCGTTCGTTGAGCTGGCCGGAGGGGTCGAGGGACTGCAACATAGCGAGTACGGCCGGCAGGCGAGGGACTGCAACATAGCGAGTACGGCCGGCAGGCCCGGCCGCTCCAGGAGGTATCGTAAAATGTGGGCACGTATCAGCAACATCTGGCGTAAAGAGATTATCGACAGCCTGCGCGACAAGAAAGCCCTGCGCCAGGCTCTGCTTATCCCGTTCATCGTGGGGATTTTCTACGCGGCCTTCAACCCCTGGATCACCTCGATCATAGCCGACAAGGTAAAGCAGCCGCTCGACATAGCGGCCCAGGGTATCGAAAATGCCGGGCAGCCCTTTCTCGACGTGCTCCAGGACCAGAAGATCACTTTGCAGCCGTTCAGCGGCGACCTGCAGGGGGCCGTCGCCAGGGGAGAGAAACCGGCGGGGCTTATCATCCCGCCTGGATTTAGCGCCAGCATAAGCAAAGAGCAGCCCGCCAGGCTGACGCTGCTGACCAACCACACCTCGGGCGGGATGTTCGGCGGGGGGTTCTCGGGCGACCGGCTGGACGTGGCGGTCAACACCTACAGCCGGCTGGTTTCCACCCAGAGGGTGCAGGTGCGCCAACTCGACCCGAGCCTACTGAACCCGGTCACGGTTGAAGCTCGCGATCTCGCCACACCCGAACAAGTGGCCGGGCTGTTTGCCGCCTTCACCCTGCCGTTGCTGTTGGGCTCGATAACCGCCCAGGGCGGGTTGTTCGTGGCTATCGACGTGACGGCGGGCGAGAAGGAGCGGGGCGCCCTGGAGTCGCTGCTCGTGACGCCGGCGAGCGACTTCGAGGTGCTCGCCGGAAAGCTAGCCGCGGTGTTCACTATAACGATTATACCGCTGGTGCTCACCTTCACCGGCTTCTGGGCGGCGGGTATGCTGCTTCCGTCCTCAATCACGAACGGGGGCACCCTGCCCGCCGGCGTGATCATCGGCGCGATCCTGATGAGCCTGCCCCTGGCGCTGTTCATCGACGTGGTGCTTATGATAGTTAGCGTGCGCACCCAGGCGTTCAAGGAGGCCCAGTCGGCCGCCACGCCTCTTGGGTTCGCCGTCATCGCGCCCGCCATGCTGGCCGCCTTCGTGACGCCATCGACCCCGCTCCTCTACCTGGTGCCGGTGTACGGCCCCGCAGCCCTGGTGAGCGCGATGGCCACGGGGACGCAACTGCCCCCTATCGCCTACCTGTTCGCGGTGCTCGGCAGCCTGGCCGCGGCGGCCGTGGCCTTCCTGGTCGCCACGAGGTTCTTCAATCGCGAGCGGCTTTTGCATGGGGTGTAAATTACGAATTACGAGTTGATTTGGAGCTACGTGATAATTCGTAATTCGTAAGTGGATTGAGACAGTGGCGGCCTAGTGATAAGCTAAGAAGGATGAGGGCTCCTTAGCTTACGCATTGATTTAGAGCTATGTCATAATTCGTAATTCGTAATTCGGTCCAGGTGGGGATTTGTCGCATGGCGCTGATACTAATAGTTGAAGATGAGCACGATATGGCCGCGCTTATCAAGCGGCAGGTCGAGGGCGAGGGGCACACCGCTTTGGTGGCTAACGACGGGCTGGCGGCTTTGATGCTGGCGGCACAGGCCCGGCCCGACCTGGTGATCCTCGACTGGATGCTGCCGGGGCTGGACGGGCTCTCTGTGTGCCGAAAGCTGCGAGAGCGGTCGGCGGTGCCGATCCTGATGCTCACGGCCAGGGCCGAGGAGACCGACCGTGTGCTAGGTCTGGAGATTGGGGCCGACGACTACCTCACAAAGCCCTTCAGCCTGTGCGAGTTCATGGCGCGGGTGAGAGCTATCCTGCGCCGGGTGGAGTTGATGCGCCATGCCGAACAGGCTTCCGAGGGGCCGGTGTGCCTACCCAGGCTCACAATCGACCCGCTAGACCGCCGGGTGGAGGTGGACGGGTCGCAGGTTGACCTGACCGTAAAAGAATATGAGTTGCTGCTCATCCTGGCGCGGCACCCAGGGCGCAGCTTCAGCCGTGCCTACCTGCTCGACAAGGTGTGGAGCGACGACTCTGAGGGCGGCGACCTCTCGGTGGACACGCACATCGTGAGGCTGTGGCGCAAGCTAGGAGAGGTGGGTGGACAGATCGCGACCGTTTGGCGCGTGGGCTACCGATTTGAGAGTTGACCCCCGCTCCGCTCTTGCCCGGCGCACCGGCTTCTGGCGCTCGCTGGTCGAGGTGCTGGTGGCCAGCCTGCTGCTGACGCTGATCGGGTACCTCATCGCGCCGGTGCTCGGCTCACCCTGGATTGAAATTATCAGCTATCTCTCGCTGGGCGTGTATGTGTACGGTGCGTGGAGGCTATCGCCTGGCAGCGGAGGTCTGCCGCGACGGGCCGCGCGCTCCCTGGCCTGGGGCCTGCTCCTGGCGCTGTGCACGTGGACGCTCGCCGTGATCTGCGTGGGGTTGGGCCTTCATTCCGGCTCGTTCTTCGGCATCAATATGGCCGAGGTGCACCTCTCTCCGGCCCTGTTGCTCTACTCCAGCCTGTTGGTCGCGCGCTCAGCCCGTTCGTGCTGGCGCGGACCCTCCTGGCGCTGTGGGACGCGGGCCGAACCCAACTGCGCTGGCGGCTCACGTACTCCTACCTGCTCATAAGCATCCTGGCGCTGCTGATTATCATCCCGGCGCAAAATGTCTTTCTGGGTCTGTACAGCCTGGTTGCTGCGCCGACGCTGCTCGACCCCTCGGTCGCGGCCGGGCGAGCGGCAGACGCGGTGCAGCCCCTCGTGCGGCAGGGGGCCTCACGGCAACAGGTAGCCGGGGTGCTGGCGGGGCTGCTCCACGGGACTACGCGCCTGCCGCTCTCCTCGGGCCAGGCGGGCGCCTTCGGGAAAGACCCAGCCTCATTCGCCGGGGTCCGGCGCATCACCCTGGTCGGATCAGACGGCAGGGTGGTGGCGAGCGCGGGCGATGCAGCGCCGGCCACCGGCGAGCCGTTGCCCGCCAGGCAGCAGACAAAGCTCGCCCCGCTGCTAGCCCAAGTGCGTTCGGGGGGATGCGCCAACGCCCGCCCCGCCGGTGGCCCCCGCGCCGATACCGCCGCCTGCGCGATGACCGGGGCGAACGGCGGCCCAGGTGGGCTCTTGCTGGTCGAGAGCAACACCGACAGCGTAGCGCAGTTCCAGGCCGACTTCGGGCGCACGGTGAGCATCACGTTAATGAGCGCGGCCTCGGCGGTCTACCTGCTGCTGTTTGCCGTGGGGGGTATATTGCTGATAGCGGGGGGCGGGGGATATGTTCTGTCGAGGAGGCTATCGAGAAGGCTGGAGCGTCTAACAGCAGCCACTGACAGCCTGGTATCGGGCGACCTATCGCGGCGCGTGACCGTCGATTCTGCCGACGAGATCGGGCGACTGAGCACCGACTTCAACGCCATGGCCGCCCGGCTGGAGGAGCGCGAGGCAGCCCTCACCGCCGAAAAGAACCGCGCCGAAAAGTTGCTCACCGCCAACCGCCGCCTGGTGGCCGACATCTCGCACGAACTGCGCATGCCACTCGTGACGATGCGGGGCTATCTGGAGCAACTGGAACTGGACCATGGGGACCACCTGCCTGTTCACGATCTGGCGGTGATCCAGGGGGAGATGGACAGGCTCACCACGCTGATCGAGGACCTTTTCACGCTGGCGAGGGCCGAGGCGCAGCAGCTTCCCCTGAACATGGAGCCTGTGGACGCCGGGGCCATAGCGGAGCACCTCGCCGAAACGCTTGACCCGTTAGCCCGGAGGGAGCGGCAGATCGAAATCGTCACATCTCTGCCGGCCAACCTGCCTCTCGTGCAGGCTGACAGGGTGCGACTTGAGCAAGTGGTGCTCAACCTCCTGCAGAATGCTCTGCGCTATACCCTGCCCGGCGGCACCATAGCGGTCGAGGGGAGCGCCGATGACGGAGTGGTCACTCTGGCAGTGGGCGGCACGGGCGTTGGGATACCGTCGGAGGAATTGCCCCTGGTGTTCGAGCGGTTCTACAGGAGCGACGACTCGCGGGCCCGGGAGAGCGGCGGGGCGGGTATCGGCCTGGCCCTGGTGAGCGAGCTAACGGCGGCGATGGGCGGCAGGGTAGCCGTCGAAAGCACCCCAGGCCGAGGCAGCCGTTTCAGCGTCGCGCTACCGCAAGCCACATAAGTGCCGGGGGCTGGGGACTAAGGGCTGAGGGCTGAGTCCAAAATCCAAAGTCCAAAATAAAAGAGAGGCAGTGGCCACCGGATTGACGGTGGAAAGTGATGCCTCTCTTTTTTGGGAAACGGTCCGGCCTCATATCGATGTCACAACTCCCCTTCGTGCCTGGTGGCCGCGGGTGAGCCGGGGAGGACTATCGGGTTGCGTCGGGTGTCCCGGTGAATAGTCCTCCACGTTTGGCGGTAATAAGTTTTCGGGCCGGTGTTGGTTGTCTTATACATGTCCTTTCCTTCTCCTTTCTCCTTCTAAGAGAGGCCCTTCGTTGGGCGGTGAGATGCTTGTGCGGATACGCAAAGTCGGTTCAGGACGCCGTGGGCTGTCGACCTTGGGTGGCTGTGGCTACGGGGCGGGGAAGATCGTCAGGTCGATGCAGTCGAGGCCAAACCCTTCCGTAGTGTTCTCTTTGACGCTAGGCCCGGCCACACCGATTGCCACGTATACGGTGCCTTTGTTGTAGATAGTAGGCTCCGGCCCGTTTGGCGAAGGGAACTGGTACATCATCCAGTCGCCCACGACCGGGGGCTCAGTGATGCTGGGGTACGCCGATTGGAACTGGGACAGGCTAACCGGCATATCGCCACCCACGTAGATGATGGGCTTGCAGCCGGCGCACAGGTCGGCGGTCTTCTGGCAGTAGGTCATCCTCACAAGGTCGGCCCCGGTGCTGACGGTAGCGAAAGACGTCACCACCCAGGCTGCGGAGGGCTTGCCGGCCACGTTGACGAACTTCACGAAGGCGTGCGAGGTGTCGGTGGTGCTTGGGCAGCCGTTTTCGGTGCGCTGTATTGAGAGGGATCTCTCCAGGTCAGAGCCGGTGGATCCCACCGTCCAGGGTTTGGTACCTTTTTCGAAATCGTAGAAGTAGGACGTCTTGGCGGCAGCCGGGGTGGCCTGCGCGACCAACACTGCGATCATAAGGACCAGCGCCCAGGCCGGTCTTAGTCGGCGGTACATCAGGAATTCCTCCATTTCTCATAAGGGAGCAAGTGAAAAGTCGTTTTAGCGGGTAAGGTTAGTGGATACTCCCATTCCCCACCTGGAGCCAGTCCCCCACTTGTGTTATCAGGGCGCCACGTCTCCCGATGTGCCGAAGTTGTCCTTCAGCATCGCCAGATCCGTATCGTCGACGATCTTGTCGCCGTTGAAGTTGGCTCTGTCGTCGTAATTATCCTCGCCGACCGCCTTGCCGAACGTTTTCTTCAGGATGCCGAGGTCGGTGCTGTTCACGACGTTGTCGTCATTGGCATCGCCTGCCCGGAGGAGCCCGGAGTCGGCATTGAAGACGTTCCCCTCGGTGAGGTCCACTGTGACACGGTTGGCAAGGTATTTGGAGCTCTTGACCCACAAAAGATACTTGTTGGGCCTCAATGAGGCGACGTTCAAGGCGAAGTGGCCGTACTTGTCAGTGATGGTGGTGCCTTCGAGCGTGTAGGTGTCGTCGTTCGGGTTACCCACGACGTAGTGTACTTTTTGGATTTGCGTGCTGTCGGGCACCTGGTCGCGGCCCTCGAAGTGCATCTGCACGTGCAGTACGGGAAGGCCGCCGGGCGAGGGATCGATTGTGGCGGCGCTTGCGAACGGGACGAGAAGGGAAAGGCCTAACAGGACTGTGGCCCCGGCGCCCATTAGTTTGCGGGACATTTCTTTTTCCTCCTGGTCTCCTCCTGTTGGGAGAAGACGGTATGAGAACTCAGACAAGAGCCAGGGTCTCCAAAATCAAGCGGAGGAGTTGGGCGAGAAGTAGAGCGAACTTGATTCTGAGCGGTGCAGCCCGACATGCGCTACACCCTGCCGAGGGCCTGCCTGAGGCCCCTCCTGCATTTGGGCGGGGAGTCCATAAGGCGCTCATTGCGCATCGAGGCAGTGGAGCAATCTGTCATTGGTTGTCACCTCCTTTGCGGGTGTTGGGTGTTGGGTACTCAGCACTCGGTACTCAGTACTCGGTACTCGATATTCAATGCTTGATATGCGGTTGTTAAAGTCCTGGACGGACTGGCGGGATGTGCTATCTATGTAGAGGCTATATGGCTGCCCTGACTGCACGGGCCTGGAACGCTTTGGATCTGTGTATTTGCCTGTAGCCTCGGTCTGCTCTCATTATTGGGGAGAATCGGCTCCAGTGGTCGTCACAAGAACCGGTACAGATTGTGGTACAGGTCGGGGGTCGGGAGTCGGGGAGTCGGGGCTACAGCAGGGGTTGCAGGGTTCCCTCTGCCCGTGGTTTGGGGGATTGGAGCCCAGCGTTCATTTTATTCTCCCCCCTCCGTGTTGAGGGGGAAATGGATGGCCTGGCCGCTTGCCAGGGAGGCTGCACGATGCAGTGCCCTGTGCTGGAGCACACGCACGTTCCCCTCTCTCATCCCCAGGACCTCGGCTGTTTCTCGCAAGGAACAACTCTCCAGGAAGCGGAGTTCCAGTACGCGCCGGTAGTTCTCAGTGAGCAACGCCAGCAGGGCGTGGAGTGTTTCGGAGACGCGCGCCGGGTTCTCGTACTCGTCCTCACCCAGGACTATGGGCTCGGCCACCGGCCCCAGGTCGCCATCCACCTCCATTTGGTCCAGACTGGTGGTGAGGGTCCTGTAGTAGAGGCGCCAGTAGTCGCCGGCAGAGGTGCGGGCCACCTGGTAGAGCCAGGCCAGCTTGCTGTGGGCGCTCTGCGAGAGGTCGAGCGAAATGGCTGCTTTCATGAAGACCTGGGCGGTCACGTCCTCGGCGTCCTCGCGGTTACCCAGCTTGAAGAAGAGGAACCTGTATATCTGCTCCGAGTGGGCCTCGTACACCTGCCGAATGGCCTCGGCCCGTGCTTCAACGCCGCTTCGTAGTGGAACTAATGTTGCGTCCATGTCGTTTACCTCCCATGACTGGTGTGTGTGCCTTCTCCTGTTTTGGACGGTTCCGGGGAGCCGTCTCGCAGGCACTTTCATTAAAGGGGATGTTGAGCTATAATGGTCGTCACCGTATTCGGTACTAATACCGGTACAGCCGTGCTTGCTATAGGGCACGGCCGGGTTCGACTCTTATACCGGGCAAAGCCACCTGATGGCTTTACCCGGCACCGCGCTCCGCTAACCAGGTAGGTATCACATGGCACAACCGGAAACGTTCGGGCAGTGGCTGAGGAAGCGGCGTAAGCTAAGTCTGGACTTGACCCAGGAGGAGTTAGCCGACCGCATCGGCTGCTCCCCGGAGACCATACGCAAGTACGAGTCGGGGGAGCGCCGCCCCTCTAAGCACACGGCCGAGGTGATAGGCCAGGGCCTCGGCGTGCCCCAAGAAGAGTGGGCCGACCTCGTGCGCTTTGCTCGCCAGGCGCCGCACGACGAAGAGCCCGACCTGCCCGACTTCGTGCGTATCGAAGGGCTGGGCGCTCCGGCAGCAGCCGCTCGGGAGCGCACCAACCTCCTGGACTGGCCCACCAACTTCATCGGCCGCGACAAGGAGCAGGCACGGCTGGCCGAGATGCTCATGAACGAGGAGGTGCGCCTGCTCACCCTCACCGGCCCTCCCGGCATCGGCAAGACCCGCCTCAGCTTCAAGGTGGGCCACAACCTGCTCGACCGCTTCCGCGACGGGGTCTTCTGGGTGGGCTTATCCCCTATCACCGATGCGGCTCTGGTGCTCCCCGCTATCACCCAGGCCCTGAAAGTCAAGGAGGCTCCCAACCAGGAGCGGCTGGAGTTGCTCAAGAACTACCTGCGCGACAAAGAAATGCTGCTTGTGCTCGACAACTTCGAACAGGTGGTGGAGGCCGGGGAGTTCGTGGCGGCGCTGGCCGAGCACTGCCCGGAATTGAAGGTGATGGTGAGCAGCCGCTCTCCCCTGAACCTTTACGGGGAGCACGAGTTCGAGGTGCCCCCTCTCGATATCCCCGACCCCGAGGATCCGGAGGACCTGGAAACCATCGCCCAGTGCGCCGCCGTTGAACTCTTCGTGCAGCGCTCGCAAGCCGTAAACCCCAACTTCAAGCTGACCGAGGGGAATGTGCTGGTCGTTTCGGAGATATGCCGGCAATTGGACGGCCTGCCCCTGGCCATCGAGCTCGCGGCCGCGCGCATCAAGCTGCTCACTCCCCAGGCCATTCTTGCCAGGCTGAGCAACAGACTGAAACTGCTGACCGCAGGAGCCCAGAACCTTCCCCCAAGGCAGCAGACGCTCAGAGGGGCCATAGATTGGAGCTATGACCTGATGGGCATAGACGACCAATTGCTCTTCAGGCGTATGGGGGCCTTTGTTGGGTCAACCACCCTCGACTCGGTCGAAGGGGTCTGCCGGCTCCCCGGCGAGCCCACCGGCAAGCTGGACGCGCTGGACGGGGTAAGCTCGCTTCTGGGCAAGAGCCTGCTGAAGAGGATAGACGACGCGAAGGGCGAGGACGAGCCACGCTTCATGATGCTCTGGACGATCCGCGAGTACGCCTCAGAGCGGCTGGCGGAGAGCGGCGAGGAGCAAGCGGTCCGCCGCCAGCACGCGGCCTACTACCTGAGGCTTGCCGAGGCTGCCGAGCCCCACCTGACCAGCGGCGGACGACAGCCCTGGATGGAGCGGTTGGATTCGGAGTGGAGCAACATACGGGCGGCGCTGGAGTGGTGCC
>JBJMMB010000006.1:0-30096 GCA_045805005.1 Chloroflexia bacterium
AAGTTGAGGCTGCTGTCGAGTTGCTTCGTCGTCCTGAGGTCCGGCTGCTCACTCTCACAGGACCACCCGGCATCGGCAAGACCCGCCTGAGCATTGAGATAAGCTCCAACCTGGCGAAGGATTTCGCAGTCGGCACTTACTTCGTCCCATTGGCTCCAATCACCGAGCCGGGGTTGGTGTTGCCCGCCATTGCTCAGACCCTGGGGCTTAAAGAAGGTCCGGGCCTACCCCTCTCCGAAAGCCTGGCCCTTTACCTTCGCAACAAGCAGATATTGTTAGTGCTCGACAACTTTGAGCAGGTAATTGGAGCGGCCACCGAGGTTGCCGAGCTACTTGCGCAGTGCCCCGACTTGAAGCTCCTGGTGACCAGCCGGGAGCTGCTGCACATTTATGGCGAGCATGATTACTCTGTGCCGCCGCTGTCTCTACCCTCTCTCCTTGATCCCAACAGGTTCCCCAACCTGGAAGCGCTCTCACGATACGAAGCCGTGACGCTCTTCCTGCAGCGAGCACAGGCAGTAAGCCCCGGCTTCGAGCTAACGGATCGCAACGCCCACCCTGTAGCCGAGATTTGCCTGCGATTGGATGGGCTACCGCTCGCAATTGAGCTAGCCGCAGCGCGCATCCTGGTGCTGCCACCTGAGGAGTTGTTGGTGCGACTCAAGAGCAGGCTGAAGTTGCTGACGGGAGGGGCGCGTAACCTGCCCGAACGGCAGCGAACGTTACGAGCTGCCATAGATTGGAGTTACAACCTGTTGGATTCAGGTGAGCAGGCCCTATTCGGGAGGCTAGGGGTGTTCGTGGGCGGGTGTAGCTTGAGGGCGATCGAGGAGGTGTGCGGGATCGACCTGGGGTTGGATACCCTTGATGGTGTAACTTCCCTGGTAGGCAAGAGCCTGCTGCGCAGGCAAGAGGACGTGGCCGGTGCCGGGGCCGCGGAGCCGCGATTCATGATGCTGGAAACCATACGCGAGTACGCCAGCGGGAAGTTGGAAGAGTGCGGGGAGCTCGACGCTACCGCTGACCGCCATTGTGATTACTTCTTGCAGTTGGTCGAGACTGCGGAGCGAGAGACGCTTGGGACTGAGATGGCCCTATGGATGAGGCGGTTGGACGCCGAGCAGAACAACTTGAGAGCGGCCCTGGAGTGGAGCCTGTCGCGAGATGGCCGGGCAGAAAAGGGTCTCAGGCTGGCCGGAGCGCTGGGGCGCTACTGGCACCACAGGGGCTACTTCAGCGAAGGGCGGCAGTGGTGCGCACAGCTTCTCAGCAAGACCGAACCGGGCCCGGCGCCCTCCGGGCTGAGTGTGGAACACGCTAAGGCACTACGAACGCTGGCCCGGATGGTCTGGGAGCAGGGCGACTCTATGGAGGCTCGCGCTATCTATGAGAAGAGCCTGGATATGTCCAGGGCGTTGGGCGACGACCGGGGCCTGGCCTCGGCACTGCTTGGCCTCGGCAGCGTGGTGATGTGGCAGGGTGAATATGACTTCAGCCGTTCACTTTATGAAGAATGCCTGGTCATAGCTAGAAGGCTGGATAGCAGACCTCTCATTTCAAGCGCACTGTCCATGATAGGGGTCATTCTCATGCGCAAGGAAGAGTACCGAGCCGCACAGCCGCCGTTGGAGGAGGCACTGGCAATCGATCGCGAATTGGGCGACGACGCCAGCATAGCTGACGCGCTGATGAAGCAAGGGTCTGTAGCTTTCCATCTTGGGGAGTATGACAAGGCGAAGGCGATGATTGAGGAGAGCCTTGGCATGGCGCTGGAGCTGGGAGCGGAGTGGATCATTGCCATGTGCCTTGCCCGGCTTGGCATGATAGCTCTGCGCCAGGGGAATCCACAGCATGCTGAAACGTTACTCCTGGAGGGTCTGGCTCGCGCTCAGGACTCGGGAAAAAGGCGATGGTCACGTTGGTATCTGGTGGGCCTGGCCGAGATCGCCCGGCTGCGTGGCACGGACATGCGTGCTGCAACGCTGATCGGCATCTCTGAAGGCGTTCTGAGCGAGCCAGGGGCTCATTATGAGCCCGCTACTCGTGATGAAATCGACCGGATCACAGCAAGTGTAAGCGGCGAGCTCGATGAGGAGACCTTCGCGAAGCTCCGGGCGGAGGGCCGGGCCATGTTGCTCGAAGAGGCTGTAGCCTACGCCGCGGAGTCGAGCTTCGGCGTTCCCTCCGACTCGGGCTCCCATGAGAGCGATACCCCGAAAGAGCATAAGTCGCCCTACCCGGATGATCTGACCGAGCGGGAGGTGGAAGTGCTGCGCCTCATAACTGTGGGCAAGAGCAATCAGGAGATTGGCCAGGAACTGGTGTTGAGCAGGCGGACGGTGGAGCGGCACATCTCCAACATCTACCAGAAGATCGGGGCCAGCGGCAAGGTTGCGAGGGCCGCGGCCACCGCATATGCCCTCCGCCACCGCCTCGCTACATAGACTACGTGTTCACCACCTGACAGAATACGTGCTTCCTCGACAAGAATGGGTAGCTGCGCGCATGGCAGCCGCCCATTCTTTGTCTATAGTCTATGCAAGGATGGTTCGCCGGACGTCGGTTACTTCGGCAATCGGCACCCGGCGGATCATCCACAAAACAGGGTAGCGGCAGCAGGGAGTCCACACTCACGGGGCCACCCCAGGAAGCCGGCCTGCAAGAGAGACAAAGCAGACAAGCACTATGTCAAGGAGGTCAAGAAATGACTGGCAAAATGAGTGAGGAGAGACCCGTACGAGCGAGCGCAAACAACATCAAGCGCCGGGCACTTGTGATCGCTGCGATACTTGCCCCGCTACTTACCGGCAACTTCATAGCGGGCACGGCCCTGGCGACCCCCGGAAACGGTGTCACTTCCACACCGATCGCAGATGGCGTACTGCCGGTGCCAATCCGGGTGAAATTAGCGGAGAGACCCCCGCATGGACCAGGCCGCAATTCCCAGTTCACAGCGCTCTCGCACATTGGGATGGATAGCAACACAGTGGATAGCAACACAATGGAAGATGGAGCGGGGTTCGGTAACGGCCTGGACGTTTCCAACATCTCCATCGTGAAGAATATCGTCGCGCCGGGCGGCTATTTCGGCTGGCACCAGCATAGCGGGCCGTCGTGGATAGTCGTTACCCGTGGTACCCTTACCTTCTACTATGCCGATGACCCCTCCTGTGCAGGGCAGCCTGTCTCAGCCGGGGGTGCCTACCTCGATATGGGCACCCACACGCATAACGCCAGGAACGAGACTAGTCAACCTGTCGAAAACTATGTCGTACGCATGCTCCCGCAGGGTGGCGCACCACGCATTGACAAGCCGGATCCGGGCGTCTGCCCCTTCTAAGCGGGCCCGATCTGGCAGTCCTCGGAATACTACATAAGGCAACCGGCGAGTGGCACCACTCACCGGTTGCCTTCATTACTTCTCATATTCGACCAGGAACCGCCGCCACGCACATACCTTGACATCCCAGAACGCATGCGCTAGCATCAGCAAGTCATTATCACACTCTGCGGTCTCCTTTGCGGGCCGCTACCCAAAGCCAGGAGGACCCTTCATGAAGATCGCGCTTACCAGCATAACCGTAAACGACCCCATCGAAGCCTTCAAGTTTTACACCGAGATCCTGGGTTTCGCCGAAAGGATGTACATCCCCGAAGCCAGGCTCGCCATCGTGGTCTCTCCGGAGGAGCCTACCGGTACCGGGCTGCTTCTCGAGCCGAACGACAACCCCATCAGTGCCACGTACCAGCAGGCCATACGTGAGGCTGGGCTGCCAGCAATCGTGTTCGGCGTCGAGGACGTGCAAAAGGAGTACGAAAGGCTGACAGGCCGGGGCGTCGTGTTCACACAGGAGCCCACGAAGTCCGATTGGGGCACCCAGGCTGTGTTTGATGACACCTGCGGTAACCTGATACAGATCCACCAGATGTAATAGTCCCACTCAAGAAAGTCGTCGGAGAAATGAGTGGCCTTTCGGCCTTATGGCTCGGGTATCGAGCGAACAGCCCGAAAATCATAGCCACTCTGCTATCGCGCCTTGTGGGAACTTTCTTGCCAACGTCGACGTCTTAGCCGTACAGCTATTTTGTGACAGGAGATAGCGACGTTGTGAACCGGAAGTATTGGCTCTCTGCCGAGACGGGCATAATGGCGCGATGTCAAGAAATCACCCGAAGCCTGGCGCTCGACGTGGCGACAATTCTAATTGGCCTGACAATATTCTTGCTGTCGGGTTGCGAGAACTCGGGGTCCGCAGCCGGCACGGTATCGACTAAAGTGCCGGCGCCCGCACTAACCGAGGTACCCAGGCTTATCACGCCGGAGCCGAACTTTGCCTTCGCTCTTGAATGGTACTCTTGTTACTCATATAAAATTGACACCTTCAATAACACGCTCACCCTGATAAGCAACATGAGCCCACCCGTTACTACGACGATTGACTTCGTTCTGTCGCAGCAGGAACTAGGAAGAATTTCTCAGAGGATGGCAAGCATAGATTTCTTCAGTTATCCTGACGACTTCTCAATTCAACTTCCGCCCGATGTGATGAGGGTCTCCGGGATACCAGTTCGTTATCTCTTCAAGGTGCAAAGTGGCAACCAAACAAAAGTAGTTCATTGGAAAGACGAATTTGGCGAGCCAACCGAGATGCCGTGGAGGGATGAATATAGCGAGCCCAGCAAAACAAGAGCAATCAAGCTCAGGGAGCTAATAAAGCTGGTCCAACAAATAGTAGAAGGGCACCCGGAGTTTAGCAAGCTCCCCAGCCCTGGAGGCTGCGCATAACTTATCCCAACATCAAGATTGGTAGATAGCATTTGTAACAGTAGCAATAAGTACCGACTCCAGGAGACCTGTTGTTAGAATGGAACAAGCCCCGGTGGCGCACGAAAACATCATTGCTCATGCTCTGCAGGCATTAGGTACGATGTCGATGTGCGACTTCACCTATGAACTGCTGACGGGCGGGGTGTCGCAATCGTTCACCTATGCGCTCAACCTGGGGAAGGACGCGCTCGTCCTCAAAGCAACCCTGCCCGGTTCCGCCTCTGAGGTTATGGGGAGGGCGCAGCGTGAAGCCCTGTTCTACCACCACCTGGCCGGCCGGGTCCCGCTGCGTGTGCCCCGCGTGCTCGATACTAACGTTGGGGACGAGGTCGGCAGGTCGCCGGTTTACATCCTGATGGCAAGATACCAGCCTTCGCAGCCACCTGGCGAGTGGCGCGAGGGGCAGTTTGTAGAGGCCGCCGGGCAGATCGCCTCTCTGCACGCGGCGTTCTGGGACCGCACCGGCGACCTGCGAGAGCTTCCCTGGCTGAAACGGGAACAGCAGACCCCGATCTTCGCGCCGGACCGGGCAGTTGAGGGGGCACAAAGCTATTGGCGCGACCTGCAACAGGCTAAGCCCGCCGGGGCCGTGCCGGACGCGCTGGAGACGCTGCAGAACTTGCGGTCGCTGCGAGCCATCCTGCGGTCCTTCCCCCTCACCCTGTGCCATGGTGACTGCCACGCAGGGAACGTCTTGGTGGATGGAGATGGGGGGATGGTCTGGGCGGACTGGCAGGATGTAGGTCTGGGTAGGGGCCCCGTCGACTTGTCGTTCTTCATGGAGCGATCGTACTTCGCCGGAGCCGCTGTGCCTCACGCGAGCGTCATCCGGGCGTACCGGGAAGCCCTGGAGGCGGCCACGGGGCAGCCCTTCCCGGAGCCGGAAGTGCGCCACGCGATGGTGGCTGCCGAGTTGCTATCCTGGCTGCTCGCCTGGCCGCCGTTCCTGCCCTGGGCCTCCGCAGAGCAACTGAGCCGCGTGTTGCAGCGGGTCGCGCACCTGGCGGAACAACTATTTCCGTAGGGGCAGGCCCCCGTTACCTGCCCTCTGCGTGTACCCCGAATGCCGACGTTGAGAAACTGGGCAGGCAGCACGGGGTCCTCTCTGGGGCTGGGGTCTGCCCCTACAGAAATAGTTGCGCCCAGACACTGCCTGTAATCCCTTAGCTTGATGCCTATGAGCAAGCCATGCCTCGCGCCCAGGATGCTTTCCTTCAACGACGTGCTATAATTGACTGCGTTCTTGTGCACTCCTGCTGAGCCATTCGTATCTGAGGGAGGAGTGGCTGTTTATGCTAACGAACCTGTCGCCTGGCACCCGTCCTACCGGCACGGTGACTTTCCTGTTCACCGATATTGAGGGGAGCACCAAACGCGGGGAGGCCACCCCCGCGGCCATGCAGGCTGCCTTCGCCCGCCAGGAAGCTATCATGCGGGAGGCCATTGAGGCTAACGGCGGGTATGCGTACAAGATGGCAGGCAATGCCTTGCAGGTTGCTTTCCCTACCGCTCCCCAGGCTTTGCAGGCCACCATCGATGCCCAGCGCGCTCTCCACCAGGAGAGTTGGGCCGCGGAAACAGGAGAGGTGAGCGTGCGCATGGCAGTCCATACGGCTGCCACCGAGGAGCGGGGAGATGACTACGTCGGGCCCGCCTTGAATCGAGTTGCCCGGCTCATGGCCGTTGGGCATGGAGGCCAGGTGCTGGTTACCCTTGCCACCCAGCAACTCCTTCGCGATAATCTCCCATCCGGCGTGGCCCTGCGGGATTTGGGCGAGCACAGCCTCAAAGACCTCACCCAGCCGGAGCGCATCTTCGAAGTCGTGGCCGAAGGGCTGCCCGCGGAGTTCCCTCGGTTGCGCGTCCTGGATAGCTGCCCCAACAACCTCCCCCGCCAGGCCACGCCCTTCGTCGGTAGGGAGAAAGAGGTCCAGGCCGTGGCCGCGCTCCTTCGCAAGCCGGACGCGGCCCTTATCACGCTCACCGGGCCGGGAGGAATCGGCAAGACCCGCCTCGCCTTGCAGGCGGCAGAAGCGGTGAGGGAAGTCGCAGGCGAAGATACGGGCGAAGCGCTCGATAACTTCCCCGACGGGGTGTGGTTCGTAGAGCTTGCGGCCCTCCTCGACCACAACCTCGTGATAGCCACCATAGCGCAAGACCTCGGTCTGAAGGAGGTGAGGGGAAACAGGCCTATCATCGACACCCTCACCGAGTACCTCAAGGAGAAACACCTGCTTCTGGTCCTGGATAACTTCGAGCAGGTGGTGGAAGCGGCCACGCACGTTAGCGGCCTGCTGGGGGAATGCATCCACCTGAAGGTATTGGCCACCAGCCGGGTACGACTGCACATAAGTGGTGAGAGAGAGTACTCCGTGCCTCCTCTTGCCACACCCGATATTCGAGAGGGCCACCTCCCTCCTTTGGAGAGCCTGAGCCGGTATGAAGCGGTGAGCCTGTTTGTGGACAGAGCCACGAACGTAAAGGCCGACTTCCAGGTGACCGCCGGCAACGCCCCGGTCATAGCCCAGATATGCGCGAAGCTGAATGGGCTTCCTCTCGCCATAGAGCTCGCGGCGGCAAAGGTGAGATTGCTCACTCTCTCCACCCTCCTCGCCAGGCTGTCAGGTCACCTCAGCCTGAAGCTATTATCGGGAGGGAACCGCGACGTGCCCGAACGCCAGCGGACGCTCCGCAACACCCTCGAGTGGAGCTACGACCTTCTGGACGAGGGGTCCAAGCGACTGTTCCGGCGCATGGCGGTGTTCAGTGGGGGGCAGACCTTCGATGCAACGGAAGCGGTGTGCAGTGGCAAAGACACTACGCTCGCACCCCTGGAAGTAGACGTGCTGGATGGGGCGGAGACGCTGCTCCTGAATGGCCTTCTGCAGCAGAGGGAGGCAGGGATAGAGCCCGAGGGAGGGCCTCGGTTCTGGATGCTGGAAACCATACACGAGTACGCCCGGGAAAAGTTGGACGAGAGCGGGGAAGCAGCGGCCATGCGCAAGGCCCACGCCTTGTACTTCATGGGGCTGGCGGAGGAAGCGGAGCCGCATCTGTTGGGCGAGGAGCAGGCGGGGTGGTTCGGACGGTTGGAGGACGAGCAGGACAACCTCAGGGCGGCGCTGTGGTGGGCAAGCGAACAGGGAGCAGGCGGGACAGCGTCACACCAGGGGTCACAAGGTGAACCGGAGGCGAGCGATAGGGGGCTAAACGCGGAAGCGGCAGAAGCAGCGGAAGTGGGGTTGCGCATAGCGTGGGCAATCTTGCGCTACTGGGTGGTGAGGGGTCTGCATACGGAGGGAAGGGAGCACTTTGCCAGGCTGCTATCCATGCCCCCTCTGATACTGCAAGCCTGCTCGTCGAGCAGCAGAGCCAGAGCCCTGAACGGGGCAGGCCTTCTGGCGTTCAGGCAGGCAGACTACTCCGCTGCCCGCCCCTTCTTTGATCAAGCTCTCGCTGTGAGCAGGGAAGCGGGCGACAAGCAGGGCATCTCTATCTCTCTGAACAATCTGGGGAATGTGGCCAAGGAAGAGGAGGACTACCAGGCCGCCCGTTCGCTCTGTGAGGAGAGCCTGGCTCTGTGTAGAGAGCTCGGGGACAGGTGGGGCGTCGCTGCCTCGCTGAACAATCTAGGCCTCATAGCCCATGAGCAGGGGGATTACGCGACGACACGAACCCGGCACGAAGAGAGCCTGGCTTTACGCAGGGAGCTTGGGGACAAGTGGGGAGTGGCTTCGTCGCTCAACAACCTGGGCCTCGTGGTCTACGAATATGGTGACTACGCGACGGCGCGTTCTCTACACGAAGAGAGCCTGGCCATCAAGCGAGGGCTCGGGGATAAATGGGGGATCGCGTCGTCGCTCAACAACCTGGGGTTTCTAGCCCACGAACAAGGAGACTACCAGGCCGCCCATGCGCTCTATGAAGAGGGCCTGGCCCTGCGCCGGGAGCTCGGGGACAAGTGGGGGATAGCGCTGTCGCTCAACAACCTGGGGAATGTAGCCAATGAGCAAGGAGACTATGCGACGGCACGGGCCCTGCATGAAGAGAGCCTGGCTCTGCGCCGGGAGCTTGGGCCAAAGTTGGGCATCGCTCTCGCCCTCGGCAGCCTGGGAGTCGTGGCCTCAAACCAGCACGATTACCCCAAAGCTCGCGCGCTGGCTGTGCAGAGTCTTGCGCTGACGGTTGAGGTAGGCAAGAGGAGAGAAATAGCCGAATCCCTGGCCAGGGCGGGGGAGGTGTTTGTGGCAGCGGGGACAGAGTTGGCCAAATCCGAGCGTGCACAGGGGCAAACGGAGATTGAGAGGGGAACGCGGATGTTGGGCGCGGCGGAAAGTATACTTCAATCAATAGGGGTAATGCTGTACCACCAGGACCGCCTGCCGTTCGAGCGGAGCGCGCAAGAGGCGCGCACACAGCTAGGCGAGAAGCTGTTCGAGCAGGCCTGGGAGGAGGGGCGTGCGATGAGTGTCGAAGAGGCGATAGAGCATGCAAATGAATGAACACTCGGCAACTACCTGCCGGCAGGCTCAGGGTTGGATTATGGCGTTGTAGACGATCTTACTTAGCTGCCCCCTTGTGGCGTTGTTGCCCGGTTTGAACTCGAGGCAACCCGCACCACATGTGTAGCCCGAGATTATGCCCTTGTTGTAGGCCGTCTCTATGTAGCTGTAGAAAGCGTGCGTGGCCGGCACGTCCCTGAATGTAGGAGTAGGGGGTGTGTATGTGGGCCACCCCTCTGCCAGCGCCACTACCTTGCACACCTGGCCCCTGGTGACATTGTTGCCTGGCCTGAATTCCAGGCAGTTGGTTCCGCAATCATAGCCTGAAACGACACCGTGCGAGTAGGCCGTCTCTATATAGGTGTAGAAAGCGTGCGTGGTGGGCACGTCTCGGAAGGTGGGTGTGGGAGGCGTGTAGATGAGCCAACTCTGAGCCAAGACGATTACCTTGCCGAACTGGCCCCGAGTAGTAAGGTTGCCTGGCCGGAAGGTGCTGTCGGAGTAGCCGGAGATGACCCCTCGGCAGTACAGGTTGTGAACCGCCTCGTAGAAGTAGTCAGAGGGATGGACATCGTAGAAGGGGAAATCACTGTATCGCTCTATCAGGCCCACCCCACTCGCGGTTTCACCCACAGCCCACACATCATTGGCCGATACCGCTGCTACGCCGTTAAGTGTACCGGTGCCAGGGTTGGACACTATCGACCAGACCTGGCCGTCCCAGTGCTCCACCAGCGGCTGGGTGGAAGGATAGGGGCCCGAGTACCCCACAGCCCACACATTATTGGTCGATACCGCTGCTACTCGGTTGAGTGTCTCGGTGC
Organism: Chloroflexia bacterium; assembly: GCA_045805005.1. Lineage (GTDB taxonomy): Bacteria > Chloroflexota > Chloroflexia > QHBQ01 > JADMIH01 > JADMIH01. Next base: position 10,155 of record JBJMMB010000006.1, read on the forward strand.
CAGGGTTGGGCACGATGCTCCAGGTGCTTCCGTTCCAGTGCTCTGTCAGCGTTGCGGAGCTGTTAGGATTGCTAAAGTCAGCGCCCACCGCCCAAACATCATCGGCAACCACAGCCGCAACGCCATTGAGGCGCACATTGGAGGCTGACCCGGGATTGGGGCTAGGCACCACGCTCCAGGTGCTCCCATCCCAGTGCTCTATCAGCGTTGAGCCGGGGCCAGGGCTGTCACCATAATAACCCACGGCCCAGATGTCATTAGCCGACACAGCAGTTACTCCAGAGAGAGGGCTATACGAGCCAGGATGGGGGCTGGGCACTACACTCCAAGTGCTCCCGTCCCAGTGCTCTATCAACGTTGGGCCGAGGCTACCGCTGAAACCTTGAAAACCCACGGCCCAGACATCATTGGCAGACACTGCCGCTACTCCAGAGAGAACATCGTACGAGCCAGGGTCAGGGCTGGGAACCATACTCCAACTGCTGCCGTCCCAGTGTTCGACCACGGGATGCGCAGTAAAGCTCGAGTACCCCGTATACCAACCGCCCACGGTCCAAACATCATTGGCAGACACTGCCGCTACGTCGTAGAGGAGGGTGCTTTCGCCCAGACTGGGGCTGGGCACCACGCTCCAGGTGCTCCCGTCCCAATGCTCTATCAGCGTTACGCGGGGGACAGGGCTGCTACTGTAATCACCCACGGCCCAAATATCAGAAGCCGACACAGCCGCCACACCGTTGAGCTGATTACTGGCCGTACCGGTAGCAGGGCTAGACACGACCCTCCAGGTGCTGCCGTCCCAGTGATACATATTCCCTCCGCCAGCCCAAACGTCATTACCTGCCACCGCTGCTACGCTATAAAGTTGACCCGGATCATGGACCGGCACTACGGTCCAAGCGGTGCCGTCCCAGTGCTCTATTCGTATTTCATATTGACGGGGGTACCAGTTCCAGATATATCCGACAGCCCAGATGTCATTGGCCGATAGGGCCGCTACCCCCTGGAGGCCACGTAGGGTATTGCCGCCAGGTGCTATGCTCCAGATGCGGCCGTCCCAGTGTTCGACCAGGTCGCCCACAGCCCAAATGTCATTGGCTGATACAGCCGTTATTCCATAGAGACCGCTGGAGGAGGACGTACCAGGGTCGGGGCCGGGCACAAGGGTCCAGTTGCGTCCGTCCCAGTGCTCTATCAATGCCACATAAGTACCAGGGCTGCCGGCAGGGTAGTAAGAACCCACGGCCCAGATATCATGGGCAGACACAGCCGCTACTGCATAGAGAGCACTCCTCGAGCCAGGATCGGGGCCAGACACGATAGTCCAACTGCGCCCGTCCCAGTGCTCTATTAGCGTCCAGTAGGTATTAGGGCTGTCACTGTAATTCCCCACGGCCCAGATGTCATTGGCAGACACAGCCGCTACTCCAGACAGAACGGCGCTGTAGATTGTGACAGGGGTTGGGCTGGGCACGATATTCCAGCTAATGCCATTCCAGTGCTCGATCAGCGTTACGCTGGCGCCAGGGCTGCTACCATAATAACCCACGGCCCAGATGTCATTAGCCGACACAGCAGTTACGCCAGAGAGACTACTATACGAGCCGGGATGGGAGCTGGGCACCATACTCCAGCTAAAGCCGTCCCAGTGCTCGATCAGCGTTACGCTGGAGTCAGAGTTGGTACCGTAAGAACCTACGGCCCAGATGTTATTAGTGGAAATCGCCGCTACCCCACTGAAGGGATGGCCGCTTGTGGCAACGTTGGGACTGGGCATCAGGCTCCAGGCCAGGGGACATGTCGCTGTAACAGTGGCAGCGGCAGTGGTAGTCGAAGCCAAAGTAGACGCGAGAGTGGGGATAGTTGCAGTGGTTGTTGCCGTGAAGGTGCCCTCCGCATGGCTGCCTGGGGCCACAGCCCTGAGTATGACAGGCGCAGTGCCCGGTTGGGTCGGCTCACTTGGCTGACCTGGCCCGATTTGCGCCCAGGAGGACTGGGCCATCACCAGATAGGCTGCAAGCAGCGGCGCGCTAAGCTTCAACACCAGGGGCGCATGCTGCAGCACTCCTGGAATCAGCGCCGGCCGCTTTGCCCTCAACATCGCCCTCTCTCTAAGTGTCGAAAACACAAACATCGCCTACCTCCTTGCTCGCGGTATCAGTGTCCTGCGCCGAACACCCACAACTGGACGCGAGAGGCACGCTCTGGCCAACGATATTCAATTTTGCCAGCCTGCCAGTGGCGTGAATACGAGCCGCGAGGCCGCTCGGTACGCGAACGACCACGTTGCCCGCGCCGCTGTTGGCGTTGACGATGTGGCTGCCTGTGGTGCCGCTACCGGTCGCGACGGTAACATTGCCCGCGCCCGTCCTGGCGGCCAGGCTAACGTTAGCAGCATCGCCAGGCAGAACAACATCCATTTTAGCACCACCGGTGCCGACCATGACGCGGCTGATGGCTATGCCGGCCAGTCAAGCTTGATATTGCCGCCGCCACTGTGGGCTATTATATCAGACGAGACCGTGGGATTGAGGTGGATCTGCCGGCCAGTTGCTCCGTTGCAGGCTGGTGAAAAATACCAGACGGAAAGGAGCCGGGGTCAGGTGCCAGACGTGGAACTACCGGGGCGGCAAATCTCGGCGCAGCGCTCCTTCGAGTAGTCCCAGGCCGAAAAGGTGCAATCAGGGTCAGTGGTCACGATGAACGGGTCTTCCCCGAACATGACATACGCCTCCCACAATTCTTCCGCCGTCTTGCCACCGGGGTCGCCCGACAGGAGGAACTCGTCCACGACGCGCTTGCAGGCGGCAACCGCCTCCGAGCAGCTATCGAACTCTCCAAGCTCGTACCGCTTGGTTTCGTTCATGTAGTGGAAGTTGTCGTCAACGAGCACTCTGTACCGGTGGGCGGCAGGGATTGGGTTCGACGTGTGTCAGCTCCCCTCCCCGACAACAACGAACGAGTGGATGGTGCCCTGGAAGGGGTTGCGAGCTTCCTGGGTTCTGGTGGCCTCGGCGGCAAGCGACCATGCCTCCAGGCCGGTTAGCGGCGCCGCGTATGTGGCCCTGGCTGTGGTCACCCCGTTTACCTCGAGCGTGAGCGTGGAATCGACTCGCCGCACCACCACCGAGTAGCGGGTATTCGGCTCGGCGGCTACATGGCTGTCCAGAATTACCTTCGAGCCGTTGTTGCCTGCGACGGTAGCCTTTATTGAGGGCTTATCGTTGCCTGTGGCGTCTAGCTGCACGCTGATGCCCGATCCCTTGGTGTAGTTTGGCCCGCCGATATGCGCTACCGTGTTCACCGCATCGGTGTTGATTGACTTTGGCGTGAAATCCACCGTGAAGGTCAGGTCCGACAGGTTAGCGGCGGCGAGGTAGCTGGTGGCCCCCCCGTAGTTGCCCTCTACAGTGAGGCCGTCCGCCGCCCAGCGGTAGGGCGTTCGCAGGAGGCCGGGGGTGATACCAGCCGCCACGCTGAAGCCCTTGGCCATGTCGAGGCGGACCAGATCGGCTGAAGTCCTACCGTCAGTGGGCCTGACTGACTGGGGCAGTTCTAGCACGGCGAGCGGGTAGTTAGGGCTGTCGGTTTCCGCGAAGATGCGGTCTGGCTGGCCGGTCACGGAAACCAGGTTGAGATCGGACGCCGAAGTGAAGGGCAGATCCTCGTGCGACCGGTGGTCGAAGAGCACTACTGCATTGCCTATGGCCTTGCCCGTATCGACGTCTAATTCCACGATGCCCGATCTGTAGGTGGGCGAGTTGCGCGAAGGTAGGGCCTGCGCATTTCCGGTGAAGAGCACCCAGGCCCGGCCATTGCGGGTGAAAGCCAGGTTGGGGTCGGGCCGGGCGGCGCTTGCCCAGGGGGGCGCACCCGTGTCGCCGAACACGCCGTTTTTCTCGCCGCCCCGCGTCTCATAGTTAAGTTTTGCCCACGGCCCGTTGGGGCTCGAGGCCCTGGTCAAGAGCAGAGGGGCATTGTATCCCGACTCGAACCCTACGCCGTACCAGTAGCCGTTCGTGGGGTGCTTGCGGACCGCGAAATCAACCACGGGAGAGGAGTTCTTAGAAGAGAGGGGGAAGGGCGTATCAGCGTAGACAAAGCCGGTCGGATCGGAGTTGGTGGAGACCCAGTGCTCGGTCCACTTGTGCTTGGGGTTCACTCCCCAGAGGTGCCAGGTGTTGCCATCCTTCACCACGGTAGGATATCTGATGGGCGCTACATGTCTGAAGGTGGCCGGCCTGTGGACCAGGTCGGCCGGGGTATCCCCAACGTACACATCAATCCACGCCGGGTCCTGGCTGGATGTTGAGAAGAGGTAATACTTGCCCCCGGTGTAGATGAAATCGCTCTCCTGGTAGCTCGGGGGGTTGGCGAATGGCGGGTCAGCCTGCGCGGGCAAGCTCCACATGCCCAGCCGTGCGCGGTCCAGCAAGCTCGCGCTTGCCTGGGCAGTATCCGCGGACACCACAACCAGAACGGAAACGAAAATACCGAGAAGTGAGAAAACCAGCAGCGCCAATCGGAAAATAGGGCGCAATGAACCAATAAACCTGCCTATCTTAGCCGGCATTGTATGTGTTCCTCGGGTGAACAAGAGTAGGATGATGGCAGGCTTGCCGCATAGTGCTCTGCCAGGGCACCGGTCACCATTAATATACTCAGCACGAGGCAATAACCTTCAAATTACCGGCCGGTCAAGCGCCAGACCATTCTGTTCCGAACGTATGGGAGGCAAAGGCAGCACTCCACCACCTGTGCCGGTCCCTCCAATAGCGAGAGCAAGAGGCATACCAGGCAAGCTATGCGGCAGCACCCGCCGCGCTGCCCGTAATCCGGATGGGGTGGCCTTCACCTACTGGAAATCCTATTGACAGCCTCCTCCCGGCGGTGCCATAATTTGTGCGAGGGGCGAACCAGGACCCGGACGTGATGCGTGGCAGCGGCCTGGAGGGATGTTATGAAAGCCACAGGTAAGGCATTTGCCGCCCGAGGGCGCATGCGGGCCGCATCGCTGCGTGCCAGGCGCCTCTTCTGGCTCTGGGTGCTCAGCGTTCTCTGCGCGCTGGCCTCGTTCGCTTGCAGCAGCGGCATATCGTTCGACAAGATGAAAGGCGCGCCATAAGAACCGCACTAGGAGAGGGAGGCGGCAGCAAGTTGACCGAGCGCAAGGTGTACCTGTTGTTACCCACCTGGCCGAGAGGCGCTAGGCGGAACATGCTTCAGGGGACGCCGCAGCGGGTACGCCTTCCATTTCTACCTCCGCCACCGGGCCTGGGGAGCCGGCCGGTTCCCTTGCGATCGTGCCTCTGAGTGAGGAAGAGGCCGATGAGCGCGAAGAGGGCCACAGACGCCATAATAGATGTGCGCGAGGCCACCAATCGAGCGTTCGCGTAATCGTTCATCACCGCGGTTGTCACCGCTACGAGCGCCCCTGCCTGATTTAGAGAAGAGAGGCCTCCAACTGGGTGTCGGAGATGAAGGGCACCCCGCTCTCCAGGAGCTTTCCCGCCTGCGTGTGCTTTCAAGCTGTAATAAGTGCCGGGCCGTAGTTGACTGTCAAGAGACAAGCGGCAGCGGCTCAAGTGCTTTGTCCCTTTGGTATACTTAAGAGAGAGCTAGAGCCACGAGAACAAATCGGATTCGAAGAGAATTGCGTAGATTAAACGTGAGAAGATCAGCCGCCACGAGGCGAAATATAGCAGCTAATGAGGTTATTGCGCATTGAGCTCAACAGTCAAGCCTAGCGAACCGGTAATCCTACGTTCCGCAGCCGAAACGCCGCAGCATCGCTACCTGGCCGACCCTTACACCTACCGGCGACGTCCCACTCGCGAGGTGATGGTGGGCAAGGTGGGTGTGGGCGGGGATAACCCTATCCGAGTGCAGTCGATGACCACCACGCGCACTCAGGACGTGGAGGCCACCCTGGCCCAGACGCTGCGATTGGTAGAGGCGGGCTGCGAGATCGTCAGGATCACCACGCCAACATCACAGGATGCCCGCGCCCTGGGCGAGGTCAAGCGCCGCCTGCTGGATATGGGCCTGGACGTGCCCCTGGTTGCCGACATCCACTTCAGCCCGGCTGCCGCGATGGAGGCCGCCCTATATGCCGACAAGGTGCGCATCAACCCCGGTAACTTCGCCGACGCCAAGGTCTTCGCCGTGAAAGAGTACACGGACGACGAGTACATGGCCGAGCTCGAGCGCATTGAGGAGAAGTTCCGCCCGGTGGTCCTGCGCTGCAAGGAGCGGGGCATCTCGATGCGCATCGGCACCAACCATGGCTCCCTCTCGGACCGCATCATGAACCGCTTCGGGGATACCCCGGAGGGGATGGTCGAATCGGCCATCGAGTTCGCCGCCATCTGCCGGAAATACGACTACCATGAACTGATCTTCTCCATGAAGGCCAGCAACCCAAAGGTGATGATCGCCGCATATCGCCTCCTGGTGGCCCGCCTCGACGCCCTGGGATGGAACTATCCCCTCCACCTCGGCGTGACCGAGGCCGGCAATGCCGAAGACGGGCGCATCAAATCCTCCACTGGCATCGGCTCTCTGCTCGATGATGGCCTGGGCGACACCGTCCGCGTGTCCCTCACCGAGGAGCCCGAAGAAGAGGTGCCTGTCGCATTCGAGCTTGTCAGGCCATATAACGAACTTCTCAGCCGGACGCCCCCGCAAAAGCTCGCACCCTCCCGCCTTACCGACCTCCGCGACCCCTTCCACTACGTCCCGCGCCCTACATACGAGGTGGCGAGCGGAGCCGTGAAAGTGGGGGGCATGCAGCCCGTGGCGGTGGTGGCCTCCACCGGCGAGCAGGGCGATTGGTCGGAGGGCGACCTGTTCCGCGCGGTGGCGGGCCTGGCCAAACGTAAAGGCCAGAACGCCATACGCCCCGACCTCATCCGGGTGCCTCTCTCCGGCCTATCGCAGGTGACCCCACTCGCTGAGGAGTTACAGCGCCGCAGCGAAGAAGAGGACCCAGGCGCGGGCAAGTCGGCCCTCGCCCTCATTGTAGATGCGGGCACGGACTACGCGTTGGCGGCCACCAGCGCCGCCGACGTTACGAATGTAGGAGCCATACAACTCCAGGCCGTAGCCGGAGAGCAGCCCGATTGGCAGGAATACGAGGACTGCGTCAGGGCCGCCCTCCTCGCACATGTGCCACTCTGGCTCCAGGCTGTGGACACGCGCTCCCCGGAGGAGTTACTCGCGGACGTGCTCTCAGGTCTACAGGGCTTCCCAGCAGTCGACCTCTTGCTCGACATGGCCCGCCGGGCCAACGCCCTCGGCCACCGTGGCCTCACCCTCTCCCTACAGGCCCAGGACCCCACCCCTTCCTACCTCATCAGGGCCTACCGCCTCCTCTCCACCAGGCTGACTGAAGCGGGGCGCAAATACCCGCTCCACCTCGATTTTGTGGATGGCCAGGCTGAGAAGAGCGCAATACCAAAATCCGAGCACTATCAGGATGACGAGGGGCCCTCCGGGCCACCGAAATCGCAGGACCGTTGGCTGATAGGCCCTTCCGTAGCCATAGGCTCGCTCCTCTGCGATGGCATCGGCAACAGCGTCGAGATCGCGGGCGATGGTACCGCCGACGAGCAGGTGGCGCTGGCCTTCAACGTGCTGCAGGCCGCCGGGTCGCGCACCATCAAAGCCGAGTTCGTGGCCTGCCCATCATGCGGGCGCACCCTCTTCGACCTCCAGGAGACCACCGAGCGTATCAAGGCGGCCACGGGCCACCTCCGGGGCGTGAAGATAGCCGTCATGGGCTGCATTGTCAACGGCCTGGGCGAGCTCGCTGATGCCGACTTCGGTTACATGGGCGGGGCCCCAGGCAAAGTCAACCTCTTCGTCGGCAAGGAATGCGTAGAGAAGGGCGTGCCCACGCCCGAAGCTGTAGGCCGCCTGATAGACATCATCAAGACCCACGGTAAGTGGGTCGAGCCCACCGTGCGATCCTAAAGGTACTCCCTGCCGGGGGCCTGGGGGTATCCCCCAGTTCTCACCATAGAAAGAAACGCACTGTGGTATACTGTGGTGCCGCGCAAGCGGTAACACAGTACACAAGGAGCACCTATCCTATGGCCGCCCCATCGAGCAGCGATTCCGCCCTGCGCTTCTTCCGGTTCGCAGAAGAGTATCTAAAGTCCTCATTTGAGTTTATGCCTCCCATAGCCTCGTCGCTCGGACTACACGACTACGATGGCCGGACCCCCGACCTTTCTAAGGATGCGATTGCGCGCCGCGTCACAGAGATCAAAGAGGCCCTGGATGAGTTGGCGACTATAGATCGGGCCGGCCTCGACACCGATACGCGCCTGGATTACGACCTGCTGCGCCAGGGCATCTCAGCCGACCTCTTCCGCTATGGCGAGCAGCACGAGCACACATATTTCCCCATGCTGGCGATGTTCCTCTCCGACGTCACCGGGTACGTGAAGCGCGACTACGCGCCCGCCGATGAGCGCGTCCGCAAGATGATCGAGTACCAGCGGGGTGTCCCCAGGCTTATCGAACAGGCCCAGGCGCTCCTTGAGCCGCCCCTGGCGAAGCCCCTACTGAAAACGGCCATCGAGATGTGCAACGGCCAGGCCAGCTACATGCAGAACAACCTGCCCGAAACTGTCACCCACCAGGTTTCGGACCAGAAGTTGTTGGCCGAGTTTGGGGAGGCGAACCGGGAAGTGATCGACGCTATCGAGGGCTACATCGGGTTCCTGAAAGAGCAGTTGGAGCACGCCAAGGAGGATTTCGCCATCGGCGCCCCGATGTTCGAGCGGATGCTGGCCGTCAACGAACTGGTTGACCTGCCCATCGAGCGTGTGCTGGAAGTGGGGCGCGCCAACCTCGAAGCCAACAAGCAAGCGTTTATCGAGACCGCCCGGCAGATAGACCCTAACAAAGACGTGCGAGAAGTTGCCGAGATGGTGTCGGTCGACCACCCCACCGCTGAGGGCCTGATAGCCGATACCTCGGCAATGTTGGAGGAGATCAGGCAGTACCTCATAGATAAGGACCTCATCACCGTGCCCTCCGAGGTGCGCTGCAAAGTGGCCGAGACCCCCGAGTTCCTGCGCTGGGGCTTCGCCTTCATGGACTCGCCCGGTCCCTTCGAGACCAAGGCCACCGAAGCCTATTATTACGTCACGCCCGTTGAGAAAAGCTGGACGCCCGAGCAAGCCGAGGAGTGGCTGCGCCGCTTCAACTATGGAACCCTGCGCGCTGTTTCCATCCACGAGGCATACCCCGGCCACTATGTGCATTTCCTGCACAGCGCAATGGTCACCTCACCCATCCGCAAGACGTTCGGCTCGTACTCATTTGTTGAGGGCTGGGCGCACTACTGCGAGCAGATGATGATCGAGGAAGGCTATCGGGGCGAGAACCCCTTGCTGCACTTCGCGCAGCTCGGCGAGGCCCTTCTGCGGAACTGCCGCTACGTCGTGTCCATCATGATGCACACCGACCGCATGACCCTCGATGAGGCTACCCGCTTCATGATGGAGAACGCCTTTATGGAAGAGCTGCCAGCCCGGAAAGAAGCCACTCGCGGCACCTTCGACCCCGGCTACCTGAATTACACCCTCGGCAAGCTCCTCCTCCTCAAGCTGCGGGAAGACGTAAAGGCCAGAGAAGGCGCGAACTTCACCCTCAAGAGCTTCCACGACCGCGTCCTGGCCCTGGGCTACCCCCCTGTTCCCCTGGTACGCCGGCATCTCCTGGGAGAAGGTGACGGGGAGATCCTCTAGCGCCGCCCTAAACGCACTCTCCACATAGTTGAATAGTTGAATAAGGGTGCAGGAGTCTACCTGCCGGGTGTCCGGCGTGTCCGTTGCGCTTCCGGCCTATGTGAATGCCCAGGAGCCTTCCTTAGCTTGCACCTGGGCTAAGGTCCCGCCCCCGCGCGGTTGAAGTTGATCTTCAGCAGGTTGAAGTCGGTGATGGAAATCACGCTATCCCCCGTGAAGTCTGCCCTGTCGTCATAGCCGGGGTCGCCTAGCCGCTTGTTCCAGGATGCTCTAAGCAGGTTGAAGTCGTTTATTCCCACCAGGTTGTCGTTATTCGCATCGCCTACAAACATCAACCCCATCTCGGCGGCGGTGACACCATTACCGGCCAGGGTTACCGTACCTGCATTGGCAACGTATTTTGGCCCCTTGACCCGCCAGCTATAGGTGCCAGCCACCAGGCTCTCCACGGGCACGGTGAAAAAGCCCTGAGCATCCGTATTCCGCAGCCCGTACTCGATCCGAGTGGCCCCTAGCTTCAGGGTGAGCGATACGGGTAGTTGCTGTGCCGCGCTCGGTTGCCCCGGCGGGCCCTGCCATATCACGTGTCCAACCAGCACCGGCGTTGGCGTCGATGTGGGTGTAGACGTGTGCGTTTCGGTGCCGGTCGGTGTAGGGGTTGGTGTATACGTTTCCGTAGGTGTATTCGTTGGCGTATCAGTGTCAGTCGATGTAGGCATCGGTGTGTAAGTAACCGTGGCGGTCGCAGTGTCGGTGGGCGTGTCAGTAGGTGTATAGGTGGGCGTAGAAGTCTCGGTAGCCGTACTGGTGGCCGTGTTGGTCGACGTAGGCGTGTCAGTTGGTGTATCGGTAGCTGTGCCGGTGGGAGTTGCGCTAGGCGTGTCAGTCGGGGTATTCGTTGGGGTGTCCGTATTGGTGGCTGTGTTGGTGGGCGTATGGGTGAAGGTTGGGGTGTTCGTGGGCGTTGCGCTAGGTGTACTGGTCGGTGTACTGGTCGGTGTAGTGGTGGGCGTCTCAGTCGGCGTGTTGGTCGGCGTAGGGGTGTTGGTGGGGGTATTGGTCGGTGTAGCAGTCTCGGTGGGGGTATTGGTCGGTGTAGCAGTCTCGGTGGGGGTGTTGGTGGCAGTGTGAGTGAATGTGGGTGTGTTCGTGGGCGTTGCGCTAGGCGTGTTGGTCGGGGTATTCGTTGAGGTGTTCGTACTGGTCGGCGTGTTGGTCGGCGTGTTTGTAGCTGTTGGTGTATTGGTCGGGGTGTTAGTTGCTGTGTTCGTATTTGTGGGTGAGTTGGTGGGCGTGTTCGTATTGGTGGGCGTGCTGGTCGGAGTATAAGTTTGTGTAAAGGTGCTCGTAGATGTACTCGTGGAGGTAGTGGTTGGAGTGTTCGTATTGGTCGGCATGCTTGTCGGTGTGTTAGTGGGGGTGTTCGTGTTGGTAGGTGTGCTTGTAGGTGTATTGGTGGGCGTGTTGGTAGACGTGGCCGTCCGCGTGTTTGTTAGGGTGGGCGTACTGGTGGGTGTGTTTGTAGAAGTAAGGGTATTGGTCGGGGTATTTGTAGGTGTGCTCGTGGATGTTGGCGTGTTTGTAAGTGTGGTCGTGGGTGTGTTGGTCGGTGTGTTAGATGGGGTGCTGGTTGGGGTATGAGTCACGGTGGGTGAGTTGCTCGGCGTGTTCGTGTTGGTGGGCGTGCTGGTAGGGGTATGGGTCTGTGTAAAGGTGCTAGTAGGTGTACTCGTGGGAGTATTGGTCGGCGTGTTGGTGGGGGTATTCGTGAGCGTGGCGGTGGGTGTGGCCGTAGATGTGAAGGTAGGAGTATTGTCGGTGGTGGGGGTAGAGGTGGGCGTGGCGGTAACACAGGGGCCGTCCAGATCTACCGTAACGTCGTCTATGTTCCAGCCCCTGGCGCCCACGACGTTGTCGGTGCCTTCACGGAAGCGTATTTTGATTGTGGTGCCAGCGTAGGGCATCAAGTCCACCCTGGAGTTGATGTAGACGGTGCCACCACCCGCGCTGGTGCCCACAAATGCCAGCCTGTTCGAGAGAGGGTTGCCACAGCAGTTGGAGATGGTGCCGCCGTACCCGTTGAGGGTGAAGGTGGGGGTGAGCCAGCTTGTACCTCCGTCGGTCGAAATCTCCACCACCCCTCCGTCGAAGAACTCCGGAGCCCCCGATTCGAAGGTGTATTTATGCCAGAAGTTCAGGTAACCCAAAACAAGGCCGGTAGGTATGGTAATCGGGTTGGAACTGACCAGTTGTTGGTCGGAAACGTTTGCTACGTTGCGGGCGTAGGCCGAGTAGGTCCCGGAATGAGGGGCACTCACCGTAGTAGTCACGGCGGTCCAGCCGCAAGCGCCGGGCACGCAGGTAGGCACCACGCTGTTGAACGCGCCCAGGGTGCCGCTCTCAAACCCTACGGCGAGGGGTTGCGAGGGGTTGCAGGGGGTGTTGGTGGGGGTGCTCGTAGGGGTCGAGGTGAACGTGGGGGTAGCTGTACGGGTAGAAGTAAACGTTCTCGTGGGCGTGGAGGTCCTTGTAATAGTGGGGGGGGGGGTAAGGGTGAAGGTAGGAGTGATGGTAGGGGTGGGGGTGATGGTGGGCGTGTTTGTAGAAGTCGGGGTGATGGTAGGGGTGGGAGTGAAGGTGCGCGTGGGGGTGTCGGTGGTGCAAGGGTTATTTAGCTGCAAGACTACATCGTCAATGCTCCAACCTGCCGCTCCCACTACCGTGTCTGTCCCCTCTCTGAACCGCACCACCACGCTGCTCCCTCTGTAGGGCATCAGGTCTATGGTGGCGGGTACGTATACGCTGCCTCCCCCCGGGCTGTTGGCTACGAAGCCTTGCCTCCCCGCCAACGGGTTGGAGCAGCACGAGGAGATCGTGCCTCCGTACCCTCCGAGCGTGAAGGTGGGAGTGAGCCAGCTTGTGCCTCCATCGGTGGAGATTTCTACAACACCCCCATCGTAGAACTGCGACCCAACCTCGAACCCGTACTTGTGCCAGAAACTCAGCGTCGCTCCCGTTACGTCGGAGGGTATGGCTATGGAGTTGGTGGTGACCAGTTGTTGGTCTGATGTGTTGGCTACGTCGGGCGCATAAGCCGAGTAGCTGCCGGTGCGGGGGGCAGGTGAGGTGACTGAGGTCCAACCACAGCCACCAGGCGCACAGGTCGGCACTACACTCGTGAAGGCCCCCAGTGTGCCGCTGCCGCCCCCTGTGCCCTCGAAGCCCTCCTGGAGGGGGTAGGAGGGGTTGCAGGGTGTGGCGGTGGCGGTGGCTGTGGGCGTGGCTGTCGGTGTGAAGGTGGGAGTGCGGGTGGGGGTGGAGGTCGCCGTGTTCGTAGCCGTGGGGAGGGGTTGGGTGTAGACGAGGCACAGGCTGTCGATCAGGAGGTTGGCTTCCCTGCCTCTGATGATGAGCTCGTGCTCTCCAGCGTTGAGGTTGAATATGACAGGGTTGGGGTTGGGCCGCCAGGTTACGGGCACCTGCTGGAACTGGCCCTGGGTGTCCGCTACGTCCCAGATGTTGGAGCTGGTTGGCTCGGTATCGACATTGAGGAAGGCGGAGCTGTCGAACTGAGGGCCGCTGACGGTAGCGGAGACAACGTAGCCACCAGGCTGGGAGATGGAGAAGCGGTAGGAGGCTCTCCCTCCCTGGGTGGGATCGAAGGTGGTCACCGTCTGGGAGATGTAGGTAGTGGTGGTGCTGACGACCTGCTGGAAGGGAGGCTGGACCGAGCCGCTCTCCGCCTCCCAGCAGAGCCCTGGCAGCACCGTGGGGGTGATCGTGGGGGTGTTCGTGGGCGTTCGGGTGTTGGTAGGGGTCCTGGTGAATGTCGTTGTGTCGGTGGGCGTGTTGGTAGGGGTGGGGGTGATTGTGGGTGTGGAGGTGGCGGTGGGAGGGGTGCCAGTGACCGTGACGGTAGGGGTGTTGGTGGGTGTATCGGTAGGACGGGTGCCGGTGGAGGTAACGGTGGGGGTGGAGGTGGAGGTGGGGGTTGGAGCGTTGAGGGAGAGGGTGTCGATGAGGCTGCCGGTGCGGGTCACGAACTGGAAGGTGAGGGAGGAGGTGGTGGCCTCCACCTTCAGGGCTCCATAGTCGTCGTTGTACCTCACCTGGCTCTGTGGGATGGGTGTGCCGAAGGTGGTGATGCTTCTCCCTCCCAGACCGTTCACCAGGTAGGGAATGCCCCCCACCCCCCCTACCGATAGGCGCTCATATACGTGGTCGTGGCCCGAGAGGACGGCGCTGGCCCCCCAGGCCTGGTAGGGCCACTGCATGACAGGGGTAGAGCCGTGGGTGGAGCCGGAGGTGTAGGGAGAGTGGTGGAGGTAGACGAGCTTCCAGGGCTCGGTGGCGGAGGCTAGGTGGCTCTGGAGCCACAGGGCCTGGGTAGAGGTGACATAGTTGCCGTCGGGGTCCTGGTCGTTGGAGTCGAGGACGAAGAAGTGGACAGGTCCCTGGGCATAGTCGTAATAGCGCTCGTTGCCAGGGAGGGTGAAGTAATCGAGGTAGGGCTGGGGGCCACAGGTATCCCAGTCATGGTTGCCCAGGGTGGGGAAGAAGCGGTTAGTGGTAGCGCCTGGGCCGTAGGAGCCTGAGTAGGGGAAGATGTAGTCGTGGTAGTACTGCCCGATATTGGCGTCTATAACTTCCGCACAGCCATCAGGGTAATTATTATCCCCGGTGGTGGTGATGAAGTCGGGGTTCCAGCTCTTGACGAGGTTGGCGACATCAGCCTCCTCGGTACCCGCGGAGCCGAAGTCTCCTATCACGGCAAAGGTGGCCGCGGAGCTTAGCGCGGCCTGAGAGGCGTTGAATATGGGGCGCATGGCGGCAGCGGCGGTGAGGCCCAGGCTGAGCACCAAAACGGGTAAGACAAGAAGAATGATTACTCGAATTAGTTTGGTGGTGCTCCTGCCGTGCCTGGCATGCCTGCCGCGGAGTGCGGGCGGCGAATGTGTCGGGAATGTCTGCTGCATGTTGGTCCTTCCTGTGAGAAAGTGGATTAGCGCTAAGATAGATTAAAGAAAAAAGGATGGTGCGCTGATGGACCTCAGCCAGTAAGCAAAGGTGTTAGTTTCCTCCTTTCGTTGAGATTGGGGCCACGGCGACCGAGAGCGGACATGGGCTCAGAACCCTTGCGAGGAGCGTACGCGGCCGGGAACCTGCATAGGGGCGGCAAGTCGCATAAGGGAGGCTATTCACGTGTACGACCCGTCCGGGCGATACTGCGCCCGGAAGCAGGTAAGGGTGTCGCGACCCGGCGTGCGCCCACGGAGGAGTGCCAGGCCAAAGATGCACCTGCGAAAGATAGACATACTATTATACCAAGCACTCAGCGATTCTCCAAAGGATAGACGGCAATTCGCCCAAATGCGGATGCAAACGACCATTTTCTGCGCACTTAAGGGACTTGCGGGCTGTTCACATATCCTTTATATCGCCAAAATGTGGATAACTTAATACCTAAATGGGATTAGAAATAGGTTAACCGGGGCGTAGTGATCGAGTGCTCCTACAAGGTAAGGAGGCTCCGTCTAAACGTGCAGGCGCAGAGATGCAGAGGTGTAGTGATAATTGAGAATGGTAACTACACCTCAACGCTTGTGAGTTTTCCTGGGCTACGCAGTCTGCTATGTCAGGGGGTGGGACGGCTAAGGCGGAGATAGGCGGCACCTCGGGCGTCGATGTAGATGGCGTCGGGGGTTTCTACGATACGTATCACCACTTCGTTGCAGATGGGGCAGCGGAGGACAGAGCCGGGGGCCTGGGTGAAGGCCAGCAGTGTGCCTAGCTCGCCCACGTTGCCGCAATTAGCGCATTTGCTGGGGCTGGCGGTGACTTCCACGCTGAAGATTTCGTACAGCAGCCCGCCGACCGCGTTGCCGTCGAGCATGAGTTCGCGATTCATATCGGTGTTTTCGGTGTCAGGGTTATCCATGCTCGTCCTCCCTATGAAGAGCCGCCGGTGGGGCCGAAGCGCTCGGTGCGAATCTGTTGCGAGGCCACCCCGAGGCGCACGAGGCCATCGGCGACGGCCTCCACCAGCAGGGTTGGTCCGCAAATGAATGTCTGAGGGGCCCGGCCGAGGGGGCCAGCGACCTCGCCGAGCATCTGGGCGTCGATGCGCCGCGAGTAGCCGGTCCAGCCGGGGGGCTGAGTGCGGGTGAAGGTCTGGAAGATCTCGAGCCCGTTGCCCTGGGAGCGCAGGCTGTCGAGCTCGTCCATGTAGATGACGTCCTCGGGCATACGCGAGCTGTAGAGGAGGCGGGTGGGCACGTGGGAGCCCGTCGAGGCGCGGTGGCGAATCATCGACATGAGCGGCACCACGCCGGAGCCGCCCGCGACGAGCAAGAGCGGCCCACCCATGGCGGCCTCCCAGACGAAATAGCCTCCAATGGGCCCGCGCACCTCGATCAGATCCCCCTTGACGAGCACGTCGTGCATGTAGGAGGAGACCTCGCCGTCTTCGATGCGCTCGACTGTGAGGTCGATCTCGCCTTCGCGCTCAGGCTCGGAGCCGATGGAGTAGCTGCGCTGCGCCTGGTAGCCGTCGGGCGCGGTGAGGCGCACGTCGTAATGCTGGCCGGCGCGGTGCTGGACCCACTCAGGGAGCGACAGCGTAAAGGTTTTTACGCTTGGGGTCTCCTGCTTGACAGCCTTGACCGTGGCGATTTGCCACTCGATTGGGCGTTTCATGGTTTCACTCCGTGGCTAAGTAGTGTAGTTTTGGGCTCCAATCCCCCAACCCCCGCAAGCGAGTACCGGCGGGCAGGGGGAACCCTGCACCCCGTCGGGTTAGTCGCCGGTATATCGTTCCTCTTTCCAGGGGTCGCCGTGGTTGTTGTAGCCGAGGGACTCCCAGAAGCCGGACCTGTCTCGCTCCATGATGCGGAGGCCGCGCACCCACTTGGCGCTCTTCCAGAAGTAGAGGTGGGGCACGACCAGGCGGGCCGGCCCGCCGTGCTCGGGCGCGAGGGGGCCGTCGCCGTAGTTGTAGGCGACGAATGCCTGGCCGTTGATGGCGTCGGGCAGGGGCAGGTTGGTGGTGTAGCCGCCATCGGAGTAAGCGGTCAGGAAGGCGGCTTTATGGTCCAGGTCGACGTGCTCCAGGAGGGTGTCGAGGCTAACTCCCTGCCAGCGCGTGTCGAGCTTGGTCCACTTGGTGACGCAATGGATATCGACGACGAAGGTCTGGGAAGGCAATTTGAGGAACTGGTCCCAGGTCCAGGTGGCGGGTTCGGCGACGAGGCCGTCGATGGTGAAGGTCCACCTGTCGAGAGGGGTGCGGGGAGTGGGGCCGGCGGAGAGGACGGGGAAATCGGAGACGACGTGCTGGCCGGGGGGGACGCGGTTGGCGGTGGCGGGCTGGCGGCGGGCGCCGGCGAAGCCGCGGGATACGAAACGCTCGGACATGGGTTTATCCTCCTGTTTGCTGAACGGCGGGCACCGTATAATAGCACCAGTGCAGGGAATCGCGCAAACCTTGCAGGGATTGCTCGTTTGAAACCAAAATGCCTCGCGGAGCGAGGCATTTTGGTTTCAAACATAGTTAGCCTAGCGACGGACGGGACCGATGGGACCGGCGCCCGCGGTGCCGAAGTTGCCCCGCAGGAGGGTGAAGTCGAGGGCGTTGACCACCTGGTCGCCGGTGAAGTCGGACCTGGCGTCGTACCCGAGCTGGCCCTGGCTCTTGCCGAAGCTGTTCTTCAGGATCGCGAAGTCGCTGGCGTTGACCACGTTGTCGTTATTGGCATCGCCGGTGAGCTGCAGGCCCATCTCCTGACTGTTGAGGCCGGGGGATATTGTAACGCTGCCCGCGGTGGCCAGGGTTTGCTGGCCCTTTACGCGCCAGTTGTAGATGCCTGTGGTGGGCACGCTGACGGTGAAGAAGCCACTGGCGTCGGTGGTGGCGCTGTACTCGTTATCGGGACCGCCGGAGGCGAGTCGCAGGGTGAGGGTGACGGGCACGCTTTGCAGCCCGTTGGGCTGCGTGGGTCTGCCCTGAGTGGTTATGTGCCCGGTGAGGGTGTTGCCCGCGGGCACGACATGGACCACGTAGTCAGTGTAGAGGGTGCGGTTGCGGACGCTCTGGCTGTTCTCATCTACCACGTCGCTGTTACGGGTGAGGGGATCGGGGGGCATGAACTGCCAGTGCAGAACCGCGTCGCCGGTGGCCATGGCGCAGAAGGCGGCCTGGGCCACACGGAAGTCGCCGCTCGCCGAGGGGTTGGTGAGGGCGCCCGAGGCGAAGGCGATGGAGCCTGGGTCTACCTGGATGTTGCGGAAGGTGCACTGGCCGGGGCCGTCGCACACCTCGTTCTGGAGGGTAGTGTCGAAGACGCTAGCGTCGGCTGTCAGAGTGCTTGTGAGCACACCACAGCCGCCGGAGCCGACTTGCACGTTCTGGAGTATCGAACTGGTGAATGTGAGGTAGCTCTGGGCGGCACCGATGTTATTAGAGCCAGCGTCGACCATAAGGTCGAGGGTGAACTGGGAGCCGACCGGCACGGTGAGCGGCCCGTCGGGCGCGAAGTGGGCGAAGGCGTCTATGTTGGTAGGGGTGCTTGTGGGGGTGGCGGTGTCGGTGCTCGTGGGGGTGGATGTACTTGTGGGGGTGTTAGTAGGGGTGTTGGAGGGCGTACTCGTAGGTGTTTTGGTAGGGGTGCGGGTGAAGGTGTTACTGGGGGTGAAAGTGGGAGTTATCGTGAAAGTGGGTGTGCGGGTGAAGGTGGGGGTTATGGTGAAGGTAGGGGTGCGAGTGGGAGTGGGGGTTATGGTGGGGGTGCGGGTGGGGGTGTTGGTTGGCCCGGCCACGCAGGAGGGGAACTTGAACGAACTGATGCGGGTCTGCCAGGGAGCGCCGCCCGATGTGGGGAGGTACTCGGTGGTGAACCAGAAGGTGCAGTCGTCGGAGGGGTCGACCGACATGGCGCTGTAGTCGCCCCAGCGAGAGGCGGTGCCGGTCTGGTTGCCGCCGCTGGTCATGAGGGTGCCTTCACCCTGAGCCATGGTGCCTGCGGGATCGCCTACCAGCCTGCCGGTGTAGCGAATAGCGGGGAACATGGAGGTGTTGGAAGCGCTGAACCCGAGAGCTATGTTGCCGGTGCGGTCCATGGCGATGCTACCCATCCAGCGACTGATGCCATCACCCGGGGCGTAGGTGCCCTGTTGGAATACGGTGGGCGCGCCGTTGGGGTTGCGGATCTCGTACCAGCGCACGCCGGCCACGTCGGCGCCGTTGGAGTCGACCGTGTGGTTAGCGAGGAGCATCTCGTGGTCGCCGAAGTTACGATAGGATAGCCTGTGCATCAGCCGGTCAGCGATGGCGTCGAGGCCAACTGTGGTGCCCGACTGGCCTATGCAGCTCCTCCCACCGCCGCACATGTTGGAGTCGAACGAGGCGACCGTTATGTTGGTGGGGCCGGTCAAAGTGGTGTTGGCGGGCGTGGTCCAGTCGACGTGGAACTTGTATATCTGGAAGGTATTGGTGCCGCTGAAGCGGGCGAAGAAGTTGGGCTCGCCCGCGGGCGGGGGCGTGGGGCCGTCCAGGTCGGATGGCAGAGCGTTCTGCTGGGTGGACGAGATCAATTTCTCCTGGTAAGTGGCGGTGAGGCCCTGGAGCATGCTG
Organism: Chloroflexia bacterium; assembly: GCA_045805005.1. Lineage (GTDB taxonomy): Bacteria > Chloroflexota > Chloroflexia > QHBQ01 > JADMIH01 > JADMIH01. Next base: position 29,544 of record JBJMMB010000006.1, read on the forward strand.
GTGCGGTCGAAGACGATCGCGGAGGAGCCGGAGCCGCCGTTGAAGCGGTTGGCCGACATGTAGTAGCCGTCGGGCCAGACGCCCAGGTGAGGGTAGTCGTAGAAGACGGTGGTGCTAAACTGGAAGAAATAGCGGTTGTAGGTGCCCGTCGGATCGGGGCTGGTGGAGATGGCGATGCACTCGCCGTAGGGGTTGGCGGAGGTGAACTGGCTGAGCAGCCAGCGGTCGGCCAGGGGATCGTAGAGGACTACCGGGTCGCCCGCGTTAGTGGTCTGGCAGGCCCCGCCGAAGCCGGAGAAGATGTTGTTGCCGTTGTTAGGGCCAAGGAGGGATGTGCCGCTCTTGTTCCATATCTGGTAGGAGAGATTGACCCACTGTACGTAGTGGTTGGGGCCGACATCGCCGTTGGTGTCGGGTGGGTAGACGCCGTTGCGGTTGCCCACACCGTCGAAGTTGAGTATAGGTGTGGGCATGGCGAGGGGGGCTAGCCTGCTCTGCACGACCGGGTCTGTGATGTGGGCGTTGGAGGGGGGGAGCAGGGCGGGCTCGTTGT
>JBJMMB010000007.1:0-12837 GCA_045805005.1 Chloroflexia bacterium
GAACGGGATGATCACCACCTCGAAGAAGCCTTCCGAGAGCATCGATATGCCGGCCAGCACGAAAAGCAAACTGATAAGTCGACTGCCGCGCACCAGGCGCAGCCCCTCCAGCCACTCCCGCCATATGTTCGGCGGCTTGTCGTGAGCCTCTTCGGCCACCACCGCACGGGTGATGCTCCGGGGAGCGCGAATGAGAGCGATCAGCGCCGCGGCGACCGCGAAGGAGACCGCGTCCAGCAACACCGCATAGCTGAAGCCCAGGTAAGCCAGGACCGCGCCCCCGATGGCCGGGCCGATCAGGCGGGCCAGGTTGTCGTTCAGGGTGTTGAGCGCGTTGGCGGTCGGCAGGTGCTCATCGCCGACCAACTTGGGCAGCAGCGCGCCCTCCGCCGGGCTCATGAAGTTGCTAGCCGTGCTCCTCAGCAGGGTTACTAAGTAGACGAGCCACAGTTGGTCGGCGCTGTGCACGAACAGCAGGGCCAACGTCAGCGGCACGTCGAGCAGGTTAGTCACGAGCATGGTCACCCGCCGGTCCCACCGGTCCACGTACACCCCGGCGACCGAGCCGAGCACGACGCTGGGCAGCATGAACGCCATCCACGTAGCCCCGGTCGCCAGGTACGAGCCCGTGAGGGTGTAGATGTAGACCGGCAGGGCCACCAGCGTGATCCAGTTGCCGATGTACGATATCAGCCCGCCGAACCACAAGAGCCCAAAGTTTCGTTGTCTCAAGAGATAAAGCATAGCTAGCCACCGTGTTTGTTTACCGGAAAAGCATTGGGCTCCAATTCCCAATCACTCGGGAGCGCGTACCCACCCGCAGGGAGACCCCTGCACCCCTTTACTTGGGCGTTACCACCTGCTCGGGCGGGGCCATGGCTTCGCGCTCCAGGGCGAGGTGAGTACCCGCGACCGCGTCGGCGCGCAGGGCCTCCGCGTCGAGCGCGGGTTGGGCCGTTTGCGCTCCGGTGTCGCCTCGTTCAGCGGCCAGCTTCTCCAGGTACTCCTTGTCCTCAACGCGCCGCAGGTAGGGGTTGAACAACTGGGCCACGCAGAAGACGGTGAGGGCCACGCCGAGCACCGCCATAACCATTCCGGGGTCGAACACCCCACCCACCACCCCGGCAACTATCGTGCCCAGCGGCCAGGTAATCTGCGCGATTACTCGCCGCACGGAGAACACCCGCCCCTGCAGCTCGCGAGGCGTCTGGGTCTGCCAGATGGCCTGCGAGTGGGCGTTCATGAGCGGAGTCATGCCGACGATGATAAAGCCCATGGCCGCCGTCAGGAAGAGGTAGGGCGAGAGGCCGTAGACGATGGTGGTCAACCCCACTACGATCATGGGCACTATCACGCCCAGGATGCGATTCTTCTTGAGGCCGCCCCATACGCTGATCAGGACCCCGCCCACGAGGCCGCCCAGCGCCCCCACCGACTCGAGCACGGCCAGGGCCCCGGCGAACTCCATGTTGCGCGCCTGCCAATCGGGGGCCAGGCTAAACTTGATCAGTAGCGGCTGGATGGTGCCGGTAACCGAACCAACGAAGTTGATGAAGGTGAAGCTGCCCAGCAGCCACAGCATGGGCCGGCGCCGCCATATATACATGGCTCCTTGGCGCACGTCGGACCATATGCTCTTTTTCTTCTGCGTGCCGTCCGCAGCCACTACCAGGTCGGTGCGCTTGGGCGAGGGCACGAAGAGGAAGACCGGCACCAGTGCGGCGACGAAGAAGGTGATCGCGTCGATCGTGATGGCAAGGACTGTGCCGTCTGAGAGCCCCGCCAGCCAAACGCCCACGTCGCCGGGAATAAGGCCCTGCCGGGCCAGGGCGGGTAGGGAGATCAAGAAGGCCGCGATGCCGGGCGACACTATGCCCGAAAGCGACCAGATGGTCTGCATCATGCCGTTGGCGCGGGGCAGTTGCTTCTCCGGCACAAGCATGGAGTAGGAGGTGTCGAAGGCCGAATCGTGGAAGGCCGAGAAGACGGCGAACAGCACCGCCAGCACCAGTACCAGCCAGATATTCAGCAGGTTGCTGACCATGAGCGCCACCAGGGCAGTGCTGACGAGGCCGCTCGCGAAATCGGAGGCGATCATAGTGCGCTTCCGGTCGTGGCGGTCGGCCCACGCCCCCGCGATGGTGGCCACGATCATGGTCGTGCCGGCAAAGGCCAGTCCCATAGCCGACAGCGCCCAGGCCAACTGCGGCTTCTGCTCGGGGAGGGGGTAGAGGCTCTGGGTCATCCAGATAGTGATTGCAAAAAAGGTGAGAGCGCTGCCGAACACCGAAATGGACTGCGAGGCCCAGATTATCACGAAGGTCCGGAATCCGTTGGGGGGCGGCTCGTAGGGTTTGCTCTCGTCCGACATGGTTGTGCTCCTCCGTTGTCGAGGCCCCGTGGGTGCCCTCGACTCAGGCAAGGTAAGATGTTTATCTTACTTTGCGGTGCGGTTCTATCACTATATCAGATTTGGGGTTTGGTAAAATCGGTCCAGGGTTGTATTTTGGCGGCGGGCGGCCCCCTGGAGCCGCCCGTCGCGTGCGCTTACTCTCCGTCGAGTTGCGAGAGGCGGGCCAGGGCGTCCTGCGTGGATAGCTCGCCGCGCTGCACAGCTTCCAGGATTTCGAGTTCGGCCTGCTTGCGGGCGGCGTAGCCCTCGGGCTCTCGGATGTCGTCGGAGCCTCCTTCTTCGTCCTCGCCGCGGGCGAAATCCATATCAGGAGTTCTCTGCCCTCTATTGGCGGAGGGGCCGGGGCCGCGATGGATGGAGACGTCGCCGCTCACGCTGGCGAAGCGGGCCTGAGTGCCTCCGCCATTTATCACCAGGTTGGTTGTGCGACCCGGGTGCCTGCGGATTTGCTCGTGCGGGAAGTCGCAGTCAATGTCCCCGCTGAACGTGTTGATCTCTGCGGTGAGGCGGGCGTCTGGAGGTATCTCGACCCTGAGGTCGCCGCTAACGGTCTTGATCTCGAAATCGCGCTCCGGCACACTCAGCAGTTGCAGCCTGATATCCCCGCTGGCGGTGGTAGCGCTCACTTCCTTGAGGCTGGCCCCGCGGATCGTGATCTCGCCCGAGGCTGTGCGCACCCCCAGCTTGCCTTCAACAGCATCGAGGGTTATGTCGCCGCTGGCGCTTGTGATCAGGATGTTCCCCGACAGGTTCACCAGGCGGGTATCGCCTGAGGTGGACTGCAGGAAGAAGGTTCCAGTGACCCCCGTGATCCGCAAGTCGCCGGTGCTGGTGCGCAGGGAGAGGTCGCAGTCATGGGGCACTTTGACGTAGTAATCACGTCCGCCCGACCAGCGCCCGAGGTCCATTTTATCGATGTGCCGCATCTTGTGCCCGGCATGGCGTAGGCTCCGCTGCACCTGGCGCTCGACCCTCGCGGCCACCTTGTCGAAACCCATGCCCAGGTTCTGAAGCTCCCCAAAGGCCGGCTCCAACATGCCGCTGAACCCTTCAAGGTTGAGCTTGATAGGCCTGCTCCGCACGGCCACCTGCGAGCCCGATTGCGCGAGCTCGAACGTTTCCTCCTCGTCCGAGCTGGTCACCTGTATCTCCGGCCTATCCCAGCCTTCGATGAACACGTCGCCTGTAGCCTGCTCCAGCGACAGCCGGGGCGTATCCGCGAACTCCGCGGTCGATATTGTTTGGGTAAACCTTTCTTGCATGGATATGTTCCTCCTATTGCTTATGTGCAATACGCAATGTGTGCGCTCAATGCTTGGGTGGTAAAACCCTCTAGCCTACTCCCTTTACGCATTACGTATTACGCATTACGTATCGGTCTATATCACTCGCCTGAGCATCTGGCTCGTCGTGTAATCGTCCACTAAGCGGCCGAGATGGACGTGGCGAGGGGCTTCTGCGCGGGCGAACTGGACGCTGTCGGCCGCAGGTTCATTAGCTGTATTGTGTACCGGTACGCTCACCATCTGCACCAGGAGCCAGCGGCGAACGCGGGGGGTGCTAAGGTGGATTGAGAGGCGGGAGCGTCGCACACCGTCTATTGCTGCGTCGTCTGTGGCGGCCATGGGGCCGGCCATCTGAAGAGTTGATGGCATCTCAGGTCTCCTTCTCGGTTTCGGTCTCGATTTTGTCCTCTATCTCGGTGGTGGTGCCTGTGTCGATACCTGTATCGTTGTCGATCTCGATTTCGCCCTCTATCTCGGTGGAGGTTACTGTATCGATGTCCGTATCATCTGCATTCTCGGCTTCGCTCTCGATCTTGAGCGTACTGTCCGCCTCGGCCTCGGGCTCTGCTTCAGGCAGGATAGCTCTCTCTATCCGTTCAGCTTTTCCATGGCCTCGGCGGCGCTTATTTTGCCGGAGGCGAGGTCGTCTAGGACCTCCTGCTTCTTCTCCGGGTTCAGTTTTTGGCCCCCTTTTTTAGGGGTTACACGTGGCGCGACCATGTAAGGCGCGGGCTGTCTCGGGGGCATCGGGGAGCGCGGGGGCACGGGCGGCATCGGCATGTCGGGAAGGGGCTGGGGCTTGATCACCTGCGCCTGGTAGTACTCGTACTGGTCCACTTCGCTTAGATCGCTCTCGTTAACCTCGTAGCCCATTGCGCTGACGACTTCGTTGAGGCGAGCCACTACAGTGGGGTATGATATATCCAGTTCGCGCTCGACATCCTTTATCTTTCCGCGGTTCTTGATAAAGATCTCTACGAATTGCACCTGCTCAGGAGTCAGAGCCTGCAGTCTACCGATCCCGAACAGCCCGTCGATCCCTGTACCACACTGCCCACACTGCATCCGGGTCACCGCGAGGGTGTTGCGGCACACCGGGCACAATCCTGGCATCGGGTTCATCTAATTACTTCCTCCGTACTTGATATTCTCAACACAAAGCTTAATTTTCTTGAAGCTAGCGTCATAATAGCACAGTTTCCGGCGTTTGTCAATACTTTTCTCAATAATCTCAAGGCAAATGTTGAATTTATTTATGAGTGCCTTGACTTCTCCCGTATCTTCTTTAGTTTCCCGTCACACGAGGTGTCAGCCACGTTCTCAACCCGTCTTCCCGTAGGGGCAGGCCCCCGTTGCCTACCCTGTTCCCCGACCGCCCAAACCGTAGGGGCGCGGCATGCCGCGCCCTGTTTGCCCACCACCCAACCTCCCTATACACCACCCAAACCCGCCGTAGGGGCAGGCCCCTGTTGCCTGCCCTCTCTCCCTACCACCCAACTCCCCTCAAACCACTCAAACCCCCGCAGGGGCGCCGCTTGCTATACCCTGTTTGCCTACCCCCAACTCCCCTTCAAACCACCCAAACCCGTAGGGGCAGGCCCCGTTGCCTGCCCTGTTGGCCGACCCCGGCCTTTGTGGTACACGAAGAGGGCAGGCAACGGGGCCTGCCCCTACAACATGTTTGCAGCGAGAAAACGAAATACGCTTGGTCCGCGGCCGTATTCCCGTGCACATCCTACGAAGCTGCCCCGGCCGCCGGGTGATACCCGTGTAAGTACTACAATGTAAATAACTCACATAGGGGGACTAGAATCACGAATTATCTGTTATACTGAAGGTGGGCGACGCGAGGGGGGCGCAGAATCTGCTATACTCCCTTGCAGGGACGCTATAATATAGATCACAAAATCATTAGCAAGAGTTTTATCCGGAGAACGATATATGCCATTTTCAACCAGACTGCCAATCATAGGAGTACCGGCGATCAACGACCACGACGCCGCGGGCGTGCACGCGCCCCGCTTCAGCAATAACCAGAGCTACCTAAGGGCGGTCGAGGCGGCCGGGTCGGTACCCATACTCATCCCCCACCTCGAGAGCGAGGAGGCCTTGCGCCGCATATACGACATGCTTGACGGCATCCTGCTGACCGGTGGGGTGGACATACACCCGAAGTTTTACGGCCAGGAGCCCCACCCTTCCCTCGATCCCTCGGACATCGGCCTCGACTTTGTGGAGACCACCATGCTACCCTGGGCCATCGAGGACGACCTGCCCATCCTCGGCATCTGCCGCGGCGAGCAGGTGCTCAACGTGATAATGGGCGGCACCCTGACGCAGGACATCTACACCCAGTACCCCACGACGATTGACCACCGCGAGTCGTTCAAGCGCAAGATACGCGACTTTCTGGCCCACGACATAATAATCGAGGATGGCACGCGCCTGCGTGACCTGGTGGGCGCAGCCAGAGTAGGAGTGAATACCTCCCACCACCAGTGCATCGACAAAGTGGCCCCGGGCCTGGTAGCCACCGCCTGGGCCCCCGACGGCATTATCGAGGCCGTAGAGAGCCAGGACCACACTTTCCTGGTGGCCGTGCAGTGCCACCCCGAGGAGCTCTGGCGCAAGAACGAGTGGGCCAGCCGCCTCTTCAACGCCTTCGTAGAAGCCGCCACCGGCACCGGCCCCTCCATCCGCCGCGCAACCCACTCCATCACCCCCATCAGGGCCGCGAACTGATCGACTGAACGCCGGACCCTTTATGGCACCGCAGAGACGCAGAGGACGCAGAGACCTTTACTATTGGTCTCTGCGTCCTCTGCGTCTCTGCGGTGAATTATGAGCCATGAACAACGAACACGAGGCCACTGTAATAATCCACTCCGCAGCGGAGTTGGTTACTTGCGCCACGCCCGCGGGCTATAGCGGACCCCGGAAAGGACCCGCGCAGGGGGAGATCGGCCTCATCCGTAATGGGGCCGTGGCCGTGCGCGAGGAGCGCATCCTGGCGGTCGGGGATAGCGACGAGATTGTCCACGCCCTCAAGGGCGAGGAAACCATGCTGGTCGACGCCACCGGCAAAACGGTGACACCCGGGCTGGTGGACGCTCACACCCATCTGGTGTGGGCGGGCTGGCGCGACGAGGAGTTCGTCCAGCGGCTGGGCGGCGCTACCTACCTGGAGATCATGGAGGCGGGTGGAGGTATCATGTCCACGGTGCGCGCCACGCGCCTTGCGGACGCCGCCGAGTTGACCGAATTGGCGCGGGGCAGGCTGGCCCGGATGCTGCGCCATGGCACAACCACTGTCGAGGTTAAGAGCGGCTACGGGCTCTCTGTCGAGGACGAGTTGAAGTGCCTGCGAGCCATACGCGACCTCAGCCTGGAGCTACAAAAGGCGGGCACCGGCCCTCGCATCGCTCGCACCTTCCTTGGTGCTCATGCCGTGCCCGCCGAGTTTGCCGAGGACCCCGAAGGATATGTCAGGTTGGTGATCGAGGAGATGCTGCCCGCGGTGGCCGCCGAGGACCTGGCCGAGTGGTGCGACGTTTTCTGCGACGTCGGGGCTTTCGATGCGAACCAGACGCGCAGGATCCTGGAGGCAGCGCAGGCGCTCGGTCTGCGGGTGCGCCTCCACGCTAACGAGTTCGCCAGGGTGGGAGCCATAGACGTCGCCGCCGAGATGCACGCCGTGTCGGCGGACCACCTCCTTGTGATGGAGCCGGAGGACATCTCCGCGCTGAGGAGATCGGGCACCGTGGCCGTGCTCCTGCCGGGCACCCCCCTCGGCTTGGGCCTAAAGGACTACGCTCCGGCCAGGGCTCTTATAGAGGGCGGCGTGCCCGTGGCCCTCGCCACCGACTGCAACCCCGGCACCTGCCCCTCGGAGAACCTCGCCCTCATGATCTCCCTGACCTGCTCGCAGATGAAAATGACCCCGGCGGAAGCCCTGGTCGCCGCCACCATCAACAGCGCCTACGCCCTCGAGCGGGGCCACATCCTGGGCAGCCTCGAACCCGGCAAGCGCGCCGACATCGTCATCTGGGACGCCCCCAACCACCGCCACCTCGCCTACCACTTCGGCGTCAATCTAGCCGAGATGGTCTTTGTAGACGGCCGAATAGTCGTAGGCTAAAGCTCTACCACTCCAACAAGCGCCTGGTGAGGAGAGACTGCTCGGCGGGGTTTTGTGTGAGCTCCAGGGCGCGCAGGGCCGATGCCCGCGCCTGCTCGCGGCGGCTCAACTCCATCAGCAATTCCCCGCGGACGGCATGGAAGAGGTGGTAGTTGTCGAGGTCATGCGCAAGGGCGTCCACTTCGGCCAGGGCAGCTTCCGGCCCCTCGACCTGCCGCAAGGCCACCGCCCGGTTGAGCCGCACTACCGGCGAGGGCATAATGTCCAGGAGCATATCGTACAGGATCGCTATCTGCCGCCAATCCGTCGCGTCCCACGACCCGGCCTCGGCGTGGCAGGCGACAATGGCCGCCTGCAACTGGTACGGCCCCGGCCTCCCCATCGCCGCCGCCCGCTCGATGAGCATCACCGCCTCTGCTATGGCCGGTCTGTTCCAGAGCGAGCGGTCCTGGTCGCGCAGCAGCACCATCTCCCCCGCAGCGGTGAACCGCGCATCGGCCCTCGCCAGGTGCAGGTGCATGAGCGCGAGCAGGCCCAGGGGCTCGGGCTCGCCGGGCAGCAGCCGGGCCACCAGTGCCGCCAGCCAGGAGGCATCCTCGGCGAGGTCGCGGCGGGCGGGGGCCGCATCCCCACTCGCCAGGTAACCCTCACTGAACATGAGTTCAAGCACCGCGAGCACCTCGCCCAACCGCTCGCCCAATTCGTCATCGGCGGGCATGCGGTAAGGTATATTGGCCGCGACGATCTTGCGCCGCGCCCTCACGAGCCGTTGGGCTACAGCGACTTCCGAGGCCAGGAAGGCGTGGGCGATCTCGGCCGTGGTGAAGCCGCACACCGCCCGCAGGGTGAGGGCTACCTGCGCCTCGCGGCTAAGTGCGGGGTGGCAGCAGGTGAACATGAGCCGCAAGCGGTCGTCCGGCTCGCGGGGCACGGGCTGCTCCAGCAGCGCAAGCTTGGAGCGATAGCGGGCGTCGCGGCTCAGTTGGTTGAGGGCACGCCGCCGCGCCACGGTCAGCAGCCAGGCCCCCGGCTTCTCGGGGATGCCGTCTACCGGTCAGCGCTCCAGCGCCACCAGCAGCGCGTCCTGCACGATTTCCTCGGCGACATCGAAATCGCCAAGAATGCGCACCAGCGCAGCGGTGAGCCGCCCCGCCTCATCCCGAAAGACGGAGGCAAGGGCGGCCTGGGTATCCTGGCTATCGCTAGGGTTCACCACGAAGAGTGCCGGCTATCAGTCCAGAGTGGGCCGTATCTCGACGATACCTCTCGCCGGCCAGCTCTTAGCCATGCGCAGGGCCTCGTCCAGGTCCGCCACGTTTACCTCAACATACCCACCAACGATCTCGTTGCCTTCCACAAAGGGGCCGTCGCGAACTATCGGCTCGCCGTTGGCCCGAAAGCTCACTGTGGTGGCAGTGTGGGGCGGTTGTAGCTGATGCCCAGGGCCAAGCTTCGAGGCATGCTCCGCGAACCAGCGCCCGACCTCCGCGTACTGCGCGTTGCGGGCTTCCTCGCTGGTTTCCATCCATGCCTGCTGCATCTCTTGCGTCCCACAGAACAGAAAAACGTACTTCATTGGTATTACCTCCTATTTCTTTGCTTGCGAACGATAGATAGGTGCGACCACCGGTTTGCCATCACCAGGCTGGCCGCCTCCTATCATTAACGACAAACAAAGTGGCCCCAAATCGACAACAATCGGACCAAATCCGCGATGCATTCGGCATTCCCGTGGCAGATACACAACCACTGTATAGGTTCGCTATACTATACCAGTTGTACCCCAGGATAAAGGAAGGTATTGTGCGAGGAGCTAACTATTGTGAGCAGCGAGAGAAAGATCAACAAGGCCGAGTTGACCCGAAGACTGGCGGCCCGCATGGCAACCGACCAGCAGACCGCCACCGCCTGGCTGGACGCCGTGACCGAGACCCTGTATGAAACCCTGAAGGCGGGCGAGAGCGTTACCCTCCCAGGCTTCGGCGGCTTCTATGTGCGAGCGGAGCGCGGGACCTGGGTCTTCAAGTTCAACCCCGCGCAAAGGCTCAGAGCAATGCTCGGTTGGTCGTCTTCGTATACGGGTGAGCTATAAGAGGGAACGAGCCAGCCCCTAACCCATGCTCAACGTAAACGCCGGGCGCACCATCCCCACCACGTCGCCGGGGCGGTTGCGCACTTCCTCCATCCAATAGGGCTCCAGCTTGTTGAGGGCAGCCTCGTCCAGGAAGCCCGCCTGGCGCAGACCTTCCACGGCGCCGGGCCTGCGGGCCCTGCCCGCGACGTCGCCATCCAGGATCTTAAGGGCGAACCCCTGGGCTGGCTGGGCACCTGACGGCAGGCGAGCCGCGCAGTGGACGCCCTCCGCGCCCCCCTTCGAGAGGAGCGTGCCTTCGCCCGCCCTCATGATGTCGGTATCCAGGTTCCCGAGGCGGAAGCCGACCATCTCCGGGTGGGTGGTGATGGCCCGCTGCACGCGCATGATCGCGCTCCGCCGGGGCTCGGGCCAGTAGTCGGCGTCGGCAAGGCGGGCGAACGATACGGCCATGTTATGCACCGGAACGCCGAAGGTGCACACCCCGCAGCCGTCCGCGCCTATGCATATCTCGTCCTGTTGCAGGCCGGTGAAGTCGGATATGACGTGGAGCAGCGTTTCCTGCACAGGGTGGCCGGGCGTCTGGTAGCCACCAATGGGCCAGCCGTGGAACCGGGCCAGCGCCAGCATGCCCGAGTGCTTGCCCGAGCAGTTGTTATGGAGGGCGGTCGGCGCATGGCCTTGCCTCTCCAGGTCGCGGGCCGCTTGCTTCTCCAGGGGAGGGTGGGCTCCGCAGGCCAGTGCGTCGGGCCCAACCCCGATCTTGTCGAGGATGCTCAGCACCGCCTCCACGTGCACCTCCTCGCCCCCATGCGAGCCGCACATAACCGCGATCTCCTTATCAGTCAGCCCAAAATGGTCGGCCCCTCCGCTCTCCACAAACGGTATCACCTGGATCGGCTTGCACGCCGAGCGGTAGTAAGTCACCGTGCCCGGATTGCCCGCCCAGGCCACCAGGCTGCCGTCCGCCTCGGCCACCGCCACCACCCCGTAATGCACCGACTCCACGATTGGCCCTCGCGTCACCTCCACCAGCACGGCGGGATTGCGCTCAGGGTTATGCTTGGGGTCGGGTGTGGCCATCTCGGGTTAGCGCTCCTTAGAGATAAATTGCGTAAAGCGTAAAATGTAAAACGTAAGGCGTTAGGGAGAGTATATACTATGGACCCCAGCCGTGGCACACCTACCACCCTTACGTTCTACGTCTTACGTTTTGCGTTTTGCGTTTTACGCTCACCGACAGCCCGTCCCTCAGCGGCACGATGCTGCTGGCCAGCTTTGGGTGGTTCATGATGGCTTCGTTGAAGGCGGCTATGCCCTGGGTGGAAGGGGTTTCGCGGGTCGGTTCGAGGACGCCGCCTGAGCGGAAGGCGTTGTCGGAGAGGAGGAGGCCGCCGGGGCGGAGGAGCATTAGAGAGAGGTCGAGCATTTCAAGGGCCGTACCAGGGTGGTCGAACTGGGTGAGGATGTCGAGGAAGATCAGGTCGAAGCTCTCCTGCATGCCGCGCATGATGGTGAGGGCATCGCCGCGGCGCACGGCGCACACGCCTGATAGGTCAGCCTGCCGGAAATACGCCTCGGCGTAGGCCGCACGGCCTGGGTCGCGCTCGATTGTCACCACGCGCCCCTCGCTCTCGCGGGCGGCGAGGCCCAGCCACATCGCCGAGTAGCCTATGGCCGTGCCCACGTCCAGCATCTCCCTGGCCCCCACCGCCAGCGCGAGCGTATAGAGGAACTGCCCCTCCACCGGCCCGATGATGGGCACGTTCTCCCGCTCGGCGTGCGCTTCCATATCGAGTAGCACCGGGTCACGAGGGGGAAGGTGTGCCTCCAAATAGTCTTCGATCTTGGGGTCGGTGATACCAAAGCGCTTCATAGCCTTATCTCCTCCCCCTGCTCGGGAAAGTGCACCGCATAGGCCCGCAGCAGGCCGTAGCAGCCTGAGAGCATCATATCGCCGTGGGGGACGGCCATGTAGATGGGCCACGGGGCCGCGACGCCAGCCAGCATACCCCGGCGAGGGCCGGTGACCGCGCAGAGGGCTATGTCCCCGGCTGCGGGCGGGCCGGGGTTGGGGGCGAGGTTGAGGGCCCCGTGGCCGCTGTCGTCGAAGATCTGCTGGTTGGTGAGAGTACCTGTTGTGAGTTGCTCCATGAGGCTGACCATCTTCGGACCATCCACCAGGCCGGTGTGGTGCTCGAAGAAGGCCCGGATGCGGTCGCCCACGATGTGGAACGCCAGGGTATGGAAGTTGCCGACGTTGGCGAAGAGGGCGTTGTCATCAGCGGCGCGGCGCACCTCCGGGTCGCCCAGCGCCCCCAGGAGGGCGGCGGGGCCGGTGTCCATGAGCAGCAGTGGCAGGTGGGCGCGGGGGCCTCCGCGTATGGTGGTCGCGACGGCCAGCAGGCGCGTGAGGTCGGGGTGCACCCGGCCGGCGGGCGCGGCGAAGGCCGCCAGCGCACGCTCCACCGGCTCTGCGCCCCAATCCTGCATCTGCTGGGATATGTAGTCGAAGCGGAAGCGGCGGTCGCTGTAGCCGGGTGGGGCCGCCCCGTGGTCGAACACCGCCACCGCCAGCGCATCGTAATCGGCGGGCTCACCGAAAACCCCCAGCGCCTCGTCCACCGCCTCCAGGTCCACGTCTCGCATCTCAATCAGCGTGGCCTTCTCGGGGCCGAGGCTCGCCCACATGCCTCGCAGTTCCTCCTCCAGCACGATCTGCACGCCCATTTCCGCCACCCGCTCCAGGTCGTCGTCGAACGTCCGCCCCGCGTCGGGAGTGGCATAGACCGGCAGGCCCGCCTTGATATGCTCCTCAACCGCCCAGGCTCCCGGCCCGCCCCCCATGGTCACCCCCGCGAGGAGCAGCGTATGCCCCGCAGCCGTCGCGGCCCTGACCCTGCGGGCC
>JBJMMB010000008.1:0-2486 GCA_045805005.1 Chloroflexia bacterium
ACCTTCAACCGCGTCGTACTGGCTGCCGTCGACGCAGCGGCTGCGCTGGACGCCTTCATCTGGTCGTCAGCATCCACCGCACAACCCGACAGCCCATTCTACGACGTGAAGCTTACCACCGAGAACTTCGCCCTCCAGTTCGAGACCGATCCCACCAACCTCGCCCTCCGCCACGCCTCCCTTGCACAGGCCAGGATCCAGGAGGTCAAGGCAATGGCTCAGGCCGGTAAGCTGGAGCAGGCAACCAAGGCCCTCGATAACTTCAACTACCACGAAAACGTGAGCACAGATGCCCTGAAGCAGGTACCCGACAGCGCTAAGTCTCAGGTCGCCGTTCAGCTTTTCGTGCAGAGCCTGGCAGGCACTCATACCCTTGCCACCCTCCATAGCGCGGCCGGTGCGCCCTCTCCCATCAAAGACAACCTTGCGAAAGCGGTCGAAGAGGCGCGCGACCTGAACAAAGTAGCCTCCGGCGCTCTCCAGGCCGCAGGGGTCGACCCGCGCATCATACCCAACCCCCAGGTGCCCCCCGTGGCCCTGGGCACCTCCACCCCTCCACGGGGGAGCGGCCAGGTCGTAGGGACCGGCGGCACCCAAACGGTTGTGGCGGATAACAACACCCAAAACGCCAATAACATCCCAACTCCCGCCCCACAGGCGACAGCAGATGTCACCGAGACCACGTTCGCCTACGCCGAGCCCAGCCCACCGCCCAGGCGCACCAGGGTCGTCCCACCCACGGTGTCTGCCGCAACCACCCCGCCTCGGCCTTCGTCAATCGTGACGAGGCCGGGCAGTCCGGCCCCTGCACCCACCTCCGGCGTCACAGCCATGCCCAGCGCTGCGCCCGCCTCCACCACCGAAACCACCTCTCCTCCAGCCCCCGCCGGCACTACCGTCGCCACCGCCGCGGCCACCTACATAGCCGAGAACAGTGCCACCCCCCTCAGCACTCCCACTACCTCCAGTGGTGGCGCGTCTAATCGCACTCCTACCCGCGAGCCGGCAACACCCACTAACACGCCCCACGCCAGGGAGATAACGCCCACCACTACCCCGGCGGCCCCTCAGGTCTCACCCACCACGACTGCTCTGGCTCAGCCCTCTCCAACGCAGACCCAGGCGCCCACGGGCACACCGCAAATCGCCAGGACTCCGGAGCCCCCGACCGGTACGCCCACATCACCACCATTGCCTCCACCCACTCAGGTCGCTTGCCAGCTACAAGTAATACGGGTTGATATCTCCTGCTCTTCGGATACCTGCGTCAACTGGTCGGCCACTGTGCAGAACGATGGCTCCGGCTTGGGCTCAGTATCCTGGACCGCTGAGCTTTACCTGAGCCGCAGAGGAGGAGGCGGCTACCAGATCGTTAGCACAGACCATGGCTCAACTGATATCGCGGGTGGCACCGGTTCCGTTGATGGCATCCTCTGCTTCGACTTCCCCTCCGATGCCGCCAATATCAAGGTCAGGTTCCAACTGGACGGTAGCCACGGCAACTGTGACTCCGACGCAACTTCCGGCGCTAGAACAGCCTGCGGTCAGCCCACCCCTACCAGTACTCCCCAACCCACCGCCACGCTAAGCCCCACCAATACGCCGGTTCCCGCCCCCACGCGCAGCCCCGGACCCTGACCCTTATCTATCGTCTCAGCAAAGCTCTGCCCAGTGTGGCGCGCTCGGCTTCCGTGAATGGCCGCATGGCCCATACCACCAGCGCGTAGACCGCCGCCAGGAGCAGCCCCGCCCCCAAATACAGTGCCGCCTCGGCCCAACCGGCGTTCCACGTTTCCCCGAGTGGGCGCAGGACCCACCCCAACACCCCGGCGGCCAGCCCTCCGGCCAGTGGCTTCAGTGCCCACGCTGCCTTCACGGGCCCGATCTCCCGCGCCGTCCACATCAAGAAAGGCCCAAGCAGCACCAACTCGCTCAGCACCGTAGCCAGCGCCGCCCCGTAGATGCCCAACGCTGGCACCAGCACCAGGTTCGCCGCGATATTGAATACCACCGTGGCCGCGAAAGCCCATGTGATCAGTCGCTGCCGGTCCAGGGCGATCAGCACGTACTGTGTCAGTCCGTTCACGAAGCTGAAAGGCAGGAAGAAGATCAAGATTTGCAGAGCCACCGCCGACTCCGGCAGGTAGTCCGCCTTCGCGCCGGTCACCACCGTGATCAGCAGCGGCGCGAACCACACGGTCAAAGCTACGATTGGCCCCGACAGCAGCAGCAGGACCTTCAGCGCGAACCGGTATTCATACGCCAGCCGGGGCCGGTCCGTGGCTGCGTGCCGGGCCATCCTTGGGAACAACGCCAGCGTCACCGCGGGGGTAATCAGCAGCACAAAATTGAGGAATCGGTACGCCGCCTCGTAGCGCGCAACGTCCAACCCGGTCGTATCGGCCCTGATGATGAACTGGTCCACCCTGAAAAACAGCCCTACCAGCAATGCGTTCAGCATAAGGGGCCATCCGGCGCTTAGCAAA
>JBJMMB010000009.1:0-4406 GCA_045805005.1 Chloroflexia bacterium
AAACAATAACACTAAACAAACCACTTACAATCAATCGAAGAGACGGCGGCGGACGAAGTAGTCCTGGAAGGCCAGGGTGCCGTCCGGGGTTTCGACAACGGTCTCCACTCGCTGGTCGCACATGGGGAGGATGCGGGTGCGGAGGCCCAGGGAGGAGGCGAGGGCCTGGGTGGCGTCGGTGAGGGAGCGGCCTTCGCTCAGCAGTTGGGTGCGGTGGACGTGGGTGACCATGTCCATGTCGCCGATGCGGAACCAGGTATCGCGACCATAGCGGGCGAGCATTTCCTGGCCGTCCCAGGTGTCCCCGGCGAGGCCCCAGCCGGTTTCGGGATTGGCGAGGCCGGCCAGAGTGTACATGACGGTATCGAGGTCGGGGGAGATGTGGAGGCCCCAGAGGCGGAAGTCGTCGGCGGTGTTGACGATGACGGCGAGGGAGCCCTCGGGGAGGGCGGCCTGGAGGCCGCTTGCCAGCTTGGCGCCGCCGACGCCACCGGCGAGCGCCGCTATCGATTATGGATTTTCGATGTTCGATTTTGGATTTTGCATGTGTGGACGGTGAGGTTACGAGCCTCCAGGTAGATTATGCGCTAGGGGGTGGGGTTAGAAGCCGTAGGGAATGGCTTTCTCTATGGTCATCTGTATGTTGAGGCGCTTTTGCTTGGCGTAGGTTTCATCGGCGATTTTTGTGCCTTTTTCGGCGCCGTGGTTGAGGATGGCGAGAGCCCTGATTGTGGCCTGGGAGGTGGCGGGCTCGTAGTCGAGGGTGGCGCTGCCCACGAGGGTGAGGGCGCGGTACCCGTCTACGACGCAGAAAGACACGCGCGGGTCGCGCAGGAGGTTGCGCTCTTTGACCCTGCCCGCGCGGGTGTTCATGACTATGGAGTCGTCGCGAAGCTCGTACCAGACGGCGCTTTGCTGGGGGGTGCCGTCGGGGTTGATGGTGGCGAGAACGGCAAACCTGTGCTCTTTGAGGAAGTCCCTAAGTTCGTCAGATAACATGATTATGTCCCTTATTACCGCTATTTTTACGTTCTGTGGCACGCTTTATGCTCGGATGGGTAATTGCTCTACACCTGTTAGACATCAGGGGACCGGGGCCCGGCACTTTCGTTCTACTAAGCTCCGGTCCTCTGATGTGGGGGGAATGGGCACGCCCAGATCGGGTTAGCGGCCCGCCACCTTCATGGCATGTACGGCGGGCACGATCTCCTCTTTGAATATCTGCAAGACCTCGGGGTCGTCGACGTTGCCCATGTTCACGATGGCGTGGTCCAGGCCCATCTCGGCGTTGCGTCCGAAGTAGTCTATGGCCTCCTGTGGGGTCTGGGTGTTTTCGTCACCGCCCTGGCGGGTGACGGTAAGGGTGCCCAGCGTGGTCTTCTCGATCTCCTCATAGGGGCGGCCCTCGGCGTCGCAGTGGCCTTTCAGTACGTCGAGCTTATGCTTGAGCACGTCGTCGCCCATGCGGAAGAAGAGATTGCAGGCGTCGCCGTATTTGGCCACGAAGCGGAGCGTCTTCTGCTCGCCGGTGCCGCCTATCATGACGGGCGGGTGGGGCTTGGAGAGCACCTGGGGCGAGTTGAGGGTTTCGGCAAGCTGGTAATACTTCCCTGAGTACTTGCCGACCTCGCCCGACCACATCATGTGGGCGATCTGGAGCATTTCTTCGAGGCGCTCGAAGCGCTCCTTGAGGGGTGGGAAGGGCACACCCAGGCCCTGGTGCTCGCGCTCGTACCAGCCCGCGCCTACGCCGAAGTATGAGCGGCCGCCGGAGAGGACGTCGAGGGTGGTGGCGGTCTTGACCAGTACGCCAGGGTGGCGGTAAGTGACGCTGGTGACCAGGGTGCCGAGCTTGATGCGCGAGGTCTGTCCGGCAATGAAAGAGAGGGCGCTGTAGCCCTCGAGCATGGGCCACTCGGCCGGGCCGATGCCCGGCAGTTGGAAGAAGTGGTCCATGACCCAGATGCTGTCGAAGCCTGCGTCCTCGGCGCGTCTTCCGATGGCGCCAAAGGTCTCGCCGAGCCGGGCATCTCCGCCCTCCCAGGTGAAACTGGGGACCTGTAAACCGATCTTCACTTTGGTTTCTCCTTATGTGGGGTTGTCTGTTTGGCAAAGGATCGCCGCCACAGGGCCGCCCGCCTGGCATGCCCCTGTGGATCAGGGTGGGGCCGCTACTTGGAGCGGTCCGTATCTATAGGTGGGGATTTACGTGAGCACGAGGTGTGCCAGGATGGAAGAGGGTGAGACCGGGCGCTCAGTGCAACATTATAGCATATGGGCGTGAAACGTGAAACGTGAAGGGTGGTGCGCCGAGTACAAGGATAATGGGCGTGAGCGTGCGGTGAATCTGGGCGGCCCACGGCACGTAGTTTGCACAGAGAGATGGCAGAAAGGAGCCATTCCATGAATCCAAAAGCCATCTTCGGGCTATTCAAGGACTCGTTCAAAGAGTGGAATGAAGATAAAGCGCCCCGGCTGGGGGCTTCGTTGGCGTACTATACCGTCTTTTCGCTCGGCCCCTTGCTGCTGATCGTCACTTCCATTGCCAGCATCGTGTTCAAGGACGCCCGGCGGCAGATCACGAGCACTATCGGTGGAGTGGTCGGTTCGGGCGCAGAGGACGTGATCAACACCACCATCGACAACGCCAACAAGAGCGGATCGAACATCATAGCCACGGTTGCCGGGCTGGTGATCCTCCTGGTGGGCGCGGCGGGGGTGTTCGGGCAGCTCAAGGACGCGCTCAACACGATATGGGAGGTCCAGCCGAAGCCTGGGCTGGGGATCGCGGCCATGCTGAAGGACCGCTTCCTGTCGTTCACGATGGTGCTGGGCACCGGGTTCTTGCTGCTAGTGTCGCTGGTGATAAGCGCGGGGGTCGCCGCGTTTGGCGCGTTCTTGAAGAGTATACTGCCGGGCAGCGATATGTTCGCGCAAATCCTGAACTACGTCATTACGTTCCTTGTGATCGCGGCGGTGTTCGCCCTGCTGTTCAAGTATTTGCCCGACATCAAGATCGGCTGGAGCGACGTGATGATCGGGTCGGCAGTTAGCGCGTTGTTGTTCCTGGTGGGGCAGTTCGGGCTGGCGCTCTACCTGAGCAGCGGCAGCGTGGGCAAGTCGTTCGGGGCGGCGAGCACATTCGTGGTCGTGCTGGTGTGGATGTATTACTCGGCGCAGATATTCCTCTTCGGCGCGGAATTCACCCAGGTGTACACCAACAAATACGGGTCGCGGGTGACACCTGACGAGAATGCGGAGCCAGTCACCGAGGAAGCCCGAGAGCAACAGGGCATACCGCGAAAGGACGACGGGGGCGGAGCGGACCGGGAGGACCCGGGCCGGGAGAAGGAAGCGCCCAAGCGCAGGAAGCTGAGGGCCTCGCCCTGGTTCCGGTAGGGGGACTCGTAAAACGTAAAACGTAATGGCGGTTGGCGTACTTAGTTTTGGGCCTTTAGTTTATACTTCCCCTAACGCCTTACGTTTTACGTTTTACGCTTTAGGTATGCAAGCTCTCATTTTCGACATGGACGGAGTTATCGTGGACAGCGAGCTTCACTGGAAGTCAGTGGAGGGGTTCTTCCTGCAATCGCTGGTGCCTGCGTGGAGCAGCGCGGACCAGGGGAAGATTATTGGATTGAGCCAGCGGAGCCTGTACGATATGCTTATGGGGGAGTATGGGCTAAAACTGAGCAGGGTGCGTTTTGGGGAGCTGTACGAGGAGATGGCTAGCGACATATACAGGAATAGGGTGTCGCTGATGGACGGCTTCGCTGAGTTGGTTGGGGAGTTGAATGCGCGCGGGGTGCCGGTAGCGCTGGCTTCGTCTTCGCCGGTGAGCTGGATCAATATTGTGGTGGACCGGTTCGACCTGAGAGGGCGGTTCCAGGTGATCGTGAGCGCGGACGAGTTGAACGGGGAGGGCAAGCCGTCGCCCGCCATCTACTTGCGCGCGGCGGAGAGGCTGGGCGTGGACCCGCGGGGGTGCATCGCCATCGAGGACTCCACGAACGGGGTGCTCTCGGCCAGGCGGGCGGGGATGTTCTGTATCGGCTTCCGCAACGGCTTCAACGAAGAGCAAGACCTCGCGGAGGCGGACGCCCTGATCGAGAGCCTGACCGAGCTTGATTACCCCACCCTCCAACGGCTACTATAAAGTGTGGGTCGACATATTGTTAAGAAACCGCCAAGACGCCAAGACGCTAAGACGCCAAGACGCCAAGATTTTGTTGAATTGGCAGACCGAGTCGCGCTTCCTAGCTTAGGTGGTTGGCGGGCTCTTTAGTGACCGAACCACCAAGGCACGAAGCTCATCCCAGCGGGCACCAAGTAATTTTGGGTTTAGAACCGCAGAGACGCAGAGGCGCAGAGATCTTTACTATTGGTACTCTGCGCCTCTGCGTCTC
>JBJMMB010000010.1:0-5373 GCA_045805005.1 Chloroflexia bacterium
CAGGAACTACCGTATAAGGGTAGCGGTAGTGGTGCCGCCGGATGGGTCGCCTCAGAGCACCAAGTTCCGAGAGATGGCTGGCGAAGAGAGTCGGGGAGGCGATTTCCGGCTGTTTGGGGACAGAGATGCGGCTGAGGCGTGGTTGCTGGGTGATTAGGGACGGTGGCGTAGCGACCCTGGGGCGCTTCGCGGGCCGCCTAGTCGGGTCAGGTCGGGTTGCGAGGGTGGGCTTACGGGCGGCCAAGCAGGATTCGGGCTATGACTTCCTCCGGCAGACCGGCCTCGCGTAGTTCCGCTTCTGCGAAGGTGGAGAGGGCCTGGAGGGCGATTTCGGCGACGAGGGGGTCGTCTTCGAGGGCGCGGGCCAGGACGGGTATTACCTGGGGCGGCTTGAGTTTGCCCAGCTCGTAGGCGGCACTGGCGCGGGACTCGGCGTCGGGGGCTTCCTGGAGGGTGTTTAGAAGGATGCTGGCGGCGGCTCGGTCGGTGCGGCCGGTGTCCGATGGGTCGCGTGGGGGCATGAGCTGGCGCATCTTTGCGGTGAGGGGGTCTTCGCCCAGGGCCCAGAGGAGGCCCTTGACCTCGCCCGAGGTTAGCTCGCGTTCCTCTTCTGTGAGATGAGCGAGGGCGAGGTCCGCGGACATGCGGGTGTGTAGAGAGTCGAGCCGCTCCCGGACCGCGGCCTCCACCTTCTGGGGATCGGGCTCAATGCGCCTGAGCTGGGCTAGCTTCTCCAGGGCTGCGATCTCCTCCTGGAGGAGGCGTACGTCGATATCCAGGCGCTCGCGCCGCTCGGGGCTGACGTTGAGCAGCGCCAGTTGCCGCCTGTAGCCGTTGTCGCTCAGCTTGAGCTGCTCGATCCTGGCGCGGATGTCGGGTTGGCCGGCTATCAAGGGTGGGGCTCCTGATTGACGCCCTCGGGCGTGGTGTGCAATAATGCTGTCAACTTCAAGTATTATACTTGATGGAACGATTAGCTTTGCTCTCGGAGGGCACTTGATGAGTTCAGATCGCGCGCCAGGAGGCTCGACGCGCAGGATATTATCGATGGCGGCCATAGTGGTAGGGGCGCTGCTCTTGCTGGTGATGCCCGGCATATTGCTCTTTTACGCTGTCACCGGCAATAAGAATGCAGAGTTGCCCGGCACTATAGTGATCCTGACCGCAACCGGGGGGATCGGCTTGATTATCATCGGAGCGGCCCTGCGTGAGTAGCGGGCCGGTGGGCGGACAGAGTCGAGTTGGCGAGGGGCAGAAAGCAGGGAGCACGGCTACTGCTTTCTGCCTTGCGTTTTGTGCGTTCTACGTGCAGGGCGGATGGCTGCTCCGGCAGCAGTTGCCAGGGGTGGTTTCGCCTCTGCTCATGGGGGTGGTTGTGCTGGTGATCGTCCTCTCGGTGTTTGTGTGGGCGTGGGCGGTGCGCCGGCCCGCGGCGGCTCCTGACGAAGCGGGCGGTGGAGGCGATGACCCGGCAGCCGGCGACCCGATTACGTATGCGGCTATCGGGGCTTCCGACGTGGTGGGTGTGGGGGCGGAGGACCCGGCGGGGGAGAGTTGGGTAAACGTCCTGCACGGGAAGCTGCCGCCGGGCAGCAGGCTGGTGCGCCTGGGGAGGAGCGGCATAACCCTGCGCGAGGCCAACACGGTGGAAGTGCCCCAGGCCATCACGGCGAGGCCCGACCTGGTGACCCTGTGGAACTGCGTGATCGACGCGACGGGCGGAGTGACCCTCACCTCGTACATAGAGGACCTGCATGCGGCCCTGGAGAGGCTAACGAGCGAAACGGAAGCCAGGGTGATGCTGCTCAACCTGCCGGACATCAGCTTGCTAAGCCACGCCGGCTCGGAACAACAGGAGCTGATTAGAGGTGGGGTGATGCAGTGGAATGCGGCCATGGCCGAGGCGGCGGCGACCCATGGCGACCGCGTGCTGGTGGTCGACCTGTTCCCGGTTAGCGCGGAGGTGTTGGACCACCCCGAATACCTGTCGCCCGACCATTTTCACCCCAGCACGAAGGGATACCGGCGGTTGGCCGCGGTGGTGTGGGAGGAGGCGAAGCGTGCGTAAAACGTAAGGGAAGTGGGCGTAGCCGGTTGGTAATCCTTAACCAAATGCGCCTGCCACTATTACGTCTTACGTTTTACGAGTTCCCATGGATCGAGATAGGCAACTGGCCCATTATTACGACCTGGAGTATGCTGCGTATTCTGAGGATGTTGACTTCTACGTGCAGTATGCGGGGGCTCTTGATGGGGAGAGAGAGTTGCCGGTGCTCGAATTGGGGTGTGGGACGGGGAGGGTGTTGGTGGCGCTGGCCGGGGCGGGGTTCCGCGTGGTGGGGGTGGATAGGTCCGAGGGGATGCTGGAGGTGTGCGCGGCGAGGGCCGAGGCGAATGGGGCGCGGGAGCAGGTGAGGCTCGTGCAGGCCGATATGCGCGACCTGGGGGACGTGCCGGATGGGGCGTTCAACATGGCTTTTTGCGCTCTCAACACGTTCGCGTATCTACGAACCACGGACGACCAAATGGCGATGCTACGAGCAGCGTGTGAACTGCTGGTGGGGCACGGCATCCTGATCGTGGACCTGACGCCTCCCATGCGGCACCTACTGCCGCCCTCCGGGGGTGAAGTCGTATACCAGGGCTCGTATCCCGACGAGGAGAGCCGGGCCACGCTACACAAGTTCGTGACGGGATACGAGGAGCCCTCCACGCAGAGCCATCATGTACAGACCATTTACGACCTGGAAGCCGAGGACGGCACCCTCCGGCGCTTGACCGAGCCGCAGATGTTCCGTTGGACCGGAAGGTATGAGATGCAGTTGCTGCTGGAGAGGGCGGGCTACAGGTTGGAGAAGGTGTATGGGGACTATGAGCTGGGCGAATACGGGGATGAGAGCGAGAGGATGATTTTCGTGGCCCGGAAGGCCGTCGATTTGTAGGGACTTCCTAGCCATTTCCAGGCCAGCGGCCTTGCGTTAGAAGGCCTGGAGTGTGATTCTGCTCGGGATATTGGACCATGCGGGGTTCGATCCACGATTCTTGCCGGCAACGCACACTACGCACAGAGAGACCACCGGGGAGTAGTGGTCTCTCTGTGCTCACGGGAAAGGAAGAGATTCCTATGGTTGTCCTGGCGCTCGAGATTCGCGCCCCTGCCGCGGGAGGGAAGGAGTAACCCCCACGGCAGGTAACGCGGACCTGCTTACACCTGATCCGCGGGTGGCGCCCCGCCTTGCTGAAGCCCGTCCTGTCTAAGCCAGACTTACGGCAAGCGACCAGGTGCCGGTTGCAAGAGCTGGGGTGCAGCCCGGCCATGCCGTCGAAAGCGACCCTCGGAATATTTGGTTTCCTTGGCGCGGCGGTCGGGTTACTGCTTCGGACCCGCACGCTTCGTTTCAACGCTGACATCATAGCAGATGAGGCGTTGTTTGCCTAAAATGTTATTCGATATTCTCGCGAGGCGTATATAAGTTCCTTGATATTCCTGGCCGCACACCGATTAATGTAAGTGACGGGTGCAAAGTCATCCGTTCTTTGCAAGCGACCGGAATATTGGTAGCAGTAGCAGCGCCTTTTCCATCCCGATTCCTGAGCGCCTGTGTGGTTTTCCTGATTGGACGTTTCGAAAAGTATCTGGTATGATAATATTAATCTACGGATGGTAGATGCAAAGAATATTCTTTAGCAGAACCAGGAGGCAACACAATGTCCACACAGAGCTCAAACAACACCCCGCTAACCGGTAGCGCTCGCAACGTTCTCGAATCGACCGCGAGGTCGCTTGACGAGCTTGCGGCTCAGGTTCGCAGCGATATCAACCAGATACAGGAGCCCAAGGCTCAGGCGCTGCTGGAGACGACGGCGGAGGTCCTGCTCGGTCTGAAGAAGGCCTACGAGGACTACAA
The DNA here is from genome assembly GCA_045805005.1 of Chloroflexia bacterium. GTDB lineage: Bacteria > Chloroflexota > Chloroflexia > QHBQ01 > JADMIH01 > JADMIH01. The sequence goes on from JBJMMB010000010.1 coordinate 3,909, forward strand.
GGGCGGCGGCGAGCGGGCCTGGCAGTAAGAAAGAGTTAGGGGCGCCACCAGCCGCCAAGGCAGGGAGAACCCTGCACCCCTCTATACGCACGAGGCGTGGAGCACAAATTATGTGGGCTCCGCGCCTTCGTTGTCGGGCTCGGTGGCGACCGGGCTGCGCCGCTCCAATGGTTCCAGGAAGAAGGGCTGGGCGAGGAGGAAGACCGCGATGAGCGGCACGGTGATGAGCGATGAGCCGGCCATGAGCAGCGGCCAGTTGGTTGGGTCCAGTTGCTCCAGGTACGCCAGGCCCACGGACAAAGTATATTTCTGGATGGTCTGGATGTAGAGCAGGGGCTCGTTGAACTCACGCCAGTAGTAGACGAAAGCCAGCACTCCCACCGCCGCGAATGCGGCCCTCGCGGCGGGCACCCCCAGGGACCACCAGGCGCGAAAGGCTCCCGACCCGTCAAGCCTGGCCGCTTCCCAGGTCTCGCGCGGTACCCGGCGAAACGTCCAGTAGAAGATGAGCATGTAGAGTGGGGAAGTGCCGAGCAGCGAGGGCGCGGCGAGGGCGAAGGGCGTGTCTATCAGGCCCACCTGCTTGTAGAGGATGAAGCGGCTCACCCAGAGAGCCGTCTCGGGCAGGAGTAGCAGCAGCAGCGAGGCAGCAATGACCCTCCTGGCGAAGCCCAAGGGCAGCTGCGAGAGGGCGAAACCCGCCCAGGAGGCGAAGAGCAGGGTTGCCGGCACCGCCAGGACTTCGACCGTGAGGGTATTGAGGGCGTATCGCCCGAGCTCCACCACCTGGAATACCTGCCCGTAGTTGCCCCAGGTGAGCGGGTTGGGCAGCCACTCGATGCCGCGTGGCGGGGGCAGCCCCGGCAGGCGCAGCGATGCGATCAGCATGGAAGCCAGAGGCACCAGGAAGAGCGCGGTGAGAACAACCATTAGCACGTGCCACACTAGCAGTCGCGCACGGGGAGGACGGACCCTGGCTCCTTGTGTGGAGCCCGCCTGGCTAGTCATAGGCGGCTTCGCTCCACCTTTTCGTCGTCAGGTACTGCAATAGGACGATTACGGCCGTAACCCCGTAAAGGACCCAGATCATCGCCGCCCCGTAGCTGAATTTGAAGTTCTGGAAGGCGTCGATATAGATTTTCAGGGGGAGGAACAGGGTAGCATAGTGCGGCCCGCCTTTGGTCACCAGGAGGGCGGGGGCGAAGTTGTCCTGCAAGCTCACAATCGTATCACGGAAGAGGAGGAGCAGGAAGGTAGGCGCGATGACCGGCAGCACAGCCTCAACGCTGCTCTCATACCGTCCTTGGGCCGCCGCCACTCGCGCCTGCCACTGCCGTCACGCTGAAGCGGTTCACCTTGGCCGCGTCGGTGAACCGGTGCCCCGTCGCACTGCCGGCCGCGCTGGCCAGGAGATTGACCTGCCCAGGTGTTCCACCGGCCTTGGCTTGCGCGGCCGTCCCGTACA
>JBJMMB010000011.1:0-8918 GCA_045805005.1 Chloroflexia bacterium
GTGGACAATATGAGTTCGCTAACAATCGATCTTTATTTTCAGCCTTTGTAAAAGGGCAGTGTGCGGCGCCTCGGAATGTGCTCCTCACATTCCGAGGCGGCTAAGCTAACTTCAAGGCCCCGGCGGAACGCCCCCGCCCTGGCCGAAGTTTATCCTCAGTGCCGCGAAGTCGCCAACGTCGACCAGGCGGTTGCCGTTGAAGTCCGCTCTCAGGTCAGTGGTCGAGTTGAAGGTGGTCTTCAATATAATGAAGTCGTTGAGGTTCACCGTGTTGTCATTACTGGCGTCCCCCGCCCTCATGAGCCCCATTTCGGCGGCAGTCTGCGGACCCCCGGAGAGGGTAACGGAGCCCGCGACCGACAGGTATTGGGGGTCCTTGGCGCGCCAGTTGTAAGTGCCGCTGGGCAGGCCGCCCACGGGCACCGTGAAGTAGCCCCCGGCGTCGGTGAGCTGCGATTGATAGTCAACCTGAGTAGCTCCGCCTGTAAGGGTGAGAGTGACGGGCATTTGCTGCATCGGGTTCGGCTGCGCCGCGCGGGACTGCCACGTCACGTGGCCCACCATCAGAGACGAACTCGACGGTAGAGGCGTGCCCGTGGGGGTAGGGGTGGGGTTGGTGCTCACGATGTGAATCAGGTAGTCGACGTAGCAGTTGTCGTTGCTGGCAACGTTTGCGTTATCGTCAACGATCTGACTGTCGCGTGTGGAGGGCGCGGGTGGGGCGAAGTCCCAGTGGATCACCGCGTCCCCGGCTGCGGTCGCACAGAGACCGATGAGCGCTACCCGGAAATCAGGGCCGTTATAGGGCGGGCGGCTCTTGGCTCCCGATGCAAACGAGACGTCGCCGGGGCCGTAGGTGAGCATCCGAAAAACGCAGGGGGATGGGCCGTTGCACACCTCGTTTTCCAGGGCCGTGTCGAAGGCCCCTGTCGTGTCGGCAGTCACGGTGTTCGTGACCACACAACCCCCCGCGTTTGCATCGACGTTCTGGAGGCGTGTGGCATCAAAGTGCAGGTAGCTCTGCGCGTCAGCGACGTTGTACGCGCCCGATCTGAGCATCAAGTCAAGGGTGATGCGGTCGCCCACGCGGATGGTCCCGCCGCTGGGGGGCGAGCCCGCTTCGGGGGCCAGATACCCTTTCGCGTCGCTGACCGAACAGACCTGAGCAGTGCGATTGGGCCGGTTTGTGGCGCTGTTTGCCTGGGCAGCGGTAGTGGCCGGCCCACTGGCCCTTGCGCTGGGGGCCGCCTGATTGGTCCTCGCCAACTGACCATGTGGCGCCTGAAGATCCCCCGACGGAGCCCCGCCTGCCAGGGCGGTTCCTCCAAGGATAAACATGAGGGCCAAACTAGATAGGGGCAGCAGCCATACGTTCGCTCGTGCTCTTACTCCTGGTGACATTACGAATCCCTTTCCCTGCGCTAACCCGTGATAAGGGAATCACAAACGGCGCCCAGCGCCAGGCGCGGAAAGTAATAGCCGGGAGAAGCGCATCCGGCAGGTCTGCATTCCGGTCTAAGCGCGGAATAGACCTCCGGTCTATATTAATGTGGTACTACTCTATTCAGCCGGGCCGCGAATCGTATCGCGGGTGGGCACCGGTCACAATCGGAAATGGCAACGGCCTATTGTATAGGATGTTCCCAGAAATTGCAAATTTAATCAATATTTTTCCCTGTGCACAATCTGAGATAGGGGCTTGCGGGCGTCGGGCTTCTTCGGGCGGCTGATGGCCTCCTCGCTGGGGTAGCCGAAGCCGATGGAGGTGCGTACCCGGCGCTCCTCGGGGATACCCAGGACGCGCCTGGCGACCTCGCCGTCGTTCCTCACCCACCAGATGCCTGCTCCCACCCCGTGTGCCGCGGCGGCAAGCATGAGCCGCTCGGTCAAGCGGGCTTCATCGAAGGTCTCGATATCCCCACCATCGCTCGGCATGAGGATAAAGATCGCGAAGTTGGCCCCGGCCAGGTGCGAGCCCGCTGCTTCCTCCTGGGCGATCTGCTTGAGGGTGTCCTGGTTGCGCACCAGCACGAACTCCCAGGGCTGGCGGTTCATGCCGCTACCTGTCCAGCGCCCAACCTCCAGGATGTCGTTCACAACTTCGTCGGGCACCGGCTCCGGGCTGAACTGCCGCACCTGCCGCAGCCCTCGCAGCATAGCTATCTTGCCCTTAGCGTCAACCGTCTTATTCTGGCTCTTATTGCTGTCCATTGTATTCCCCCCCTGATTGTCTATCCACGTATTCGTCTAATCTGGTGGTGCTACCCCTCCACTGGGTGCTGAAGTATATCACCGCTCACTGGATTCCATCCAGCGGGCGCGACAGTTAGGTAGTCAGCAACGACTGGCGACTGCTGACTGCCGACTGCCCCTGAGCCCCGGTTCTACCTCGTTTCCCCGCTATTCGGGTCGACCATGTAGCCCGACATATCGACCACCTCGAAGTCGCTGCCGTGGATAGTTTGTAGGCTGGAGACCAGGTTGGCGTCGTTCCAGCGCGAGTCAGGCTCTCCGCCTATGTCAAATTGGTTGCTCTGGTCGCTGTCGGCCAGCACCATCCCATACTTCTTGAGGGCGCGTAGTATGGTTTGCACCGTTGGAGAGAATTGTGAGATGTCGTAGTTCGCTTTGAGGCGCAGTCTGGTGCCCATGGGCGGGGCATTGGGGTCAGTAGATTGGCCGTCCGTGTGGCGGGCGGGCCAGGCGATGTTCTGGTACTGGATGTTCATGGCCGTGAAGCGCATGGCGTGGTTGATAGCCCCATCCGCCACTTCCTGGTAGGTTATGAGCGCCGGGGCCAGGGGCAAGCCCGCGGCGTCGGAGGAGGTCCAGCCGTAGGGACGCAGCGCGTTCGAGCCGAGGTTCCACTTGGCTCCGCTGCCTGCGTTCCAGGAGCCGTCCGTGTTGGGATACGAGTGGTACATGTCGTACTCGACGCAGTTCACCTCGTCCACCACGACCACGTGCCGGTCGCCCGTGGAGTTGGGGCCACCCTGTATGGCGGCATTGGTGGGCACGGGGTAGGGGCCGGGGTCGGAATTGCGGGGGTATTGCGTAAAGTTAATGGGCACAGGGGTGGGCGAGTAGTTGTGGGTGATTTTCAGACCGATGGTCTCGCCCTGCCAGGTGCCCGAGGCGAAACCGGGGTGCAGGAAGTAGGTGGGGCCGAGGGCCGTTATATACTGGTCGGATAGAGTATGCACCGGGGCCAGGCTGATGTCCTTGTGCCAGTAGTTGTTCGCGGGGAAGATCGGGCAGGGGCCGCTCACCGGCCCTGGCGGTGGGGAGCCGGCCCTGCCAAAGTTCACGCCTTGAACCGCCAGGTCCCCGGCATCCACGCGGTCATCGCCGTTGAAATCGGCTCTTGGGTCGTAGCCCGGCTGGCCGCTCGACTTGCCGTAGGTGCTCTTGAGGATGGTCACGTCGCCCACAGTTATGATGTTATCGCCGTTGCAATCCCCGCCTCTCAAGAGGCCCATCTCCACCCTGACTACCGAGGAGCCCCCGAGGTTAGTCGTGCCCGACGCGGCCAGGTATTGCGGCCCGCGCACCCGCCAGGTGTAGAGGCCGTCCGGAAGGCCCGTGATGGTATAGGTGAAGAAGCCGCTGCTGTCCGTGTTCTGTACAGGGTAATTAGTCTCAGTTGTGGCCGATTTGAGCGTCAGCGTGACGGGCAATTGTTGTAATGCGTTGGGTTGTGCTGGCCGTCCCTGCCAGGTGGCATGCCCAATTATTCTTGCTGTCGGGGTGGCGGTGGCCGTCGCTAGGGGTGAGTCGGGAGCCTGCGGGTTTGAGGCAGTATTTGCGGCAAAGGCGGGGCCGGCTAAGAGGCCGGTGCCGAGCAGTAATCCCAGTGAGAAGAGTAGATAGCTCCAGTTCCTGAATCCGGTAACTCCTGATTTACTATGCAATTGGTGTCCTTTTCCCCTGACAGGCGTGAGGTATACCTGGCTAGCAGGCATGCTGAAACGACGCTTATACAATGCAAGGCTATAAAGCTGTCAGAGTCTCGGAAGTGTACCAACGTGAGCACAGGGATGTCAATAGTGCTTTAGATTATTACGGATTTTGCATTAGTATCTGTACGTAATAGGCAATATGTGATACGCAATTCGTAATCTCGGTCATTGCCGGAGCGCATAGTCCCACGCCTGCTCCATACTCATCCTGCGGCCCGCGGACCATGCGGTGTGGAAAAGGAAAATGAACCTGAGCGCCCGCTCAATTGTATCTATATCTAGGCACCCATTGACCTATCTATTCCGTTGCTTTCGCGGGGGAATGGCGCTTTCCCCTGCGTCCGGTTCCCTCATCATTGCGTATTCCGTGCCAACAGGGCATGGGTGCTTGAACCCCCTGCCCTTCCTCCTCTACGCAATACTCAATACGTCCAAGGAGGTATTGCATGTAGCAGATACCCTGGCTGGCAACCAGTCCCCCTCCTCTTTGCGACACCCCCACTCGCCGTCCTGACACGTCGCGAACCTTTTGGGGAACACTCTGTGGGCAGCAGAGGCACCACAAAACGACGCCCAGGAACCTGTCTGGAAACCCGATCTGCGGGATCTGTCTCGCGACTGTGGTCGCGGGCCACAAAGAGCGAAGTCGCTCTCCGGTGACTGAGCTCAACTCCACATAACCCGCGAAGGCGGGCTTTGCTCCGGAGTAGCCCGCGCATTTACTCGCCGGGCGGAGGTTGCAGGCAGTCTCCAAGCGAGCGCCAAGAATAACCAAATCTGAAAGGAAGGACGAGTCCATGAACCGGCTTCTCTTTACAAGAGGCAAGCTGCTATTAGCACTTGGCCTGTTGCTGGCCGTTGGCGCGGCGGGCATCTCCGCACGATGGTACGAGTTGACTTTACGCGGCGGGACGGTGGCGCAACCGGCAAAATCCGCCGAGAGTGTGAACCCGGCCAAGGCGGAGCTCAAGTCCGAGCGGGACGAAGCGGCCAACCGCATGCTCTACATCCCAGGGCGGTTCCCCGGCCAAACCCAGACTAAGAACGCCGACGCCGAAGAGCTACGCACCCTCGAAGACTACTGGAACGCGCACATAACCTTCCCTACCGGCTATTTCGACGGCTCCTGGCTGCTCGAAGCGGCCCAACAGGACCGAAAGGTCAAGGCCGGAGTGCCCGCCGGGCAGCCCGCCTACAGCCGGGGCGATAGCAAGTCCCCGCTCGCCCTGCGCCCCAACTCCTTCACCCCGCTTGGCCCCAGCCCCGCCCAGAGCGACGGCTGCTGGAGTTGCTTCAACTACGGCAAGGTGTCGGGCCGTGTGAACACCATCGCGGTCAACCCCGCCAACCCGAGCATCGCCTTCATCGGCGTTGACGGCGGCGGCGTGTGGAAGACCACCAACTGCTGCTCGGCCGCCACTACCTGGACCTCCACGACCGACGACCCGCTCGTCTCCACCACGGCCATCGACGAGGTGACCATCGACCCCAACCACCCCGACACCGTGTACGCGGCCACCGGCGACTTCCGCCTGGGCCTCAATGTGTTCGGCGCCAACGGCATCCTCAAGAGCACCAACCAGGGGGCTTCCTGGGCTATCAAAGGCGCGGACGTGTTCACGCCTACCTTCGAGCTGGCCCCCAGCCTGCCCAACGCCTATCGCTGGCAGTACCAGGCGGTCAGCGCCATCAAGGTAGACCCTCGCAACAGCAACAATCTGGTGGCGGGCACCAAGACGGGTCTCTTCTTCTCGTATGACGCGGGCGACACCTGGGCGGGCCCTTGCTACACAAACGTCTTCACCCAGACCCAGCGCCAGGACGTGACTGAGGTGCTGCTCCAGGACCACGGCGCAAGCACTACAGTCCTGGCCGCGCAGGGCTTCCCCAACTCCACCGGCAGCGGCGGCACCACCTTCGCCAACGGGGCCAACGGGGTTTACACGGCCACCATACCAACTAGCGGCTGCCCGGCTAACTGGTCCCTCACCACCACCGAGAACGATGGCTGGCCGGCGGGCACGGGCAACGGCACCCCCGCCAACGGCAAGCCGGGCCGCATCGACCTCGCCATCGCCCCCAGCAACCCCAACGTTATCTACGCCGAGGTGTCTCACGCGCTGACCAATGCCCTGCTCGGCCTGTGGCGCAGCACCGACGGCGGGGTCACCTGGCAGCAGCGGGCCACCGGCGCGGCGCTGGTCGACTGCCAGGGCGCTTCGGGCACCGTGACCCCATACAACCAGCAGTGGTACGATCAGGCTATCGACGTGGACCCGAACAACCCCGACGTCATCTACATGAGCGGCGTCGATATCTGGAAGTCCACAGATGGCGGCACGAGCTTCTGGGACGTGGCCTGCGGCTACAGCGGCGGCACGACCATCCACGTCGACCAGCACGACACGCGCTACATACCCGGCGCCTCCAATATGCTGCTGCAAGGCAACGACGGTGGCATCTACGTGACGAGCAATGCCGACGTTATCTCGCCCACCAAGCCCTCCTGGGTCGAGATGAACCAATCGCTCAACACGATAGAGTTCTACGGCGGCGACACCACGGCCAACTTCGCCACCGCACCCCAGCCGGGCGCGAACGGCGGGGCGCAGGACAACGGTTCCATGCTCACCGTATGGAGCAATCCCGGCAGCCTCGGCCCGCAGGAATGGCAGGTGCGCAAGGGCGGCGACGGCATGTACGCCCGCATCGAGCCAGTCTTCGGCCAACGCTGGTACCAGGAGAGCCAGAACGGCTCCATCGACGTGTCGGTCGAGGGGCCGTATGGCCCGCGGCAGTCGGTCACGGGTGGGTGGGTCACCGAGACTCGCGCCTTCGTCTTCCCCTACGAAATCTTCAGGGGCAACCCCAACGACCCGGCCAACGACTGCAACCCCACCACCGGCTGCACCCACTTGATCGCGGGCAGCCAGCGCGTGTGGGAGACCGTGCAGGGCGGCATCCCGGCGAGTAGCTGGTACCCGAACAGCCCGAACCTCACGCGTGGCGTGGCCGGCCGCAGCTACATCAACCAGCTAACCTACTCGCCAAGCATCTCCACCACCGCCATGGTGGGCACGATGGACGGCTACGTCTGGTACGGCACCGGCCTGGGCCAGGGCACGCCCAACAGCGCCACCTGGACCAACGTCACCACCGACACCACAACCTTCGCCCTGCCGGGGCGGTCCGTGCTCGACGTCGCCATCGACCCGAGCAACCCGCTGATAGGCTACGCCGCCATGGCGGGCTTCGACCAGAACACCCCGGGCGCGTCAGGCCACGTCTTCAGGCTCACCTGCACCGCCAACTGCGCCACCTCGGCCTGGACCAACAAGACGGGCAACCTGCCCAACATACCTTTCAACACCATAACAGTCAACCCGCACTTCCCTCAGCAGGTGTTCGCGGGGAGCGACCTCGGGCTCTACTACACCAACGACATCACGGCCAACCCGCCCACCTGGCTCCGGTTCAACGCGGGGCTCCCCAATGTCAAGGTGTGGGACCTCTCCATCGACCGGGGCTCTACCACCCTCACGGCCTGGACGCGCTCCCGCGGGGCCTACTCCTGGCCGCTGCCTAACGCGCCCTTCATACAACCCACCCCCACCTTCACTCCCACAGGCACGCCGCCCACCGCCACTCGCACAGGCACCCCCACCCGCACGCCCACGTCCGGCCCCTGCTTCAACTACACCACCACCACGGGCACCGCCGCCATCATGCCGGGCACGGTTGACATCGGTAACCACTGCGACGACTGCGCGACCACCGTGCAAATCCCCTTCCCGGTCAACTTCTACGATCAGACGTTCAGCAGTGGCTACGCGACTTCCAACGGAGCGTTCATCTTCGGCCCGGCGGTCGCCAGCCTCGCCAACGCCTGCCTGCCCGACCGCAACGAGCGCTACTCCATAATCCTCTTCCAGAACGACCAGTGCACGGTCGACTGCGGAGGCCAGACCTGCCCGACGTGCGGTATCTTTACTGCCACGGTGGGCACCGCGCCCAACCGCCAGCTCATTGTTGAGTGGCGCACCATCTACTTCTCACCTGCCCAGGGCAGCGGAGCCAACTACGAGGTGATCTTCACCGAGAACTCCTCCACAATCCGCGTGATCTACGGCCAGAACGGCGACAGCGGCCGCTTCGAGGTATCGGGCGTGCAGCAGAGCGCCGATACTCGCTGGACGCAGTTCTCCTGCGACACCGCCACGCTGACGCCCGGCCTGCTGGTGGACTACGTGCGCAACGCTTGCCCCACGTCCACGCCCACGAGCACCGCTACCCGCACCGCCACACCACCCGCTGTATGCCGGGGCTGCGGCCTGGTCAGCATCCGAGATGAAAACATCTCCTGCAACCCCGACCAGACCGTCCACTGGGACTTCGGGGTCAGCAACCGCTCCGAGTGCATGGTCCAGGCCAGGTGGACCGCCGAGCTCTTCGTCAAGCGAGGCAGCGGCGGCTTCACAGGCGTGATGAGCATTCAAGGCACATCTACCTTGCAGCCGGGTGATACCCGAATCGGCGGCGACTTCTGCTACGTCTTCCCGCACGATGTGCGCTCGCAGCGCGTCGAACTGAGGATAGAGTACGGCGAGGGCCACTGCACGGTCAACAAGAAGACCCACCAGATAGACCGCTGCGACAGGACCACCTCGTGCTCGACTACTCTCACCGACACCAAGGCGGTGCCCAACCAATAGGCTCAGTGCCTTGTAATGTTGGAACACCAAAAACACACAGCGCCCCCGGCGGGGGCGCTGTGTGCTAGTTGTAAAGTTATCGAAACGATGCAACTGTAGGGGCAGGCCCTCGTTGCCTGCCCCTACGCATCAAGCTAAGGAAATGCAAACAGTCTTGGAGGCGCAATTACGCTTGTAGGGGCAGGTCTTGTGCCTGCCCTGGTCGTGTACCACCAAGGCGGGGTAGAGGAACAGGGCAGGCACAAGA
>JBJMMB010000012.1:0-6806 GCA_045805005.1 Chloroflexia bacterium
CCGGGACGTGCCCACCACCGATACCTTCTACACCTACATAGAAACCGCATACTCTCACAACATCATCTCCGGCTACTCCTGCGGCACCGGCACAGGCTGCCTGGAGTTCCGCCCCGGCAACAACGCCACCAGAGGCCAGATCTCCAAGATCGTGTTCATCGCCACCTCAGCACCGCGCTACAAGTAGAGGGTAGGTCTCTGCAAAAGACAGAGGCACAGAGAACTAACAATCCAGTTCCATGTACCTCTGCGGATCCAAACCCAGCCCCAGAGGGGACCCCTTATAAATCTTTGCGAACTTTGCGCTCTTAGCGCCTTTGCGGTTCGTCCCCTTATTTCCTTGGTGCTCTTGGTGTCTTGGTGCCTTGGTGCTCTTGGTGTCTTGGTGCTCTTGGTGTCTTGGTGGTTCCCTCTCCAAAGCGCCCGCCAACCACCGAACCCAGCGAGCGCCTCCCGGCCCTAATATTCATTCATTCGAAGACTCTGCGCCTCTGCGCCTCTGCGATGAATAATATCTTGGCGTCTTGGCGTCTTGGCGTCTTGGCGTTTTCTGGATTCCCCAATTAACCCCTGCTACGCCCAGGCGGAAGGTGAGCCGCCATCAGCTCGGCGATGTGCAGCACCTGCACGGGCACACCCTGGGCGTCCAGGCCGCCGCGCAGGTGCATGATGCAGCCGGGGTTATCGGTCACAAGCGTGCGGGCGCCCGTTTTCATAACGTTCTCCAGCTTGCGAGCCAGGATGTGCTCCGCCACCTCCGGGCGCGTCACCGAAGTCGAGCCGCCAAAGCCGCAGCACACCGAGCTTTCCTCCATCTCCCGTAGTTCCAGGCCCAACACCTCGGTTATCAGTCTTCGCGGGGCGTCGTGCAGGCCCAGCACGTTGGCCGACTGGCAGAAGTTGTGGTAAGTCACCGGCCCAAAAGGCGAGCCGGGCCGGGCCAGCGCTCCCGGTCTCAACTTCGCCACCCCATCCATGAACGTAGTGAAGTCAATCACCCGCTCGGAGAGCACACGGGCCCGCACCTGCCAGAGCGGCTCCTCGGCGAACAGGTTCTCGTAGTCGTGCAGCATGGCAATAGCGCAACTGGCCCCGCCCGTCAGGATGTAATCAGCCTTCACCCGCTCCAGCGTCTCTATGGTCTGGCGGGCCATCTTCCTGGCGGGCTCCAGCGCCCCCGCGTCCAGGGCGGGCAGGCCGCAGCAGTGCTGCCCCTCCGGCACCACCATCTCTATCCCGCACGCGTCCAGCACCCGCGCCACCGAGAGGGCCATCCTGGGGAAGAGGCGATCAGTGATGCACTGGATGAAGTAGGCCACCCGCAGTCCAGCGGCCGGGCTCTCAAGGCGTGCGCCCCTGTATGGAGCTAGCTTCCGCAAGCGGTCCCGCGCCGGGCGGCGGGCCACCGCGGGTGGTGTTCGCCAGCTTGTCAGGCGGTGCACGACCGGGACCAGCTCCGCCCCCGTGCGCTGGAGGCGCGTGAACCCGGCATCCCGCAGCGGGCTCCCCGCCAGGCCCGCTGCCCGCATGGCGGCGTCCGCCACCCTGGGACGCGCCCACACCTCCAGCGCCGCCCGCACCGGTGCGGGCATCCCCTCCTTCTCGACCACCATGCTCCGCACCTTCAAGATCTGCTGCGGCAGCGGTATCCCCACCGGGCAGACGGTGGCGCAGGCGTTGCAGGAGACGCACAGGCTTTGCGGCCCCGCGTCCGCCTCCAGGCCGTGGTGGAATGGCGTGTTGACCAACCCGATGGCCCCCGAGTAGATGTGCCCGAAGACGTGCCCCCCTACCACCGCGTAGGGAGGGCACACATCCGCGCAGGCCGCGCAGCGGATGCAGCGCAGGGCCTCGCGGATCAGGGGCGTGTCCCGCATCCGCATCCGCCCGTTGTCCAGCAGCAAGATGTGCATTTCTTTGCCGGGCTCGGGCGGGCCGGAGAGGAAAGTCGTGTAGCTCGTGATTTGCTGCCCCGTGGCCGAGCGGGCCAGCAATCGCAACTGCAGCATGGCCGCTGCATAATCGGGCACAAGCTTCTCGATGCCCGCGAACACCACATGCACTTTGGGCAGGGTGGTCACCAGGCGGGCGTTACCCTCGTTCTCAATGAACACCACCGTGCCGCTCTCGGCGATGAGGGCGTTCGCCCCGCTCACCCCGAGGCCTGCTTCCAGGAAATCGCGCCGCAGCTCCGTCCGCGCCACGCCCACCTGCTCCCCGATATCCTCGCTGCTCACCTCGCGCCCCGCGGCCTTCGTGAGGATCGCGCCCACCTGCTGGCGGCTCTTATGGATAGCGGGCATCACCATATGCGATGGGCGCTCGTGCGACAACTGCTGGATCCACTCGCCCAGGTCGGTTTCCACCGCCTCGATGCCCTGCTCCTCCAGCGCGCCGTTCAGCTCGGTCTCCTCCGAGACCATCGTCTTGCTCTTCACCACGTGCGTGATGCCCCGCTCGCGGCACAGGTCGATCACGTAGCGATTGGCCGCCTCCGCATCCGCCGCCCGGTAGACGCGCACCCCCCGCTCCTCGGCTGCCGCCTGGAAGCGGTCCACATACTCCGGCAGATGCTCGATGACCTCGTCTTTGATGGACGCCAGCCGGTCCCGCATCGCCCGGAACTCCTCGGTCCCCCTGGCCTGCGGCAGGTGCGTCGCCGGGTGCTCCGGCGGCTCGACCTCCGCCCGCTCGGGGTTCTCGTCATAAGCCGCGAAAGCCCCTTCCCGCGACACCCCCCAGGAGCGCTGGAAGTTCAACAGGTTGCGCCGCAGTTGTGCGTTCTCCAGCGCCCGCCTGTACCGCTTCTCAAACGGCAGCGGATCATGGTCGGTCCCCCCCGCTCCCGGCGACTTGCCCCTTGATGCTCTTTGCTCATGCTCCGCCATGCTCAAATCCTTTAGCTGCTCTTACTCAAAAAGACGCTAGAGTTATGAAACCCATATCCTTACCCCGTCGTCCGTCGTCCGTCGTCCGTCGTCCATCGTCTGCCTCATGCCCCGGCTTTCCCCCCACCTCCACCCACACCCCCCAAAGGGCAACTCCACGCGTAAAGCTCCCCAAAAACAGGACTTAAGTACCATTGTAACCCACCCCCAATTCTCCTGTATAATGTATTCGTTTATAGAACATTTGTGCCTTAACAACCCCTAAACTCCACTCGGCATCTGGTATCCCAGCCCGCGCAGGCGGGCTTCGTAAGTGTTGCCCGCAGATTTTTCTGCAGGGCCAACTGCAGGCAATCTCCCAGACCACCTGCACACAATCTGCCGGGCAAACCACAAGCTACAGAAAGTATCCAAGCTCGGATTTCCCAAATTCCTCCCCGCACGCACGTCCCATCCCCCAAAATGGTGAAAATGGGAAATCCCACATCCCAGCCCCTCCCACCCATCATGCTGCAAATAGTATCAATCCCCGACCCCCAATCCCCTGAGAGATCGTCCATCGTCCATCGTCTGTTCCCCTACCGTCCCTCCCCAATCACAATAACATGCAGCGCCCTCGGACCCTGCACGCCGATAGTCAACACGCGCTCGATGTCCGCCGTCCGGCTGGGGCCCGTGACCAGGGAGACGTACCGGTGCCCCGCCCGCTCCAGTTCCGCGAGGAGGACCGCCGCTTCGTCCAGGCCGGGGAGGATGGCCGAGGCGGGGAGCAGGGCCACGCAAACCTCCGCAAGCATACTGAGCAAGCGCGGGGCCAGGGCATTATCCGCCAGCACCAGCGAACCCGTCTCGGCCACCCCCGCTCGGGCTAGCACGATCCCCGTCCCGCCCGCCAGCGCCGCGGCGAGGTCCTGCCGACTAGCCTGCCCCTCGGCCATCTCCTCGGCCACCGCCACCTGCCTGCCCGATGCCTCCAGAGCCCGAATCAGGTCGGGATAGCTCTCGCGAACGGCCGCCGTGCACTTTAGGTCGCCATCGGCTCCGTCCGCGATAATGCTCGCGGCGGCCTGGTCGGGAACAATAGTTACCTGCGCGCCCGCAGCAAGGGCATAGCGTTCGAAAAGTTCAATCATCTAGCTTGATTACGACTAGAAACTACAGTTGTAAGGGTCGAGTCTTTCCACGAGTAGATAATTTATGATGAATAGTATAGGAGGCAAAAGTATCACGGTCAGTAGCACCGGTGGTTTGTATATTAGTGGTCTCAAAGGCCGCAGCACAAGCAGCACTAAGATGCTCATTGGATAAAGCAGGTTACCTATTGCGAGGACGGTTCCAGGGTCCGCTGCGGCGTTGCGCTCACCTAACATTTGGTAATAGTAACCCGAGCAATCAATGGCGACCACGTGATACGCCACGAATAAGAAGCCGATAAGGGCGGCCATGACATAGGTTGCGATTATCAGTGACTTCTGAAGGATCCCCATTCTTGGCACTATACTAAAAGCTTGGGTTCGCATTAGAGGTCCCGCCAGACGCTTTTACTTGTGGGCCGCCCTGCGCCAAAAGCTGTCCGAACCGCTCGAAGGCCCGATCCCAGTCGCCCGACGGGCGCGGCTCATAGGTTGTCTGCTCCACCGATGCGGCCACCGCCTGGCGGCCCGCCGCGATGTCGGGCAGGTGGCCGGTCGCCACCGCCTGCACCAGGATGTTGCCCAGGGCCGTCGCCTCAACCGGACCCGCCACTACCTGCCGCCCACAGGCATCGGCCGTGAGCCTGCTCAGCAGGTTGTTCTGGCTGCCGCCGCCCACGATCCGCACCGTGTCCAGGCTTTGTCCTGTCAACCCTTCCAGGGCCTCGATAACCCAGCGGTATTTCAGGGCCAGGCTCTCCAGGCAGCACCTTGCCATCTCCCCTGGGCTCTGCGGTTCTCGCTGCCCGGTGCGCCTACAGTATAACCGGATGGCCTCGCGCATGTCCTCCGGGCTCAGGAAGTCGGGCGCGTCGGGGTCGACCACGCTGCCCAGGGGCGGCGCCTCTCCGGCCAGGTGCACAAGCTCCGACCACGCGAATTCCCGCCCCTCCCGCTGCCACATCCGCCGGCATTCCTGCAGCAGCCACAGGCCCCCCACGTTCTTTAGGAACCGGATCGTGCCCCTCACCCCACCTTCATTGGTGAAGTTTAGCTCCCGCGCCCGCTCGCTGAGGATCGGCCCCGCCGCCTCCACCCCCACTAGGCTCCACGTGCCGCTGCTGATGTACGCACTCCGCTCGTCCAGGTCCGGAATGGCGGCTACCGCGCTCGCCGTGTCGTGGCTGGCCGTGGCTATCACCTGCACCGGCCCGCGCAGCCCCACCTCCTCGCGCACGTCGGGCAGCACCTCTCCCAGGGGCGTGCCGGGGGCGACCACCTCTGGGAGGATGCCAGCCGGCAACTCCAACTCTTCCAGCAGCTCTGTGGCCCAGCGCTGCTCCGTGGGGTTGTAGAACTGTGTGCTGGTGGCGTTGGTGTACTCGGCCACCTTGCGCCCCGTCATCCAGTAGTGGAACAGGTCGGGTATCATCAGCAGCGTCTTTGCCGCGTCGAGTTGCGGGTCCCCTCCGCGCCGCATGGCGACAAGTTGGTATAAGGTATTGATAGGAATGCGCTGGATGCCCGTCTGCGCGTAGAGCCGCTCGGCAGGCACCCGCTCCTCCACGTACTCGACCATTCCCTCAGTCCGCCGGTCGCGGTAGGTGTAGGGATTGCCGAGCAGCCGCCCGGCTCCGTCCAGCAGCCCGAAATCGACGGCCCAGGTATCTATGCCGGTGCCCGCCAGGGGCCCGTCGTACTCGGCGGCGTACCTGGCGAGGCCCGCCTTGATCTCATGCCAGAGCCGCAGCACGTCCCAATGCAGATGCCCCATCACCTGCACCGGCCCGTTGGGGAACCGGTGCAATTCGCGCAGGTCGAAGGCGTTACCGTCCCAGCGACCGAGCATTACCCGCCCGCTTGCCGCACCCAGGTCCACCGCCAGGAAGTTTGCCGCGCCGCTCATATACTGCATACTCCCTGTTCCGCCTCGCCCATGCCGGCGAGCATCCTGCCCAGGTCAGGATAGCGTTCATCTAAAGCCATTGCCTCTGCACCCCCTCCTCGATTATCGCAAGAAGGCTTCGTGCAGCCCGCCGTCGACGCTGATAATCTGCCCCGTGGTCTGCCGCAGGCGGTTGGTGAGCAGCAAGAAGATGGCCTCCGCCTGGTCCGCCGGGGTGATGGGGCGCTTGAGCAGCGTGCGCTCGGCGTAGAACCCGGCCAGCCTGTCTCGCAGAGCGTCGGTGCTCTCATCGTCGCTGTACTCGATCCCGTACTTCGCCAGCGAGGCGATCACCCGCTCCCTGGGGAACATGGCGCTCCCCTGCACAACCGTAGCTGGAGCCACCCCGTTCACCCTCACCAGCGGGGCCAACTCGATAGCCAGCTCGCGCACCAGGTGGTTCGCCGCCGCCTTGCTCGTATCGTACGCGAGGCTGCCCTTCTTCGCCACCACCGCGTTCACCGAGGTGGTCAGCACTATATTCGCGGGCAGGCCCTGCTCCCGCAGCACCGCCGCCGCTTCATCGGCCACTAAATACAGCCCCGTGACGTTGATACCGAAGGTGCGCCCCCACATTTCGTCGGGGATCCGACCGGAGGTGTCGGGCGACATGAAGATGCCCGCCGTGACCGCCACCGAGTCGAGGCCGCCGTACGCGAGGGCCACCTGCTCAAGCATGGCATGGACGCTTGCCCGGTCGGTGATATTGGCTTGCAGCCCGATGGCCGGGCCGCAGTTGGAGATGCCGCTGCCGGCCACCCCGATGCCCAGCCCGTACTTGCCGGTGATGACCTCGGCCGTAGCCCGCGCGCCCGCTTCGTCCAGGTCGACGCACACCAC
>JBJMMB010000013.1:0-23122 GCA_045805005.1 Chloroflexia bacterium
CGTGGGGGTGGCGCTGCTGCTCGTTATTCTCAGTGCGGGTGTGATCACGCAGCCTTCGCAATTAAGCGTACCGATCGTGGCGATCTGGCCCTTGCGGCTCGCGCTGGTCCTGCTGGTGGCCCTCTCGTGGGCGTTCCTCATGCACCCCCCGCCCTGGCTGGGGCGGGCCCTGCTGGCTTTCAGCATACCCACCGTGTTGGTGCTCTTGCTGTGGGGCGGCCCGGCAACCGCCGCCCAACTCTTCGGCTGGCGGCTGTACGTGCCGGTCAGCAACTTTGCCCCCTTCTGGTTGGCGGTGGACACGCACGGCACCCTCTATGCCACCGATGTGAACGGGGGTCTGATCTGGGTGTTCGACTCAACGGGGAGCCCCAAAGGCAGCCTGCGTCCGGGCAAGGCCCCAGCTGTGCCCACGCCGGGCCCCGGCATCCTCCCGACCGGGTTCGAGGAGGAACTGAACCTGGCGCGCACCGGAATCCTGCCCACCCCGACGCCTATCTCCGGCACGATGGGTATGGTGGGCTACATCCCGAATTTTGAGTTCTGCGGGATCACCACAGACCCGCGGGACAACCTGTATACGATAGACCTGGTGGACCCTACCGGCCTCAAGCTGCTGCGCTTTGACCACGACGGCATGATAACCGCGCGCTGGCCGGTGCCCGAGGGCTACGAGCCCACAAGCGGCTGCCTGGCCGCCGACACCGACCATATCTACCTGAGCGCACGCGACAATCGCATCTTCGTGCTCGACCACGAGGCTAATAAGCAGAAGGTGATCCAGTTGCAGAGCCAGCCGTTTGGCATCTCCACTGCGGGCGACGGCAAGCTGCTGGTGATGGCTCCCGGCCAGTTGACCCATATCGACGTGCAGAGCAGCAAGATAGTCACCACCAGCCTTCCCTCCCCCGCGGGCGAGCTGCAGATACCGATGGTCGTCACCAGCAAGGGGGAGGTGATAGTGACCAACCACGGCGCGGGCAAACTGGTGCGCGTGGACCCACTCACCGGCAAGGTGCTCGGGAGCATAGGGGAGCCGGGGGCATGGCCCGGCCAGTTTGGGGACGTGGGCGGGCTGGCCCAGGACGCCTCCGGGCGCATTTACGCCGCCGACTACAGGCACCGGGTGATCCAGCGTTTCGACCCAGACGGCAAGGTGGACGCCATCTGGTGGGCCGCGCGTAATGCCCCGGAGAAGGGCGAGGGGGACTACGAGTAGTGGGGGCCGTAGAAGAGGCCATGGACGAGGCCGTTGAAGTAGAGGCCCGGCCCGAGCGCAAAGGGCTTCGCGGCAGGCTCGCGGCGGGCATCAGCCGCAACGTGATCGTGCTGGGGGTTGTGAGCTTCTTTACGGACGTGAGCAGCGAAATGATCGTGCCCGTCCGGATCCTCTTCCTGGTGATCGTGCTGCGCACGCCCCTGCCTATCGCCGGCCTCATCGAGGGGGTGGCCGAGAGCACCGCCAGCCTGCTCAAGATCGTGTCGGGACGCATGGCCGACCGCGTGAGCAGGCGCAAGCCGCTGATCATTTTCGGCTACTCGGCCTCCAACCTCAGCAAGCCCCTGCTCGCGCTCGTGACGAACTGGACGGCCGCGCTGGCCCTGATTTTTGTGGACCGGGTGGGCAAGGGGGTCCGGGGCAGCCCGCGTGACGCCATGATGGCCGACTCGACGCCTCAAGAGTACATGGGCAAGGCGTTCGGCTTCCATCGCAGCATGGATACCCTGGGGGCCGCGGTGGGGCCGCTGCTGGCGTACCTCATACTCCTGGCCACCTCGGGCGACATACGAGCTGTTTTCGGCTGGACCGCGGTTCCGGGCGTGCTCGCTCTGGTCGTCCTCCTGTTCTTCCTTCGCGAGAAGCGTAAGGAGCCGGTGGCCGGTGAGGAGGCAGTGGCGAAACCTGCGCCGGTCGCTCGGCCCCAGGTGCCTGCATCGGCGCTCGGCACGCGCTTCTGGATGTTCACGACAATCTCGGCTATCTTCGCGCTGGGCAACTCCTCGGATGCCTTCATCTTCCTGCGCACGGCCAGCCTGGAAAACTCGGTGGTGCTGGTGCCCCTGATCTACTTTGGGTACAATTTCGTGTACGCGCTCCTGGCTACACCGCTCGGTGTACTCAGTGACAAGTGGGGCCGCCTGCCCGTGCTCATCACCGGCTACACCGCCTTCAGCCTTGTCTATGGTGGCTGGGCAGTGGCGACACAGGCATGGAACGCCTGGGCCCTGTTCCTGGTGTACGGAGTGTATGCCGCGGCCACCGAGGGCGTCGCAAAGGCTTTTGTTACAGACCTGGTGCCGAGGCAGGCCCGTGCCAGCGCGCTCGGCTGGTTTGGTGGCCTCACCGGGCTCGCCGCCCTCCCTGCGAACGTGCTCGGGGGGTGGCTCTGGAGCGTCGCGGGCGCGCCCGCTACATTCATCTACGGGGCCTGGGCATCGGGCATCGCGTTGGCCCTCACTATAGTCTGGCTCCCGTGGCTCCGCGGCAAGCGCGAACCCCAACCGGCCGCGGCGCCCGCTCAGCAGGACGCTCCCGCTTGATGGGTGTTGGAAATAGCTGCCCGGCGACTAAAGTTGCGGGCAACAGGGGAGCGAAGTCCGCCTTCGCGGACTGGCATGGTCGCCGGAGGGCGGGCGCCGACTGTTTTCAGACCGTTTCTTAGGGATTTAGAGAATGTGGGAAGCCGTTTCCTGGTTGATAACGCTTGAACTGTTGGGCATTGTCGCGCTGCCTATCGCGATGACGCTCCTGGGCGGGCTGCCCGACCGGGGATACGCCTCGGCCAAGGTGTTGGGGCTCTTACTGACGGTCTGGCTCGCCTACAATATTTCTATGCTCCACGTTGGAGCCTACGGGCGGCTCTTGCTGGCGTTGTGCGCGCTTGCAGTGGCCGTTCTGTCGGCGTGGCTGCTCCTGAGGGACAAGCGGTCGCTCTGGACGCGCCTCCGAGGGCTGCTGCGCGAGCGCTCGTTCGTGTACTACCTCATCGCTGCCGAAGCCATATTCCTGCTGGCGTTTATCTCCTGGGCGGTCCTGCGGGCTTACGATCCCGACATTTTCGGCACCGAGAAGTTCATGGACTTCGGCTTCATGAACGCCATCGCCAAGAGCAGCACTTTCCCGCCGAACGACCCCTGGCTATCGGGCAACTCCATCAATTACTACTACTTTGGCTACGTGCTAATGACCTCGCTCACCCTGCTGAGCGGGGTGCCCACGCAGGTCGGGTTCAACCTTGCCAACGTCACGCTGTTCGCCCTGACGGCCCTGGGCACGTTCGGCGTAGCATTCAACATGGTAGCGCTGACGATGGGCAGGCGCACGGGCCGCCGCGCAGCCGGCAAGAAGGCCAGGGGCGTCTCGAGGGCGACGAGAGACGGCGACGGCGCGGCGGAGGTGCCGAGCGCTCCACCTCCTGTTGCCGGGCCCTCCAGGCGGGGAGCATCCGGCTCCAGGTCCAACCGGGCCGAGCCTGCCGTCGCCGAGGCCAGGGCCGCGAGGGCACTCGCGGTCGAAGCGCCGCGACACAATAAGGCGAGCATGTCAGCCTCCGGGGTGGTGGAAGGTTCGGCTAACGGGCAAGTGAGCGCGCAAGCTGATGGCCCGGAGCACGCCGCGACCTCGCCGGTCACTTCGCGCTATGCTTACGAGCAGTACACCGCCGAGCCGGTGATACCGCGGAAGGCGGCCCCGTACCTGACAGGGCTGGTGGCTGCGCTCATGGTGGTGGCCATGGGCAACCTCACGACGATGTTCGCGGTGCACGACGGCCCCCAGATGGAGGGCGACGGCTGGCGATACTGCTTCATGTGCCAGACCACCACCAACTTCAACTGGTTCGCCCCTTCGCGCATCATCCAGGACTACCGTATGGTGCCTGGCGCGGGCGGCGTGTCCCAGAAGCAGACGTTCGGCGTGCAGACCATCAACGAATTCCCCGCCTTCTCGTTCCTGCTGGCCGACCTGCACCCCCACGTAATGAGCCTGCCCCTGGTGCTGCTGGCCCTGGTCTGCGCCCTGGCCTTCACACAGCGCCGCATCAGACGGGCCGAGAGGTGGCTCGACGGTCTGCCGGCCGGGGTAACGGGCTGGCTGGTCCTCCTGTTGGGAGGCATTGTCGCGGGAGCCCTGTACACGGCCAACACCTGGGACTTCCCTACGTACCTGCTGCTGATGGTGCTGGGGCTTGCTCTGGCCTACCTGGCTCATCAAGGTCGGGGCTCCGAACCTCGCCGTTGGCAGTGGGTCAAGCCCTGGATCGTACAGTCGGTCCTCCTCGCGGCGCTCAGCATTCTGGCCTATGTCACCTTCCAGCTTACGTTCAAGTCGCCTGTTGGCGCGCAGGACCAGCCGCTGCCGGAGGGCCTGGCGCGTATACCCGTAGTGGGGTGGCTCCTGTCGAAGGTGGGCGCTCTGCTGGCCCTCAACCCCGCCGACAAGAGCATTGTGGGCTTCCTGGTGGTCTTCGGCATCTTCCTTGCGATCCTCATTGGCTGGCTCCTTTACGAGCTTATCTCCTACTGGGCGCGGCGGAGGCAGCAAATCGCGCTGGAGGGCCGCTTCTACGACCCCGCCGTAACGGGCGCGGCTATCCTGGTGGTGCTGCTGCTCGCCGTCCTGCTCAGGTTCCCGCTACTGGGTTTGCTGCTCCCGCTCGGGGTTATACCGCTCTATCTGATATGGCGAGAGCCCCAGCATATCGAGCGCAATTTCGCCCTGGTGGTCCTCTCGGTGGGCGCGTTCATCGGGCTCTTCGTGGAGGTGTTCTACCTGCGCGACGTGTTCAACGACAGGCAGAACACACTGTTCAAGTTCTACTACCAGATGTGGGTGCTATGGGGCGTGGTGTCGGCCTACGGTGGCTGGCGCGTGCTGAGCGCAGCCTTCCGCAGGGCGCAGGTCACCCGCGGCGCGGAGCCCGCTCCCTATGCCATGCCCGCGGCGGCGCGGGCGATCTCGTTCCTGTGGGCGGCGGTGGCGGGCCTGCTGGTGCTCTCAGGGCTGATGTATTCCGTGTATGGCCCCTTGGGCAAACTGGGCCCGAACGCCAGCTTGCACGGGCTGGATGGGGCGACCTATATGTCTCGGAGCGCCCCGGCGGATTACGAGGCCATCAACTGGCTGAAGGACCACGGCACGGGAAAGGACGTGGTGCTCGAATGCTGCCGCGACGAGTACAACAACCCTGGATACGCGGGCCGGGTGTCGTCGTACACGGGCGTGCCCACGCTCCTCTCCTGGGACGGCCACGAGAACCAGTGGCGGGGCGGCCAGTCTGCCCTCCTGGGCGAATTGGGCCCGCGCCGGGCACTGGTCGACGCCCTCTACAAAGGCGTCAGCCCCGACGGGGGTGATACACTTACCGCCGACGAACTGCTCAACGTGCTCCACCGGTATGGAGTCACCTATGTCTTCGCGGGGGCGGTCGAGCGCGGTGAGGGCGCGGCGGCAGGCGGCTTCCCAGAGGAGAGGTTGACTCCATACGCCGAGGCGGTGTTCAAGCAGGCCCTACCGGAGGCTTTCAGGTCGGGCAACACAGTTGTGTACGCGGTGAAGCAAGGTATAGCGGGCACGGGCCAGGCCCCGGCGCCTGCCACGGGTCCGGGGACTCCCCAGCCCGAGGCGTCCGGTCCTCCCGCGGGGCTGTTCGACCTGGGGCAGGCCGGGGTGGGCAAGGGCCGCTTCAACCTGCCACGCGGCATCGCCCGCGACGCCCAGGGAAACTTCTACGTGGCCGACACTCAGAACGAGCGCATCCAGAAGTTCGACCCCTCCGGCAAGTGGCTGGCCTCCTTCGGCAGTAAGGGCAACGGCAACGGGCAATTCGCGGCCATAAGCGCCGAGGCCCAGGGCACCGGCCCCGGAGGGGTGGCTGTGGACGCCCAGGGCAACGTGTACGTTGCAGACACCTGGAACCACAGGATTCAGAAGTTCAACCCCGATGGCAGGTTTCTGACCACGTGGGGCTCCTTCCTCAGCCTCTCCGACCCCAACTCGGCGAACGAGGCCAACAAAGACAAGCGCTTTTATGGCCCCAGGGGCGTGGCTGTTGGGCCCGATGGCAGCGTGTACGTGGCCGACACGGGCAACAAGCGTGTGCTGGTGTTCGACGCGGAAGGCAACCCGAAGCGGCAGATCGCCGATGGGGCCTCGCCGGAACGGGTCGCGCCGCAGTATCCCTACAACAAGCCGGGCGAGTTGAACGAGCCGATGGGGATCGCGGTGGACAAGAGCCGCAATGTCTACGTGGCCGACACCAACAACCACCGGATTCAGAAGTTCGACTCTTCGGGGAAGTACGCCACGAGTTGGGATCTGCCCCAGGGAAGCTGGGACCCCGGCCAGTACCTCGAACCCTTCCTGGCCGTAGACGCTGAGGGGAACGTCTACGCCACGGCGCCCACGACCAAGACCGTGCTCAAGTACAGCCCGGATGGCAAACTCCTGGGCCAGAAGAAAGGCGCGGGCGACAAATCCCTCCTTCTGCCCACGGGTATAGCCGTTGCTCCGGATGGCACGGTGTACGTGGTGGATACGCTCGGGAATGGAGTCTTGAACCTGGGCAAGATCCCATAAGGGGAGACTACTCCGGAAAACGCCAAGACGCAAAGGCGCAAAGGCGCAAAGGCGCAAAGGCTCTATTGTATTGGCAGGCCGGGACGCGCTCTCAGGCCGCACCCGGCTGCGAGGGCTGACGAGGAAGAAACCGCCAAGACGCAAAGGTGCCAAGGTCTTATTGTATTGGCAGGCCGGGACGTGCTAGCTTGCTTTGGTGGTTGGCGAGCGTGGGAGAGACGGAACCAACAAGGCATCAAGGACACCAGGAGAGCACGAGGCATTTCCTGGGGTCTGGAACAGCAGAGGCGCAGAGACCATACGATTGGGTCTCTGCGCCTCTGCTGTTCGATGAATACTGACCCATCTTGGCACCTGGCCGGTTGTTCGGGCTCAGTTACCCTCAGGTTGCCTTGCGGAGGGCTCATGGAGCCGTTTGGGCTAAGAGCGCTGAACGCAAGAGTGGACTTTGTAGGGGCGAACCTTGTGTTCGCCCCTACAAATGCCTGGGTGCGGGCCATACGGTTTGTTCGGCGCTCTAGGGCCCGGTTACTGCGAGATAGACTATCTTGCTGATCTGGCCCCTTGTGGCGTTGTTGCCGGGGCGGAACTCCAGACAGCCTGTGCCACAGTCGTATCCTGAGATGATGCTGTGGGAGTAGGCTGTTTCTATGTAACCGTAGAAGGTGTCTCCCAAAGGCACATCGCGGAAGGTGGCCACGCTGGGAGGGGTTATCTCCCAGTTCTGGGCCAGCACCACTATCTTGGTGAGTTGGGCCCTCGTCACGTTGTTGCCGGGGCGGAACTCCAGGCAGCCTGTGCCGGTACCGCAGGAGTAGCCGGAGATGATGTTGTGAGAGTAGGCTGTTTCTATGTACTGGTAGAAGGTGTCGGTGGTGCGTACGTCTCGGAAGGTGGGGGAGGGAGGGGTGTAGATGGGCCAGCCCTCGGCCAGGGTCACTATTTTGGTGAGTTGGCCCCTGGTGGTGAGGTTGCCGGGGCGGAAGGTGTTGTCGGCGTAGCCGGAGATAGCCCCGTGGCAGTAGAGGTAGGTGACGGGGTCGTAGTAGTAGTCGGTGGGGTGGACGTCGGTGAAGGTGATTGTGCAGGGGGTAGAGGTTGAGGTGGGGTTGGCGGGTGTGGTCGTGATGGTGGGTATGCCGGGCGTGGAGGTGGGTGTGGTGGTTAGAGAAGACGCTGTCGACGTGGGAGTTGAGGTTAAGGACACGGCGGTGGAGGATGGCCCGGTTGTGGGGGTGGAGGTGCTCGCGGGGGCGGTGCTTGTGGGTGTGGGCGTGAGCGAAGTGCCGGAGCCGCAGGGGTTGATGCGCAGGGTGTAGGCATCGCAGCCAACGTCAGCGCTCACTTCGTTCACAACGATTATCGCCGTGGCCCCGGCCGGCAGGGTGAAGGAGTAGAAGGTGTTAGGCCCTCCTCTGCCTCCGTCCGCAAGGTAGTTCGTGCACAGGGAGGCCGGGTTGAAGGTGTTGAGGTAGGCGACGCTCCATATGGCGTTGCTGCCACAGGCCTGGTCGAGGTTGACCGACACGCATTGCGGCGCGTTCGTCGAGTTCACGTAATTGTAGGCCCTATAGTGCCTGGGCACGCTGTCGGCGGCCCCAGCGCACGATTTGGGAGTGGAGCAGAAACTTGCGGGGGCCCTGAGGGCTACGCGGCCGGTTTGGAGAGAATCGGTGTTGGTGATGGCGCCGGTATATGTCACGCTGCCGAGGCAGGCGGTCGCGGAGGGGAGGGGCGTGCTGGTGCGGGTGTGGGTGGGGGAGATGGTGGGTGGAACCCCCGTAACGGTGGGCGTGGGCACGGCCACGCAGTTGGGGAACTTGAACGAGCCTATGCGAGTGCGCCAGGTGCGCTCACCGGTCACGTTGAGGTATTCAGTGGTATACCAGAAGGTGCAGTCGTCGGCGGGGTCCACAGTCAGATCGCTGTAGTCACCCCAGCGGGCTACGTCACCCGTCTGCGAGGCCGAGCCTGCGTAGAGGGTGGCCTCGCCCTGCGCGAGCAACCCAAGAGTGTCGGTTACCAACCGCCCGGCGTAGCGGATCGATGGATAGAGCGTGGTGCTGGAGGCGCTGTAGCCGACGGCGATATTGCCCAGGTGGTCCATAGCGATGCTCCCCATCCAGCGGTGGGTGGCGTCTGGAGAGAAGGTGCCCTGCTGGTAGGCGGTTGGCGTGGCGTTGGGGTTGCGTATCTCGTACCAGCGTATGCCGGCCTTGCCCCCTGTGCCCACCACACTGTGGTTCGCTACGAGCGACTCGTGGTCACCCAAATTGCGGTAGGCGACGCGGAACATCAGCCGGTCGCTGAGGTCGTCCAGGCGCACGCTGGTGCCGGGCTGCTCGATGCCGCCGATGGCATCGCTGAAGGAAGCGACGGGGATTGTGAAGGGCCCTGTGAATGTGGAGGAGGCTGGAGTGGCCCAGTCCACATGGAACCTGAACTCCCTGAGACTCGAGTTGTCGTACCACTCGAGGATATAGTTGGGAGAGCCGACGGGCGGGGCGGTGTGGCCGTCCATGTCGCTGGGCAGCAGGCCCGAATCCGTGGTGTGAAAGTAGATGGCCCTGGCCGCTGGGTCGCCGGCCAGCATGCGGGAGCGCTCGAACGCATAGTTGCCCCCGCCGCCGGGGCCGTTGAACTCGTTGACGGTCATGTAGTACGCATCGGGCCAAACACCAAAGTGCGGGTAGTCACCGAATATGCTGCTGCTCTCCAGGTAGGCGTAGCGGTAGTAGCTGCCGGTCGGATCGCCCGATGTGGAGAGGGCCATGCACTGGTAGTACGGCGACGAAGTGGTGAACTGGGTGATGAGCCAGCGGTCGGCCATCTGGTCGTACACGACTATGGGGTCGCCGTCATTGCGGATTTCGCAAGGGCCGCCGAAGCCGGTAAAGAGGGTGTTGAAGTTGGCCGGGCCGTAGAGCGTGACGCCCGACTTGTTCCATATCTGGAAGCCGATGTTGACGGTTTGCACGTAGTGGTTGGGACCCACCTCGCCATTGGTGTCGGGAGGATAGCCGCCCCAGTAGTTGGGGATGCCATCGAAGGTAAGTAGGGGAGTGGGCATGGCGAGGGGCGCAGCAATGGACTGCACCACGGGGTCCACGAGCGGGTGGGCGGGGTCGGGCTTCGGGTGGCGAACCGGCTGCTCAGGCCGTAGTGGGCGGGTGGGGTCGTATTGCGGGCGAATGGGGGCGATGCTCCGGAGCGGGGGCGAAACGTCGCTCCTGGCGGGCGACCTCACGTCGGCTTGCCGGGCCGCGTCCTGCCCCGCCTGTTGGGGCACTTCTTTAGCACGAGGTGGGTATGCGGCGCTGGCGCTGAACGAGCCGGCCACGTAGACAGCGAAAAGTAGACCAAGTAAAGCTATGACCTTCCTCATGACTCTGGTTCTCCCTTCCTTGCATAATGGGTTCCTCGCCGGCGACGCGCGATGTGGATCCCTGTGACCCCCGGCGCCACTGCCCGGCTACCGGCAGGCATCGACCTCGGCGTGTTTAACATCCCGGCCCCTCTACCCCGCCACATTGTGACGTGAGTTATCGAGCCAGGAGTGGCTTGCATTGTATCACAAACCGGCAAACGCCGATTGTTGGGGCAGATCGGAATTTCACCCCAGAGACGCAGAGAGCGCAGGGATTTTCCAGCAAACGCTTTCCGGAAAACGCCAAGACGCCAAGACACAGAGACGCCAAGATTTATTGGGGTTTACGAACCGCAGAGACGCAGAGGACGCAGAGACCATACTATTGGGTCTATACGTCCTCTGCGTCTCTGGGGTGAAAACTATGCTACTTCTGAGCGCGGGCTGCTTCGATGAGTTTGGTCATCTCGGCGATGTGCTCCTTGGTG
This sequence comes from Chloroflexia bacterium, assembly GCA_045805005.1. GTDB lineage: Bacteria > Chloroflexota > Chloroflexia > QHBQ01 > JADMIH01 > JADMIH01. The sequence continues at coordinate 10,433 of JBJMMB010000013.1, forward strand.
TGAGTGTCGAAGCCAGTGAGCCACTGGGCGATCTGGCGGAAGAGGTGCTTGCGTGAGGCGATGTCGGGCGGCACCGCTTCGATCATCGCCACCGTAATACCCTCGTTGCGGCGCAGCTCATCGAGCAGGACCGGGACGGTAGCGTAGCAGTCGGCGAGGGCTTTGATGCGGGCGTTTTCGTTGGTGTGGAAGACCTGCAGGACATCTATGTCTTCGAGCATCGTGGTGATCCATACCTGGGTGTCTCTCTCGATGGCGAGCAGGTGGCCGAGCACCTCTTTGGCACTCCAATCGCCCGAACCTGGCCGGTAGTCTGCATCGGCCTCGCTCACGCCCTCGAAGAGCGCGGCGATCTCGGCGTCGTACTGCTCGTAGAGGGCTCGTGCCGCCTTTGCCACGGCCTCGGGGGTCTCGGGGATATCGGTCTCCGGGCGCTTGCCGAGCTCCATGGTGAGCGTATGCTTCTCGGGTCCCCTGTAGAAGACGGCGGGCACCTTGTCCCCGGCCCGGTGGGCCTGGAGGGCCACTCCAAGGGCCTGGAAGTTGGGGATCTCCGCGCCGCCGAACTCCACGAGCACGTCGTCCTTCTGGAAGCCCGCTTTCACAGCGGCCATGCCGTCGGCCAATCCGGTCAACACGAGCCCCTCCTTGACGGGCACGCCGAGCCGGGCAGCGATTTCGTCATTCAGGACGTCGGCGGCGCTCAAGCCGAACATGGGCCTGCGGGCGAAGCGCAGATCAACGCCCGTTTGCAGGACCGACTCGAGGTTCTCCAGCCCGTCCTCCCATATACTCTTGATCTTATCTACCGCCTCGGCCCACTCCACCCCGGAGCCCATACCGCTGTGCGTGACGGTTACTTTCGCTCCCGTATCGTGTGGAGCGATCGCCACGCTCACTTCACCCGACTCGGGGTCGTTTGGCCCGCGCCAGGTGAAGGAGAGACTTTCGTCTCTGCTTATGGCGGTGATGACGCCCGCCGAGTAGTAACCGGTGTCCCACCACAGGTAGATGCGTCCGCCCTTGCGCGGATCGATGTCGGCGGTGTTGGACAACCAGTCGCGCAGGGCGCTGGCAGCGGTGAACGCCCGGAACACCTCTTTTGGCGCCGCGGGCAGAGTTCGCTCGAACGTAAGTGACCTTGTCTGAGTTAGCACAATGACCTCCTTGTCCACTTTGGGTTACCCTACTTGACAACCACCCTTTGGCCCGCCCCATCACGGGGACAGGCCCGGAAGGCCGCTGGCCCCAACATCATGCGATTAATTGATCGGATGTCGCAACCCGTTGGCTAGAAAGCATGTTCGGCCTCCCAAATAATAAACAGCGCCAGGCCCGACGAGGTTCAGCATTTTGGGGGATGTTAGATAAATGTCTGCCCGCAAATAATGCGTAATGCGTAATGGGAGAAGGGTAGAGGGTGCTACCACCCGAGCCTGGCAGCCACGCAATACGCAATACGCAATACGCATTACAGGCTACGGTTCGGATGCCTGGTAGACGATCTTGGCTATCTGCGCTCTCAGGGCGTAGTTGCCGGGGCGGAACTCGAGGCAGTTGGGGCCGCAGGTGTAGCCGGAGATTATGTTGCGGTTGTAGGCGGTTTCGATGTAGGTGTAGAAGGGGTTGGTCTCGGGCACGTCGGTGAATGTCGAGTTGGGTGGGGTGTAGGTGGGCCAGCCGTTCGCCAGCGCTACGATCTTGCACAACTGGCCCCTGGTGACGTTGCTGCCGGGGCGGAACTCAAGGCAATCGGGGCCGCAACTGTAGCCGGAGATGACTCCCTGGTGGTAGGCGGTTTCAACGTAGGCATAGAAGGCGTTATCCACGGGTACGTCCTGGAAGGTGGGGACGGGCGGAGTATATGGCGCCCAGCCCTCCGAGAGCGCCACTATCTTGGTGAGTTGGCCCCTGGTGGTGTTGTTATAGGGGCGGAAAGTGTTGTCGCCGTAGCCGGAGATGACGCCCCGGCAGAAAAGGTGACGCATAGGTTCGTAGAAGTAATCGCTCGGAAGCACGTCAGTGAAGGCTATCTCGCAGGAGGTGGGCGTTGAGGTCGTGGTGGGAGTAGATGCGGACGTAGAGGTAGCCGTCGGGGTGCCGGACTCAATGGCTGTGGCCGGGGCGGTGGGCGTATCCGTGGGTGTAGTGGTGGGTGTGGTGGTTGGGGAGTCGGTGGCCGTGCTGGGGGTGGTGGCGGTGGGCGTGAGCGAAGGTGTAAGCGAAGGTGTGGGACTGCTCGGTGGAGGGCTGGGGGTGACGGTAACCGTGCCGCTAATCCACACATCGGCGATTGTGGCGGCGCTAGCGCTCTGGCCCGCATAGGGCAGGTCGTACATGTCCTCCAGCGTGCGCAGCACGTTGAAGTGGTTTATGTGCTCTGAGTACTGGCCTGAGGTCACCATGGGGCCGAGGAATATGGTGGCGATGCGGTTGGCACTGCCGGAATCGTCTTCGTCAAAGGTGAGGATTAGCACGCTGTTGTGCGCGCCGATCCACTGGATGTACGGACCTACCCGCTGCTGCAGCCAGGTGTCCCCCTGGCCGATTGTGCCGTTATGCATGTCGTTGTTCTGGTTGGGGATAACGAATGAGATGGCGGGCAGCCTCGAATAATCGGTGGGGAACGACGTGAATTGGAGGTTGCTCGCGGTCGGCACGTTGGTGAAATTGACCCACGGGTTGTGCTTCCGTGCATAGGCCCCGGAGGTGCAGACGGTCGAGCCGGGCGCGGGAAGGTCCTCGGAGTAACCCGCGAACGTCAATCCGGCCCCCAGAAGCTCGCTGCCGAGGTTGGCTGTGCTGAAGGTGTAGGGGCAGTTGTCGGAGGTAACGCCCTGGTTGCTCCCGGAGAAGAAGTCGAGGTAGTTCGGCTGGCTGGGGTGCTCGATTGCGTAGGAATTGGTAAAGAGCGCACCCTGCCCGGCGAGGCCGTTGATGTATGGGGCTGCCGACGAGCCAATGATCTCCGAATAGGAGTGGTTCTCCTCTATCACAATCACAACGTGGTCGGGCCTGGGCACTCCGCCCGCATTGGGCCTGTGGCTCACTCCACCCGCCGAGCGGCCGCTTGCCTCGACCCGCATCCCGGCCAACAAGAGGCCGGCCATGAGGGCCACCACCGCCACTGCCCGCGCGGCCCCGATTGCTATACTGTCGCGCACTCCCGGTTCTTCTCCTCGAAAACGTAGGCGTATTGATGCTTTGTCCCCGGCGTTGCTCGCCCCAGGCAGAACCCTGGTCTCAATAAGACCGGGCTCCGGCACGGAATTATAGCAGGCGCGGTGATTTCGTGCAAAAGTTGTCGGGCAGATGCTATTGCCTTTCCCAGCGCCTGCTGATATACTGGCGTCACTTCGCTACCCGGCGTGTCGATTTTACCTCACTGCTATGCCGGGCAGCCGAGTGCTGCTACTCGTCCGAATGTTATCCGTGCATTCCATAGACAACGAGGTGTAACCACATGAGAACGCTGTCAAACAGTTGGGATCTGGTCAAAGCCAGCTATGCGGTGTTGCGGGCCGACCGGGAGCTGCTGGTTTTCCCGTTCATCTCCATGGTAGGAATGATCATAATGGCCCTGGTGTTTAGCATACCCCTCTTTCTATCCGGGGTGTTCAACACGGCCTCACAGGGCGACTCGCTCTCCGACAGTCAGAAGGTGCTCGGCTACGTGCTGCTGTTCCTATTTTACCTGGCCACCTACACGATAGTAATCTACTCGAACGTGGCCCTGGTGGGCGCGGCCATGATCCGGCTGCGCGGGGGCGACCCGACGGCGAGTGACGGCTTTCGCATTGCAGCGGCGCACCTCCCGCAGATAGTGGGCTACGCAACTATCGCTGCTACGGTTGGTGTGGCCCTCAGCCTGATACGCGACCGCGGAGGGGTCGTTGGCAGAATCGCTGCCGGGCTCCTCGGCTTTGCGTGGAACATTGTGACTTTCCTTGTGGTGCCCGTGCTTGTGGTCGAGAACGTGGGACCGGTGGAGGCCATCAAGCGCTCGGGAGGCCTCCTCCGCCGAACCTGGGGCGAGCAGCTCGTAGCTAACGCCGGCATCGGCGCCATATTCTTCATTATAGGGTTCGGCGTCGTGCTTGTTGTGGGCGTGCCGCTCTTCTTACTGGCTGTGGCGGCAAGCTCGGTCGCGCTCATGATCCTGGCGGTGTTCGTCACTATCCTGCTCGTGGCCTTCCTGAGCCTTTTCGGCTCGGCCCTCAGCAGCATCTTCCAGGCCGCCCTCTATATGTACGCCACCACCGGCGACCCCGGGTCCTATTTCGACCGCAACCTGATCGCGGGCGCGTTCAGAGCGAAGCGCGCGTAGGCGTACGATACTTCACAGGCGCTTGCCGACGGCAGGGGCGAGTAATCCCTCGCCCCTGCCGTGGTTTTGTGCGGACCAAACCCTCTCGTCGGGTGGTAGCCTGGCCTGGTCCTGGGCTCTAGCCCTTTGCCTGCCGACGCTCGCCTGATTGTACCTGCACGGGTACGTATGCGGGCGAGACCTCGCGTCCCCGCTCGGCCGTCTGGCTCTGGCGGTCCTCCAGCTCCTCGTAGACGAAGCGTCCACCGCGCAGGTATGAAAGAGCGGCGGCCACGAAGACGAGGATTGCCGAAATCCAGAACACCAGGTGAAGGGCAGCAGCGAAGGGCGCGGCTATGACGGAGGGGAAGAAGTGGGTGCCGGTGAGGCTTGCCCTGACGTTGGCCGGGAGGGCGGCGAGCGTGGAGGGCGCAAGTATCGTCTCCATCGGGTTGTAACCCAGGAAGGATGCGAAGAGGGCGCCGGTGGGCGGGAGATGAGCGGCCTGCGTGGCGGCGTCGATGGGCACTCCGTTCGCCGCCAGGCTTCCCTCTATCGCGCCCGGCAGACGGCTGCCGAGAACCGCCACGATCACGCTGAAGAATAGGCCCATGCTTAGCGGGCTACCTGCGTTCTGGAAGGTCGAGCGCATGCCTGAGCCTACGCCGCGGTACTCTTTGGGGAGCGCGTTCATGATAGCTGCGGTGTTGGGCGAGGCGAAGATGCCGAAGCCCGCGCCGATAAAGAAGAGCACCGCCGCGAACGACAGATAATCGAAGTCGGCGGGGAAGAAAGTCAAGGCGATGAAGCCAAGGCCGAGCACTATCATGCCGGCTGTGCTGAGACCGCGCGGTCCAAGCCGGTCGGAGAGGTAGCCTCCGGCCAGGCCGAAGATCATGAAGCCAATCATGAGCGGCAGTATGTAGATAGCCGACCACACCGGCGTGTCTTCAAAAGCATACCCGTGCAACGGGAGCCAGATGCCCTGCAGCCATATGATGAGCGCGAACTGAAAACCTCCGTAGGCCAGGGCGCTGCAAAGCTGCGCAGCGCAGCCCATGCTGAACGCGCGGATCTTGAAGAGGTGCATGTCGAAGAGCGGCTCGTCTACCTTGTTCTCAACGACTACAAACGCCGCCAGGAGGAGTACGCCCGCGACCATGCCGCCGATCACAAGCGGGTTACCCCAACCGGTGCTCGCGCCGCCATAAGGCATGATGCCGTAGGTCATAGCTACCAGGAACACCGTGAGGCCGAGGCCCAGGCAGATGTTGCCCAACACGTCAATACGCCGGGCCGCGCGTAGAGCAGCCTGCTCGCGCAGCATCTTATAAGCCCACACGGTGCCGAAGATGCCAATGGGCACGCTTACCAGGAAAACCGCCCGCCACCAGAGCGTGGACATAAAACCACCAATGATAAGGCCAAGCAGCGAGCCCGCCAGCACGGCCACCATGTTCAAGCCTAGCGCAGAGCCGCGCTCGGAAGCAGGGAAGGCGTCGGTCAGGATGGCGGCGCTGTTGGCGATGAGGAAGCCGCCGCCCACGCCCTGCACCAGGCGGAAGATGATCATCTCCAGCGCCCCGGCGTTACCCGAGGAAGGCGTCAAGAAGAGCAGGATAGAGCCGACGGTAAAGATGACAAAGCCCAGGTTGTACAGGCGCACGCGGCCGAGCATGTCCGAGAGCCGCCCGAGCGTGACGAGCAGCGTGGCGGTGATGACCATGTAGCCGAGCAGCATCCAGAGGAGGTAGCCGCTTTCGGCCGGGTCGAGCGGGTTAACGTTGAGACCCCGGAAGATGGCCGGGAGCGAGATGAGCACAATGCTGCTGTTGAGAGCAGCCATAATTACGCCAAGGGTTGTGTTCGATAGCGCGATCCACTTGTAGTCTATTTTGTGCAGTCTGCCATTCGTTCTTGTGTTTGCTTCTGTATTCTCTATCATTCCTCTTGTCTTTCTATGGAATGCATCCGTGCGACGAGCGCCTCCATCCCCTGGCGCAGTGCCTCCAGGTTGGCCGGCTCCATGCCGGTGAGCGCCTTCTCAATCCTGGATCGCCGGTGGTTTTCTATCTGCTCGATCAGCTCTCGCGCCTTCGGTGTAAGTTGAAGCACGAAGCAGCGCCTGTCGGTGGGATCGATTGCGCGGGTGAGAAGCCCCTCTGCCTCAAGGCGGTCCAGCATCCCTGTGACGGTGGTACGGCTAACCCCCAGCACCTCCGCAACCCTGCTAGGGGTTCGGGCGTTCCGGCCTTCGATAGCCAGCAGTGCGCGAGTCGAGCCAAGCGGCAGGTTGATTTGCAGCCACGCCTCGGGCCAGCTATTGCGCATGATTTGTTGCTGAGCGTTGTCGAGGTCGAGGATGCTGTCAATAGCATCTACCGTAGCGGTGTCACCGTGGGTCATCTTCGTCTTCCCTCGCTGATAATCGTAAGTTTCGGATAGTTCGGATATACGTACTAATCTTACCGATTTGCCATCTGCGAGTCAAGCGAGCGGGCAGGCGTAAGTGTTCAGACTTGAGTTAGAGAAAGCCCTATCACGCCTGTAGGGCCGGAAGCGAAGCGGACGACCCCCGTTGCCTGCCCGGGTCATGTACCACCAATGCAAGGGTGCGCAAACAGGGCAGGCAACGGGGGCCTGCCCCTACAGCAATTTGTGCCACCCTAAGTCTGAACACTTACGGCAGGCAGTGCCTCGGTGGGGAGATAAGACATTCAAGCTGGAGCATCTATCCCTGGCCGCTCCCCGGTGCGGTGTGGAATAGCACTTTTCCACATTAGGCTTTGTGCTATGGTTGCCTACAGGTAGGAACTGTCACCTGTAGGCGGTGCTTGCTATTTGGGGAACGACATCCAGATACTGCGGAGGAGTTCGGTAGCCCGCGTCTACGTTGTACGGCGGATCCGGCAAGGGACGCGGTACTGGCCACTCCTCTGGGCGGTGGGCGTGGGGCTCGGGTTGGCGACTTGGCTTTACATTGTTTGGGCCTACAAGGGCCAGCCGGGCGACGACCCCTATATCACCTACCGCTACGCCTACAACCTCGTCGCGGGTAACGGCTTCGTCTTCAACGCAGGCGAGCGCGTGCAGAGCACCACCGCCCCCCTCTTCACCATGTTGCTGGCCCTGGGTGGCTACGCGGGATTCGACATCCCGGCCCTCGGTTATGCCTTCAGCGTCATGTGCCTGCTGGCCTTCGCGGTCTGCTGCGTCGGCTACCTGTCGAGCGCCGACCGCCAGTTGACCTGGCCCGCCGCAGCAGCGGCGACCCTCACCTTTGTCTGCCCGGTGACCACCTTCGGCCTGGGCACCGAGATGCCGCTGCTGGTGGCCCTCTCCTGGGCTAGCTGGTGGGCCTTTGCATCGCGGAGGTGGGCCGCCTGCGCCCTGTTAGCCGGGCTAGCGGCGCTGACGAGGGGCGACGGCCTGCTGGTGGGGGTGGCCGTTGCGTTAGTGTTTGTGTGGACGCACCGTGGGGTGCCCCTGCCGCGCTGGCCCTGGCACGCACCTCTGCTCTACCTGCTGGCCGTCGGTCCCTGGTACCTCTTCGCGTGGCTCTACTTTGGCTCGCCCCTGCCCGCGACCCTGGGCGCGAAGGTGGCCCAGGGCAGCGCTCGCGGCACGGTCACATTCTTCGAGGGCCTGGGCTACTTTTGGACGCACTCTCTGGGCAACCAGGCGGCGCTTTGGCTCCCTGCGCTGGCTCTGCTGGCTGTGGGGCTGGTGGGCATAGTGCGCCGGGGCTCGGCGCTGGCCCTGCCCCTGGTGTGGTCCGCGCTGTTCATAGCCGGCTTCAGCCTGCTCCATGTGCCCCGCTACCCCTGGTATTACAGCCCGCTGGTGCCCGTAGCGATGGTGGCCCTGGTCATAGGCGGCGGTCTGACCGCGAGTCTGACCGTGGGAGCATCTCGCCGCACCATGCCTAGGCCCTCGTGGCCCCTCTGGCCCCTCACGGAGGGGCAGACGCAGGCTGCCGTCCGCACTTCGTTTGCCCTGGCTGCCGCCTGCCTGGTGGGCGCGATTTACCTGTGGCAGGACGTGGCGACCCCGCGCCCGCAGATGGCTCCGCGCTCCCAACTCTACGTGTCAATCGGTAGGTGGCTGGCGGCGAACACCTCGCAAGGGGCCACGGTGGGCGCGGAGGAAGTGGGCTTACTCGGATACTACAGCGGCCGTGATATCATCGACTTCGTGGGCCTGCTCCAACCGGACGTCGCCTCTCGCAGGGCGGCGGGCGACAACCTGTGGGCTGTCGAGACATATCGCCCGGAGTACATCGTGGCTATGCCCGCCTGGCTCTCAGCTGTTGGCGAGCAGCCATGGGTGCGGGAGCACTACGCCCCCCTGCGCACCTTCACCTGGCCGGGCTCGGACCAGGCTACTTTGCTCCAACGGAAACCCGGAGGCGGAAAAAGTAAAAAGTAAAACGTAATGGTGGTAGGCGTAGTTGGTTCAGGATTACGAACCAGCTACGCCCACATCCCTTACGTTTTACGTTTTTCTTTTTCCGCCTCCGTTTCTCAATCGAGCGCGGCGGCTACCCTGTTGAGTAGCTCGGAGGTTTCGAACGGTTTTGCGATGTAATTATCTATGTGGTGGCTTCTGAAGGCGGCGCTGTCGCTGTTGGCCGTGACGAAGATGATTGGGATTTCGCAGGTGGCGTCATCGGACTGCAAGATGTCGTAAAGTTGCAGGCCGTTCAGGCCCGGCATCCGCACATCGAGCAACACGAGGTTGGGCGGCATCGACCGGTTCAGTGAGCGGATCAGATCGAGGGCTCGGCGGCCGTCGTACACGGCCATGGCCTGGTACTCCGGTTCGCTTTCGAGGATCTCCTTGATCAGATCACAGAGAGTTTTGTCATCGTCGACCACGACTATGAGCTTCTTCGAGTCCATGCTCTCCATGTGCGCAACTCCCTCCGGTCACACTACATGGCCCACCCGGGCTTCCGGTGGCAACCTATTACGCGCCGGGCTTTGCCGGCACGAGCCGCACAAACATACCCATCTCGCTGCCGTTGGGACTTGAGATGATGGCTCCCAGGAAAATCTCGGGATGCCATTGCTCACAAGGGGATGAGCTACGCCCTGCCCGTCTCCTCGCGTATTGCTTTGTGGGGGTAGTGTGCCCGGACGGACTCGAACCGTCGGCCCGCGGATTAAAAGTCCGCTGCTCTGCCAGCTGAGCTACGGGCACATGTTGGACTTAACTGCTTTTATGCTCCTCAACCGAACATGGTCTGGACGAGGCCCGGCGTGCTTCTCCGGTTGCCTCCTGCGTGCTCCTCATCGGGGCCAGTCCCTACAGCCTACAGCCCGGGACACCTTATTATAACAAATAGAGTTAATCAATGACGAAATGGCCCTTCAGCCCCGGCAGCCATGCTCGCGGCTGCTCCCTGGCCGTGCAGAAGTATACTCCCAGTGGCGCGAGCGGCGCAAGGAAGTGGAACATGGGAGGCTGCCTCGCCCTGGACCTGCCCGGGAGGACCAGCGCGAGCGGAATAGCCAGGAAGAAGGGAGACTAGACATTCAGCCTAAGGCACGAACCAACGCGCGCCGATGACAATGCATACGAGCATCTGGGTGAAGAAGAGCAGTGTGATTACCGACGAACGTGGGCGCCGCCGGCCCGTCCACAGGTAGAAGGAGGCCAGGGCGAGGGGCATGAGGAAAATGAACAGCCTGCCCTGCTCGGCTTTGCTTCTCCCCGCGAGGTCGAGGATCAGCAGCAGCAGGATTAGAGCCACCGCGTAGACGTTGAGGCCGGCGTACCAGGGCATGGGCCTCTCGGCCCCGTGCTCGTGCCAAATCAGGTCCTCTCTCCCTGGGCCTCTGAGGCGGCCCCGCCACGGCTTCGGCACAAGGGCGAACAGCGTGGCTACGGCCAGGGGCAGACCCAGGAATTGCACAAAGTCGAGCGGCCCGTACAGGAGCCACACGTCGTAGGGGCGGTTGGCCTCGGCCAGCGCGGCGTTGCGCAGGTTGTATTGAAAAACGTAGGCCAGGTCCAGTCGCGCCCCGAACTGGAGAGCCGCCAGCGGCACAATGACCCCGGCGACGATCCCCCCTCCCCAGGGCAGGAGTTCCACCGCGGCCAGGCGGGGCCGCTCGGACTCCTGGGGGACCAGCACACTACGGGAGAAGAACCAGGCAGCCGCGCCCAGACAGCCTATTACCACGAGCAGCGCCGCCAGCCCCCACGAGAAGAAGAGGCCCAGCGCAACCGCGATGCCGGCTGCCAACCCCCACAGCCCCGCTACCGCGGGATCCCGCGCCAGGAGCCCGCGCAGCCCGAATAGCACAGCCGCCGCCGCTATTGTGGCCAACAACTGGTCGAACTCGGGAGCCATCAGCATGAGGCCAGGTAGCGCAAGCCCCAGGGCCGCCAGCCTGAACTCGGACCCCGGCGGCCCTAGCAATCTCGCGAGCCCGAACAGCGGCACAACCACGGCTGCCGAGAGCAGCAACAGCAGCGTTCCACCCGACAGCGCTCCGAGAATCTGCGCATCGGTGAGGGATGGCCTCAATTGCGCCATGCTCGTTTCCGTGCCAAGCAGGTCCCAGGTCCAATTCGCCGCTGTATTCCGCCAGTCGGCGGGCAGCAACTCGGCGGCCCGGATGTTCAGCCAGTAGTATAGGCCAGGGCCGGGCGGGTGGTCGTGGCAGTGGGGGCAGATCTTCGTGTCGAACACGGCAGGGTAGCGGCTGAAGAACGTGCTTGCGTCGTTGGTGCTCGCCGCCAGGTTGAAGTATCCGCTGAAGACGCGATTCGTTTCGCGCTCGACCAGGAGTTGTTGCGCGTTAGCAGCCTTCAGACCGAGCAGCCCCATCTGTAGCGCGTACCCGAGGACGATCATTACCACCAGATACAGGGCCACAACTACACCGTTTCCCGTGGATCTGTTGTGCTGCCAGGGGGCGCTGTGGCCCAGCTCGGCCAGCAGGACTGCGCTCCAGATTCCGATGACCGCCAGTACCACCGGCTCGAAGCGCTCCATGGGCGGCACCGGGTAGGTGCGCCAGGTCCACCCCTCCGGGTACTGTCGCCAGCCCCGCAGCCAGGGGAGCCAGTCGAACCACACGGCAAGTGCATACAACCCCAGCCCGAAGAGCAGGATCCCCACCAGCATGGTCCCCAGCACGGCCTGCTCGACCCCGTCCCTCCCGGCTTCCGGACGGGTAGCGCTATTCCCAGGGAGCAACGGTACGTCGGCCATAGGGCGATTATAAGACCGCTACTGCTATTAGGCAACCAGAAGCATCTTGACATCCCGGGTCCACCATGCTATCCTTAATGCACAAATCCACAGGCAATGACGGAAAGGAGTAGGCGTGGCTGGGTGCCGCAGAGAGGCCGGGGTTGGTGCGACCGGCCGCCGAAAGACCGCCGAAAATCGTTCCCGAGCCGCCTGCCGAAAGTCTTTCGTCCGGCCCGCCGCGAAGCGGGGCTCGCGAGACAAGTAAGTCAGGCCGGGTTCGCCCCACGTTACAGGGGCATGGGTCCTGGTTAGCGACCCTGGCGAGTGGGCGCTTCGGCGCCAACGAAGGTGGTAACGCGGGCGATGCCCGTCCTTCTCTATGAGGGGCGGGTTTTTTATTGGAGGAGATATGCACGTTCATGACGCAGCCGATATGGCGTTCAGGGCCGAGAGCCTGGGCACGGGCGCGCGGCTTACCCAGTTGCACCCGCAGGGGCCGTCCTCCGATGCATTGCTGGCGGTCGACCTGCTTGAGATAGAACCGGGCGGCTCAACTCCGTTGAGCGTGCACGCCGAGGAGCAGGTGCTCTTCGTCATCTCCGGGCAAGGCGAGGTGAGCGGGGCAGCAGCCGGCGGCAGCAGCGTCCGGCTCGCGCCAGACTCGGTGGTACACATTGGCCACCGCGAGGTGCATGCCATACGCAACAACGGCGGCGAGCTGCTTCGAGTGGTAGTCTCGACGCCGCTCATCGTCAGGTCGGAGCGCGCCCTGGGCATAACCGGCCGCGAAGCAACCGCCGAGCGGGTAGCCGGCCCATCCGCGCCACCCGCGCCCGTGCCCGCAATCCCCGATAGGCCTGCCCCCGCCAGGCCGTCCGCAGAATACCCGGCCGCGGCCACCGCCCGGCCCTCCCGCGAGGCCCATGTGATCGCTGAGCCTCCGTCCCCGGCCGCGGAGGAGATCGAAGAGCCCGTGCCGGACATAACGGGCCTGGTGAAGAAGGCCTCCGAGGTGCCGGCCGCTCCGCGCGCCGAGCGCCGCAGGCCGCTGCCGCCCGAGCCCGAGCCCGAGCGTGAGGTAGCCGCCGAGCCTGAGCCTCAGCAGGCCGAGGACGATGGCGCGCCAGGCGGGTTGATGGAGCTGAGCGTGGTCTTCGACGGGGGCAGCCGGGGCAAC
>JBJMMB010000014.1:0-20681 GCA_045805005.1 Chloroflexia bacterium
ATATTGCTTGCCGATAAGGCGCTTATGCCGGTGAGGTAGTTCGTGCTCACCCCCGCGTTTGGGCTGGGCACCACGCTCCAGGAGGTCCCGTTCCAGTGCAGCACCAGCGAATATCCTACGCACCCGTAGCATGCATTGTGGTACCCCACCGCCCAAATGTCATTCGTGGAGACCGCACTTACCGAATACACGTAGTTGCCCACGTCCGGGTTGGGGCTGGATACCACACTCCACGCGTTGCCATTCCAGTGCTCAAGCAGGGTCAGTTCCTGGCTGCCCGCCTGGCAATTCGTGCTGCAGTAGTAGCCCACAGCCCACACATCGCTCGTCGACACAGCCGCCACATCTACGAAGAAGTTATCACCTGCCCCCACGCTGGGACTTGACACCACGCTCCACGTCGTGCCGTCCCAATGCAAGGTGAAGGTGCGTTGCGTGCCCCCGCTGAGGTAGTAGCCCACGGCCCAGATGTCTCCGGCAGACACCACGGCCAGGCTGCTAAGAGTGTTCCCACTGGCCCCGACGTTGGGACTCGCCACCTGGCTCCAGTTCGAGCCGTTCCAGTGCTCCACCAGGGTGCGGTCGGCTCCCACCGTGCTGCTGAAAAAAGAGCCCGCCGCCCACACGTCATCGGACGCTACCACAGCCACCGCCCCCAAGCTGTTGTTGCCTGCCCCAACATTCACGGTATTGATAACGTTCCAGGCCAGCCCGCAGGCCGGCGTGCTTGTGGGCGTCACGGTGTAGGTCGGCGTCCACGTGGGCGTAGGCGTCCTCGTAGGTGTAATCGTGGGAGCGTCGGTCGGAGGCCCACCCGGCGTGATAGTCGGCGTGCTGGTAGGTGTTGGGGTGGGTGTGTCAGTGGGCGGGCCGCCGGGCGTTATGGTTGGTGTACTTGTAGGAGTGGGTGTCGGCGTAAAGGTGGGGGGCCCGCCCGGCGTGATAGTCGGCGTGCTGGTAGGCCCGCCCGGTGTGCTGGTTGGTGTAGTTGGTGTGTTTGTCGGGGTTGGCGTGGGCGTCAGGGTGTCCGTAGGAGTGTTAGTGGGAGGCCCACCGGGCGTGATGGTTGGCGTGAATGTGGGAGTGCGGGTGGGGGTAGGCGTCACGGTGTTGGTATGGGTACGGGTGGGCGACGGCGTAGATGTGACGGTGCGGGTGGCGGTAGAGGTCGCTGTATCGAGCACAACATTGAACCCAGCCTGGGCCTGCTTGGCGGGCGACCCGAGGGACCCCAGCCCCAAAGCTAGAGCCAACAGCCCCAGTATTCCTGGCACAAGCCACCACCTGCTGCCTGCTTCTCTCCTTGTTGTTGTCATCTCCATCCCCTTCTCCTCCACAACTACGACCCAAAAGCAAGAGCGTGAACAACCCAGGAAGGCAAAGCTACAGGCATAGCCATAGGCCTCAGCATATTAGCCGGTCGAGTAACCCTCATTCTAGCCGTCTCCCAGGTGCGTGTCAACACTCGCTCAACTCCTGCTCCTCTGGTCTCAGGCGCAAGCTCACAATATCAGAAACACGCCGCCAAAGGAAGACCTTGTATAGTACAACCCCTTGTACAATTCCTTGTACAAAACAACGTACACCTGCGAATGCGTAAAACGTAAAACCCCAAACGTAAGGGTGGTAGGCGTAGCGGGTCTTGTATGCATGCCTTATACTCTCCCTGACGCCTTTTTTACGTTTTACGAGTCCGTTTCACACCATGAATTCGAGCCCATCCTTTGGTCTCTGGCTCAAGGCCCGTCGCAGGAGCCTGGATCTTACTCAACCCGACCTCGCCAGGCGCGTCGGCTGCTCGTTGGAGACCATAGTCAAGATCGAGTCGGGTGAGCGCCGGCCTTCCAAGCAGGTGGCCGAGCGGCTGGCCGAGTGCCTCGGCGTGCCGGCGGACGAGCACTCCGCCTTCGTTAAGTACGCCAGGGTCGAGCCCTCAAGCAGCCAGCCTCTCCTGCTCACCCAGGCTGATGACCGCACTCCCTGGCGCGCCCTCCACAGCCTCCACCGACTCTACGGCTACCCTAACAACCTCCCCGCCCAGCCCAACGCCTTCATAGGCCGCGGCAAGCAGGTGGTCGCCGCCGCTCGCCTCCTGCGCCGCCCCGGTGTGCGCCTCCTCACCCTCACCGGCCCCACCGGAGTCGGCAAGACCCGCCTTGCCGTCGAGGTGGCCGCTGAGCTCCTCAACGAGTTCGACAGCGGCGTCTACTTCGTCGCCTTGGCCCCCATCTCCGACTACCGACTCGTCGCCTCCACCATCGCCCAGACCCTTGGCGTGCGCGAAGCCGCGCGCAAACCCCTCCTCGAAAGCCTCAAGAGCTACCTCCGCGATAAGCGCACGCTCCTCGTCCTCGACAACTTCGAGCAGGTGGCCCCCGCCGCTCCCCTTGTCGCCGAACTACTCACTGCTGCCCCCCGTCTCATGGTGCTCGTCACCAGCCGCGCCGTCCTCCACGTCTACGGCGAGTACGAACTGCGCATACCCCCCATGCTCCTGCCCGACCGCAAGCACCCCCCGCCCCTCGACCAACTGGTCGAATACGAAGCCGTAGAGCTTTTCGTGGAGCGCGCCCAGGCCGGTAATTCCGATTTCGAGGTAACCTCCGATAACGCCGCTGCCGTGGTCGAGATTTGCCGCCTCCTCGACGGACTCCCCCTCGCCATCGAGCTCGCCGCCGCTCGCGTCCGCTTCCTCTCACCCCATGCCATGCTCGACCGCCTCCAGAGCAAAGAGGGTAGACTCAAGCTCCTCGCCGGCGGCCCCGTGAACCTCCCCGCCCGCCAGCGCTCCCTCCGTAGCGCCATCGCCTGGAGCTACAACCTCCTCGACGACCCGGAGCAAACCCTCTTCCGCCGCCTCGCCGTCTTCGTAGGCACTTTCACCCCCGAAGCAGCCACCGTAATTTTGGATTCGGATCAATCCAAAATCCAAAATCCAAAATCCAAAATCGATGATATCCTCGCTTCCCTCGCTGACAAGAGTCTCCTGCGACCCGAATTGGGCCCGGCCCAGGAGCCGGAGCTTGCCGACCGCGAAGCCCCAACCGGACGCGAGCCACGCTTCCGCATGCTCGAAACTATACGCGAATATGCCCTGGAGCGCCTCGCCGAAAGCGGCGAGATGCCCTCTACCTACCGCCGCCACGCCCTCTATTACCTCGATCTTGCCGAGCAAGCCGAGCACCAGCTTCGTGGCCCCCACCAGGCCGCCTGGCTGGAGCGCCTCGAAACCGAACACGGCAACCTTCGCACCGCCCTCCACTGGGCCAGGTCCCAGGCCCACGAACCTCCACCGGACGCTGAACCGCCTGCCCCCAACGCTGAGGCTGTAGGGGCGAGGCATGCCTCGCCCCTACAGCAATTGGCAGTAAGCAGTGAGCAAGTACTGCCGACTGCCGACCGCCTACTGCCTGCTGGCTTCCAGCCCCCGACCCCTACGGACCTCGGTCTCCGCCTCGCCGGTGCCCTCGGCTGGTTCTGGTTCCGGCGGAGCATGAGCGAGGGCCGTGAGTGGCTTGGGGAGATGTTGGCGTTGGCCGCCTCAGTGCCCTCCGGCTCGATCGACCCGTCCTCCGAGGCCAAAGCCCTCGCCGCCGCGGGCAGGCTGGCCGACCATCAGGGCGACTACGCCTCTGCCCGTGCCCTCTACGAGAAGAGCCGCCGCCTTTACGAGCAACTGGGCAATGAACAGGGCCAAGCTTATGCCCTCTGTGGCCTCGGCTTCACCACTTTCCGGGAGGGAAACCGCACCACCGCCAGGCAGCTTTACGAGCAGGGCCTGGCCCTGTTCCGCACCCTCGCTGACGCCCGCGGCATCGCCACCGCCCTCCGCGGCCTCGGTGACCTGGCCCTCCACGACGGCGATTATGGCCCCGCCCGCGATTTCTACACCCACAGCCTTAAGCTATTTCAGCAGCTTGGCGACAAGTATGTCGTCGCCACTCTTCTCAACGGCCTCGGCAGCGTGGCACTCGACCAGGGCGACTACGCCACCGCCCGCACCCTCTACGAAGAGAGCCTGGTCATATTCCGCGAGCTGCGGGACAAATACGGCATCGCGGGCTCCCTCATGAGCGTGGGAGAGGTCACCCGCTGCCTGGGCGACTACGACGCCGCCCTCTCATTGAACGAGGAAAGTGTCTCCATCTGGCGGATCATGGGCGAGAAGTGGAACCTCGCAATGAACCTCCACAACCTCGGCCATGTGGTCCACCACAAAGGTGACCTCGCCCGCGCTCAGGGCATCTTCACCGAAAGCCTTGCCCTCTTCCGGGAAGCAGGAGCGAAAATGGGCATCGCTATATGTCTCGCCGGCCTGGCCGGGGTTGTCGCCCCTCGCCCCTCCAACCCCGATTCCGACCACCCCACTATGGGCGATGCCGCCCGCGCCGCCCGGCTCTTCGGCGCCGCCGAGGCCCTCCTCGAAGCCGTCGGCGCTCAACTCCAGGCTGCCGACCTGGACGACTACGAGCGCAACCTCGCCAACGTCCGCTCCCACCTCGACCCCATAGAATTCGAAATGGCCCGCCAGGAAGGCCGAGCCATGACCCCCGAGCAGGCTATTGCCTACGCTCTCGCGTAGTGCTGCCTGATCGCTATCTTGATAAAGAGTACCCCTAACGTCCCTGCTAATCCATCAGCACCACCAGCTTGCCCGCGGCCCGGTTCTCTTCCATATGCCGGTGCGCCTCGGCTATCTCGTCCAAGCGGAACACCCGGTCTACGTTCACTCGGTAGCGCCCCGCGCCCACCGCGTCCACTATCTGCTGCAGCGCCCTGGTACCATTGTCCCCGGTCAGCGTTTCGCTGTCGTACACTGTCAGTCTCACGGTGGGGGGTATCATAACCAGCGGCTCGAACTCCGCAAGCGTCCAGGCGTTGCCCAGTATGCCCGACATGCACACCACGCCCCTGCGCCTCACCGTCCGCAACGAATCGAGCAGCGTAACGGTGCCCACAAGCTCCAACGTGCCGTCGAATCCCTCGGGCACACGCCTCCTCGCCTCTTGCGCAATGCTCCCCTCATCGATGATCACGTCGTCCGCCCCGTTGGCGCGCAGGGCCTCTAATTTATCCGGGTTGCGGGTAGTCGCGGTCACCCGTGCGCCCCTATCCTTCGCGATCAACGTCGCCGCCATCCCCAGCGCCGACGTGCCCCCTCGAACCAGCAGCGTTTGCCCGGCCGCCACCTCCATAGCCTCCACCACCGAGCCCCAGGCCGTCAGGAAGGTCTCCGGTATCGCCGCCAGCGTTTCCCAGGGCAACTCCGTCTCCAGAGGGAAGACCTGCCGGGTGGGCACGAGCGCGTACTCCGCATACCCGCCGTCATACTGCCTCCCCAGCCCGCCCATGGCCACCGCCACCTTCTGCCCCGCGGGCAGGCCGCTGTCCGAGCCGTCGGCCACTTCGCCAACCAGCTCTATCCCCAGAACCCTCGGAAACCGCACTCCTGGCGAATGCCCCTGCCGCGTGAACATCTCCGACCGGTTGAGCCCGGCCCCTCTCACCCTCACCAGCACCCACCCTGGTCGCGCCTCCGGAGTCGGCACCTCCGTGACCCGCAATACCTCCGGCCCTCCCGGCCCCTCCACCACCGCGGCTTTCATAGTGCGTCCTCCTACCCGGTCCATTGGCGGGCCGGCGTTGCCCTCGGACCGGGGTATTATGCAAACAGACGATAGACGATGGACGATAGACGATTGGGGTAAGGATACCGGTTGCATAACCCCGTCGTCCATCGTCTATCGTCCATCGTCTATCGTCCATCGTCCATCAGCGGTACGCCGCCGCCTGCAAATTGAAAAGCTCCGCGTATGTGCCCCCCAGGGCCAGCAACTCGACGTGGCTGCCCACCTCTGTCAGCGTGCCGTTCTCCAGGACGAAGATGCGGTCGGCCAGTCGCACCGTGCTGAAGCGGTGGCTGATGAATACGGCCATCTTCCCCTCGGTCAGCTCCTTCATACGGGCGAAAATCTCGTACTCGGCGCGGGCGTCCAGGCTCGCGGTTGGCTCGTCCAGCACCAGGATCTCCGCGTCGCGCATGAAAGCCCGCGCCAGCGCTACTTTCTGCCACTCGCCGCCCGACAACTGGTATCCCTCGTCGAACCAGCGCCCCAGCGTGGTGTCGTACCCCTTCGGCAGCTTCTTGATCACCCCGTCCGCCCCGCTCTTCGCCGCCGATTGCTCCACCATCGGCAGGTTCTCCATTTCCGCGAGCCTGCCCACCCCTATGTTATCACGCGCAGTGAAATAGTACGTTACATAGTCCTGGAAGATCACCCCTATCGCCGCGTGCAGGCTCTCCAGGTTGTACTCGCGTATGTCGTGCCCCTCCAGCAGAATCGCCCCCTCGTCCGGGTCATAAAGCCGCGTGAGCAGCTTCACAATGGTCGTCTTGCCCGCCCCGTTCTGTCCCACCAGCGCCACCGCCTCGTCGGGCCGTATCGTGAAGCTCACATCCCGCAACGCCGGCTCCGATTTGCCGGGATACGTGAAGCTCACGTTGCGGAACTCAATCCCCTCCCGCAGTGGCAGTTGCAGCTTGCGGGCGTCCGGTGGGCTCTTGATGGCCGGCTCATAGTCCAGGAAGCTGTACAGGTTGTTCAGGTACAGGTTGTTCTCGTACATCCCCGACAACCCATCCAGGATGCTCCCAAAGCTCGACTGCACCGACCCCACCGCTTGCGTGTAGAAAGTCAGGTCCCCCAGCGTCAGCTTGCCCGCCACCGCCTGTAGCGCCACGAACAGGTAGGTGCCGCTGGTCACAATCGTGGTCAAGCTCCCCCAGACGAAGCCCATCAGGTAGCGCCGCATCACCAGCCCCCGGTTCTCCCTGTAGAAGCGGTCGGCGATCTCCCGCCACCGCTCGATGAAGTGGCTCCCCAGCCCGAAGAGCTTGATCTCCTTGTTGTAGTTGTCCTGTGTGAGCAGGCCCAGAAAGTAGCTCATCCTGCGGCGGTCGGGCGACTGGCGGCGCATCATCATATAGCCCTGCCAGCCGTAGCGCGAACCGGCGATGAAGCTGGGGATCGGCGCCAGCAGCGCTAGCACGGCCACCAACCACCCCAGCCGCGTGATCAGCGCGATCATGCTCAGGAAGGTAATCAGCGAGCGCACCAGCCCGAACATCTGCTCCACCATCCCCAGCGGGCGCGACCCACCACCCGACTGCGCCTGCTGCAGCGAGTCGTAGAACTCCGGGTTCTCGAAAAAACTCAGGTCGAGCCTGTTGGCGTGCTGCATCACCATAAGTTGCACCCGCTTCGCCATCAGTTCCTGCAGCGCCTGCTGGTTGATGTTGCGTATCGTTTGCAGCAGCGAGTTGCCCACGTACAGCCCGAACTGCAACAGCGCCAGCCCCACCACCGCGTTCACGTATGGTGCGCTGCTACCCGCCTTAATCGCGGCCACCACCGCATCTATCAGCAGCTTGCTCACCCACGCCGTGAGAGTCGGCATGAACCCAAATAGCACCGAGAAGAGGGCCATCGAGATGGTAAAGCCCCGGTGCGTTTCCCACACCAGTTTCCACGCCCGCGGCACCCCCGCCATCGTCCCCTGCGCGTTGCGCTTCAACTCCTGCAGGTACGAGCGCAACGTTCGCGGCTCCCCCTGCCCGGCCTCCGGCGGCGCAGGTCCAGGCCCCCTGCCATTACTCGACCCCGGCCCCCAACGGCCGTTCCCCATTCTCTGTTGCATTCCTCCACTATACACCCGCCGCCCGGTCCCTCGTATCCCCCATTCGTCTAGGCGCTCACCTGAGTAAACAGGCAGGTCCTTTTACACAAAAAAGCCCACGGGCTGCTGGCCCGTGGGCTTTTTTGAACTGGAACTCCTACGCGGGCCGGTCTTGCTCCGTCTCGGTGTAAGTGGTGTTAGCAGGCTCGGTTCCATAAGTAGTGGTGGTGGGCTCCGTCTCGGTGTGAGTAGCAGGCTCGCTTTCCACCACACCCTGGTCCTGGGCGGTTGGCTCGTTCGCCACCCATTCGTTGACCCGCGTCTGCACCTGGCTGTCCATCACCTGGTCATGCTCGGGCACGAACACCGCCGCGCCGCTGACCTGCCTTGCATCCGGCTCGGCGGCAGGGTAGCCCGCGGGCACAGAGTCGGCCTCGGTCACCGTCCTGGTCGTGCTTACCGTATCGCCCGTAACTGCCGGGCCTCCCGGCCGGTTGGCGGCATCGTATCCATTGTTGCTGCGGATGATCGCCGCTGCTGCATCCCTGCGCACCTGGTCTTCCGCCTTGACCGTCACGATCGTGCGGCCCGCCTCGAACTCGCCCTGGTAATAGCGAGCTTCCTCTTCCGGCAAGCCCCACTCGCGCAGAGCCCCCACCAGGCCGCCCGTTACCGCCCCCGCTGCCGCGCCGGTAAGGGCCGCCCCCAGGATGCCCCCGGCGATCACCGGGCCTATGCCCGGCAGGAGCACGGCCACTGCCGCCCCCACGATGCTGCCGAAGGCGCCTCCCGTAATAGCCCCCATCACCAGGCCCTCCCTGGTTCCGCCTCTGTTCTCGTGCTCCACGACGCTACCCGTTTCAGTGCCGTCCTCACCACGCGTCGCGAACCCGATTTGCTCGTCAGTGAACCCCATATCCCGAAGTTCCTCGACGGTCTTCTCTGCATCAGCCCCGTTCTCGAATATCCCCACAACCAGTGGACGATCTTGCGTTGCCATCTTTTTTCTCCTTTCCGGCTATTTCACCGGGCTTCGTTGCCAGATACCAGATAGCAATGTGTATCCACGCGCCCATCCAGGTCTACCGGACTCATCCGCAAGATGCATACCCTCGTATCAGAGATTGAAAAGCGGGCAAATCGCCGCCTCAGGAGGCGGCGATTTGCCCGCTTTTCAATACATCTTAATATCTCGGAAGCGAAGGATCTATCTCCTGCGTCCAGGCGTCAATCCCGCCTTTCAGGTTCCACAGCTTGCGGAACCCAAGCTCCCGGAGCGCGTTCACCGCACGCGCGCTCCTCACCCCCGCCTTGCAGTACACCACGATCTCATCCGCGGTGCTCAGCTCGCTGGCGTGCTGGGTCACGCTGTTTACAGGGATCAGGCGCGCCCCCTCTAGCCTGGCTATCTCCCACTCGTTCGGCTCTCGCACGTCCAATAGCATTAACTGGTCTCCCGCGTCCAGCCGCTGCTTCAACTCCTGCACCGTGATGTCGCGGTCAGTCTCGCCGCGCTCCGCCTGGGGGTTGATGCCGCAGAACTGCTGGTAATCTATCAACTCCGTGACCGTCGGGTTCTCCCCGCACACCGGGCAGTCCGGGTCTTTGTGCAGTTTAAGCTCCCGCGTGCGCATCTTCAGCGCGTCGTAAAGCAGCAGCCTCCCGATGAGTGGCTCGCCTATGCCTAGGAGCAGCTTGATCGTCTCGGTTGCCTGGATGGTGCCTATCGTGCCCGGCAGCACACCAAGCACCCCGCCCTCGGCGCACGACGGCACCAGGCCAGGAGGGGGCGGCTCCGGATAGAGGCAGCGATAGCATGGCCCCTGCTCCGCCCAGAACACCGACGCCTGCCCCTCGAACCTGAAGATGCTCCCGTACACGTTCGGCTTACCCAGCAGCACGCAGGCGTCGTTCACCAGGTAGCGGGTGGGGAAGTTGTCCGTGCCGTCCACGATCACGTCATAAGGCCGGAAGGTTTCCAGGGCATTCTCCGAGCTGAGGGGGAAGTCGTACAGGTCAACCTGCACGTTCGGGTTAATGTCCAGGATGCGCTCCCTGGCGCTCTCTAGCTTAGGCCGCCCTAACGCCCCCGTGCCGTGGAGCACCTGCCGCTGCAAGTTGCTCTCGTCCACCACGTCGAAGTCCACGATGCCGATCCGCCCAACACCGGCCGCGGCCAGGTAGAGCGCCAGGGGAGACCCGAGGCCGCCCGCGCCTATCATCAGCACGCTGCTCGCCTTGAGTTTCTTCTGACCGTCGATCCCCACCTCGGGCAAGATCAGATGGCGGCTGTATCGCCTTATCTCCTCCCGTGATAGATCGACGTGCTTCTTGCCATCCTGCTGCCCCGAGGGCGCGACCGGCGTTGCAACCCCGGACCCCCCGGCGATGGCAGGCACGATCGAGATAGTGTCGCCGCTGCTCACGGGCGTTTGGCCCTTACCCAGGTAGCGTATGTCTTCGTCGTTCAAGTATATATTCACGAAGTTGCGGAGCTTGCCACCCTCGCTGAAGATCTGCTTCCTCAGGTCCGGGTACTCCGCCGTGAGCGCCTCCAGCGCCGCTTCCACAGTGCCCCCGCTCACCCTCACCTCTTCCTGCTGCCCCGCGTACTGGCGCAAGGCCGATGGGATTACTACTGTTGCCATTATTTTATCTCCTCTTCATCAAAACCGCCGCGGTCATCCCGCAGCGTCCAGGCGCGCAACTCGGCTGCCCGGCCATCTCTAACCGATACTATTATATAACTCCACGTAGTCCAGGCCGCGTGGTCGCGGTCATACTCCGAGGGTATCGCAGGTGCGTTCGGGTGCGAGTGGTACACCCCCAGCACAGTGAGCCCTCCCCGCCGGGCCACCCGCTCCGCCTTCAACATAGCCTCCGGCGTGATAAGGAACCTGTGGAACTGCTCCCCGGCCTCAAAAGAGTTCTCCACCGCCACTAACTCGTTCACCACCCGCCGCCCGTCTTCCTCCTTACCCACCAGCAGTCCACAAATCTCGTTCGGATACCCCCGCTCCCCATGCTCGGTAATTTCGTCGCGAACTTCGTTAGTGAGATACAGGGCCATGAGATTCTCCTATGCGTGAAACAGACTCGTAAAACGTAAAACGTAATGGTGGTACACATATTTCGTCTGGGATTGCGAACCGGGTACGCCCACAACCCTTACGTTTTACGTTTTACGCCTTACGCCTCCTCCTCCCAAAACTCATCCCCCAGGTACCGGCTCCCGCCGTCGGGAAGGACGGTTACTACTACACCGGAGCGCAAGGTTTGGGCCACGCGGAGGGAGGCCAGCACGCCCGCGCCTCCCGAGGGGCCGGCCAGGATGCCCTCATAGCGTGCAAGCTCGCGGGTGACCGCCTGCGCTTCCTCCGTCTCGACGGTGGTGTGCGTGTCCGCCAGGTCAGGGTCGTAGATGCCCGGCACGATGGCCGAGCCGATATGTTTCATCCCCTCCAGGCCGTGGAACGCGGACGCGGGT
Organism: Chloroflexia bacterium; assembly: GCA_045805005.1. Taxonomy (GTDB): domain Bacteria; phylum Chloroflexota; class Chloroflexia; order QHBQ01; family JADMIH01; genus JADMIH01. The sequence continues at coordinate 11,165 of JBJMMB010000014.1, forward strand.
TGAACCTCTACCACCTCGATCTCCTGGTTGTACAGCTTTAGCCGCCGGGCGGTGCCCGTGAAAGTGCCACTGGTGCCCACCACGGCCACGAAGTGGGTCACGCGCCCCTTCGTCTGCCGCCAGATTTCCGGCCCCGTGCCCTCGAAGTGGGCGCGCCAGTTGGCCGGATTGTTGTACTGGTCGGGGTAGAAATACCGCTCCGGGTTCTCCGCATACCGCCTACGGGCCTCCTCGATGGCCCCGTCCGTGCCCAGTTCGCCCGGTGTCTCAACCACCCTCGCCCCGTACAGCTTCAGCAGTTGCTTGCGCTCGGGGCTGGCCGTCTTCGGCACGCATACCTCGACCTCATATCCGAGCGCAGCGCCAAGCATGGCGTACGCGATGCCCGTGTTCCCGGAGGTCGCGTCCAATATGGTCTTGCCCGGCACGAGCAGCCCCCGCCGCTCGCCGTCGCGCAGCATATGCAGCGCCGCGCGGTCCTTTACCGAGCCGCCAGGGTTGAACCACTCCGCCTTGGCGTATATCTCCACCGCGGGGTTCACCCCATACTTCTCCGGCAGCCGCGACAACCTCAGCAGCGGTGTGTTGCCTATCTCTCTCGTTATGTCCCCGCGCCCGTGGACTATGTTCGGTATATATGATGTAGCACGTAAAGCGCTCAAAGTATATCTCCAGGGGAAATCAAAAGACCGGCCACCCGGCCGGCCCCCAACTCGTATGCAACCTACAATCCCATCGGCGTCTTTGCCGTGCGATCTATCTCAACTCTCCTGTCAGGAAGCCGGACCACTTCGGGAAAAGCTGGCCGCGTGCACTCGGGGCGCGGCCAGCCGCAAACACAAGCAACAGCACCCCTCGTGCGGGCTGCTCCCTACCCCGTCTGCGGTTCTCGTAATATCTTTAAACATTCTTGCTAATACTAAGCTGTTCTCGCGAATCCGCTATAGTTTACTTAAGAACTATTATACCACATGCAGGGGTTGCGGTCCACCACCCAAGCCGTCATTCCGGGGCTTGATCATTCTCGGATAAACAACCTGTAGGGGCAGGCCCCCGTTGCCTGCCCTGTTCGCGTACCACCAATGCCGGGGTTGGGTAACCTGGTAGGCAGCACGGGGTCCCCTCTGGGGCTGGGGCCTGCCCCTACGAATCCGTGCCTTGGATGGAGAATCTTTTAGCCCTGCCGTCTTCCTGAGTATTCGGAATTATCCCCCAACCACCTCGTACACTTTGCTGGTTAGCTCATCAATCTCGAAGGGTTTGCGGATGACGCCGTCGAAGCCGTAGCTGCTGAACTCCGCCATGATAGGGTCGTTCGAATACCCGCTGAACACAATAGCCTTCGCCTGGGGGTCTATCTCCCGCAGTTTCTTGATAGTCTCCTTGCCGCCCATGCCCCCGGGTATGGTCAGGTCCATCAGCACCACGTCGAAGGGTCGCCCCTGCTGCCTGGCCTTCTTGTACAGCTCCAGGGCCTTCGTGCCGTCGTTCGCAAACTCCACCACGTTGTGCTCCACCTCGGTCAGCACGCTGTTGACCAACTCCCTTATCGCCTCTTGGTCGTCCATCACAAGCACACGCAGCCCCCCACCGGGCGTGCCTTCGGCTTTCTCCTCCCCGTCCTTGGCCAGCCTGCCCGTCGACGGCAAATACACGTCAAAGCGGGTGCCCTCGCCCAGCTTCGAGCTGACCGAGATGTAGCCGTCGTGGCTCCTGGTAACCGAGTAGGCGATAGACAGCCCCAGCCCGCTCCCTCTCTGTTTGGTGGTGAAGTAGGGGTCGAATATCTTTGAGAGATGCGCCTCGGGTATGCCTGTGCCGCTATCCGCCACGCTTATCTTCACGTAGTTCCCATTTCGCAGAGGCAACCCGCTTACTTTGTGGTCCGCACCCACCATCACGTTCTCGGCGGCTATCGTGACCGTTCCGCCCCCCGGCGTAGCCTGCTGCGCATTGATGATGAGGTTGTTGATCACCCGGCTGATTTGCCCTTCGTCGATCTCCGCGGACCACAGGTCGTCTGGTATGCGAAACTCGCACACAATGTTTGACCCCGCCAGCGCAAAGCTCGCCCATTCCCTTAGCATGGGGGCAATCGATACCTCCCTCCTCACTGGCGCGCCCCCTGTGGAGAAGGTCAGCAACTGCTGGGTCACATCCCGCGCTTGCAAACAGGCCCCTTCGGCTTCCACCAGCCTCTTATACTGCTCGGTGCCCGCCCCGACTGCCCGCTTCGCCAGCGAGATATTGCCCAGGATGGCCGTCAGCGAGTTATTCAAATCGTGCGCTAACCCACCCGCCAGAATGCCGATTGACTCCAGCTTGTTTGCCTTCAGCAACTCCTCTTCGAGCCTGCGCTTCCCCGCCGCCACTGCCTCTTCGCTGCGCTTTTGCTCCGTCAAATCCGTGACGACCAGGCAAACCGCTTGCGTGCCCTCCATTTGCAGCGGGCTGGCTGACAAATACACCGCCACCGGCTCCCCCTCCCCCGCACCCAGGGAAAGCTCCCTCTTGCCGCTGCCCGCCATCCCCTCTAGCAGCAACTCCTCGAACGCCAGGCGGCTCTCTGGCGCGAGGTACTCGTAGATGCTTGAGCTAATGACCTTCTCTAGAGATCCCTTCACCATTTCCGCGAAGCGCCGGTTGCAATAAAGAATCGTCCCCTCCCGGCTGATCGTCACCGCCCCTTCGTTCATCTCCTCGAAAAAGACCCGGTAAGGGTGCTCGGCCCCCGTCAAAGTGAAGACCTGGTCGCCTTCGGGCCCCGCCACCACGAGCGCGTCTATTTCCCCGCTGTAGATAGCCTCCAGCGTATCCTCGGCCTCCTGCAGCCGGGACTGTAACTGCTCCATCTCAGGCGTAGATTTCTTATTCTTACCCGCCTGCTTCATCCCAAACTCACCTCACCCATTGCAGATTGCATATTGCGTGCCTACCGCACCCGGGTAGCAGATCCCACTATCCTTCCTCCTCCACGCAATACGCATTACGCAATACGCATTACCTTCCTCATTCCTGAGCGGGCACCAGGTCCAACCCCACCAGCACCCGCTGGAGGTCCGACAGGTTGCCGATCATCTTCCGTAGCGGCGGCGGCAGCTTTTTGATGAGGGTGGGCGCCGCCACGATCTGCGCACTTTTCGCTAGCTCGGGCTGCTGGTACAGGTCTACGACCTCCAGGTCGTAACGTCCGTGCAAGTGTTCCTCGCATATGCTCTTGATGTTCTGGATAGCTATGGCCGATTGCGGCGTTGAGCCCGTCACATATAGGCGAAGCACATAGTGCTCGGCCCCAGATTTGCCAAGCGCTTGCTCGAAATCATCAGTAGCTCTTTTGGCCTGTCCATCGTTCATGATCCCCTCATTTCGAACAACCGCTGCCTCCGCCCCCGGTGCCCGCGCGGCCACACGAACGAAGCTTCGAATACCAAATAGCCGGCACTCAACATTACTTCCGCGTCACCGGAACCAGGTCGAGCCCAACGAGCACTCGGTCTGTGTTTGAAAGGTCGCCAATGATTTTCCTCACCGGTTCCGGCAATTTCCGTACCAAAGTCGGGATGGCCAGGATCTGGTCCCCCCGCGCCAACTGCGGGTTCTCCACGAGGTCGATGATCTCGATCCGGTACTTGCCCGCCAGGTGCTCCTCGCATATCTTCTTCAGATTGGCGAAAGCCGTGAGTGATCTTGGCGTTTGCCCCGCGACGTACACGCGCAACTCCCAGAACTCCAGGTCTGCCCCGTCATTATCACCGTTCTTTTCCATCGACTTGCTCCTCTACGCGCCCCCCTCCTTAAGGGGAGCCCTATCCTCCGCGTGGCTTGATTCTGCTCCGTCCTGGGTGACAGTGGCCCTGCGGCTCCGGGCCATCCTCGCCACATTCTCAGTCTCGTAGCTTCGGCGCTCTTGCTGCTGCGAAATAAGCTTGTTCACTTCCTCTTCGTCCGCTTCAAAATCGGCGTGCAACGCCGCCATCTGCGCCTCCATGACTTTACGTTTGCGCTCCAGGGCCAGTTTCAGCCGCTCCGCTTCCTGCTCGCGCTCGCGCTCCGTGGCCCGGTCACGCGCCTCCTGCGCCACCCTCGCCGAGCCGGTCAGCACCCCGCCCGGCCCCAGGTAGGGGTCGAGCAACTGTATTCCCTGGGGCGTCAACAGGAACTCGCGGACTTGGTTGGAATGCGCCATCCCACGCGACTTGAGCACGTAGAGCGCCCGGTTGCGCTCGCCCCCAACCTCGATGCTGCGAAGGAGCAGCCAGGTGTCCACCAGCGACGATACCCCTACCTCTGTCTGCTCGAGGTAATCGCCGGTCGTCGTCAGGCTGTTGAACAGCGCTGTTATGTCCCTGGTCTTCAGGTAGTCGATGAAGCGCGTCACCATGGCTTTCACGTCCATGCTGCTGCCCACTGTCAGGAAGTCCGTTATCGGATCGACCACCACCGCCGCCGGGTTGAATTCCTCCACCTGCTTGATCATCAGCACCAGGTGCATCTCCAACCCGCTGTAGTTGGGCCGCACGGCGTGGAATCGCAGCAGCCCGCTATTCACGTGCGGCTCCAAATCTATGCCTACCGAGCGCATATTGCGCACGATCTGGCTGGGCGACTCTTCGAACGCGAAGTACAGGCAGCGCTCGCCTGCCCGACAGGTCGCCTCCGCGAAGTGCGAAACCAGGCTTGATTTTCCGGTGCCCGCGGTGCCCGATACCAGCACCGTGCTCCCCCGAAAGTATCCCTTCCCCTCCAGCATCTCATCGAGCCTCGGTATGCCGGTGCTGACGCGCTCGGCCGTCGCCTCGTGGGTCAAGCCGAGCGCGGTAATAGGCAAGACGGAGATCCCATTATCATATATAAGGAAGGGGTACTCGTTCGTGCCGTGCATCGATCCGCGGTACTTTACGATGCGCAGCCGCCGCACCGACATCTGCTCGCTGACGCGATGGTCGAGCAAGATGACGCAATCCGAAACGTACTCCTCCAGCCCGTGCCGTGTCAACTCGCCAGCCTCACCTCGCTCCCCGGTGATGACGGCAGTTACCCCTCGGTCCTTCAGCCAGCGGAACAACCTCCGAATCTCCGCTCGCAAAATGGCCTCGTCCGTTAGCCCCCCGAAAAGGGCTTCCAGGGTGTCGAGCACTACCCGCTTTGCCCCTATGGAGTCGATGGCGTATCCAAGCCTGATGAACAGCCCCTCCAGGTCGTACTCGCCCGTTTCCTCGATCTCGCTCCTCTCCACGCGCACGTGATCCAGCGAGATCAGGTTGCGAGCGCTCAGGTCCTCCAGGTCGAATCCCAGCGAGGCCACGTTCTGCGCCAGCTCCTCGCCGGTCTCCTCGAACGACATGAACACCCCGGGCTCTCCGAACTCCGTGGCCCCCCGCACGAGAAACTCCATGGAGAGCAAGGTCTTCCCGCACCCCGCGCTCCCACACACCAGCGTGGGCCGCCCCTTCGGCAGCCCCCCATTGGTGACCTCGTCCAGTCCCTCGATCCCGGTCGGGGTCTTCTCGAGCACCACCGCCGCAGACCCTACCCTGCCTTCACCCACCATTCCGGCTGCTCCTCCTCAAGCATAATAAGCCCTCGATCCTCCTGCTTCCACCGCGCATCTACCTCACTCCATAGCCGAGAGATAGCACGCATCATAAACAGCAGGAAGTGTGCCCTGGACCCGTACACTCGTAATACGCATTACGCATTACGCATCCCCTCCATCCCCATCTCCCCCAACGGCTCGCTGTCGGGGCAGCCCGCCTCTATCCACTGGCAGATGTATTCGATCCCCTCGGGCCGCACGGGCGGGTGCTTGGCCGGCATCTGCGGGAAGCCGCCGGGCTCCCCGTTGAAAGGCTGCTCGCCTCGCAACGCCTTTATCAGGTTGGAGCCCGCCGGGTCGAACGCCCCATCGGCCCTCCTGGCGATCAGCGGATTCCCGAAGATCGACATATTCACGAACTCGTCCCGAGTGCAGCCCCGCCAGAAATTGTGATGCACCCCGATCCGGAAGCCCCGCACCGAGTCTTCGAGGATGCGCACCACCTTCTTGAACCCTCCCAGTTGCTCCGGCAGCATATCCCCCGCCGCCACGGCCTGCATGATCTGCCGCGCCATCATGTCCGACTCCGCGATCTCCCTCAGCAAAGGCTCCTCCGCGTTCTGCGGGTCATCGCTCATGCGGCGCATCAGCCCCAGCGAGGTCTCCAGCACGTCGAGGTGCCGCCGCCACCGGTCCGGCTCGTGCTCCGGCAGGGCCAGCGTGTAAGGCATCTCGAAAGGCGCCCCTGCCCGCTCCGGCCTTTCGGGCTCTCCCTCCAGGCGCGGCATCGTCGCCAGCTTAGCCGCCAACTGCCCAACCCTGCGCATCTCATCGAACGTCCACTTGTTCAATAATCCTCGCGGCGTGTAGTCGCACGTCGAGTTTAGCAGCGGTCCCCTCGACTCCAGGAAGTGCGACTGGTAGGCCAGCAGCAGCCGGTAACGGATGTTCGCCAACTGCGCCCACATCCGCGACCGTGGGTGACTGATGCGCCCACCATCCACCTCCGGGTCGCGCCCCTGCTCGGCAACCGGACTCGTATTCGGGTCCATCGGCACCGGATGCGCCGGCTGCCAATCCCCCTCCTCCGGGAACTCCTTATAAATGTTCAGGAACCGCTGGTAGTGCGAGAGCGTCTTCGGAGAGTCGCTCAGCCCTTCCCCCTGCTCCGCAAGGTCCCTGATCGCCTCCAGCGCATCGTACCTGTCCCCTATGTAAGGCACCTGCACCGCCGGCCCATCGCCCCACTCCTCGTAGTGCGCCTGGTGCGGGCCCACCCTCGACAGGATATCGTGGTCGGTCAGGTGCTCTGCGTGCGCATCGCTCGATGGCGAGAAGAGGTGCGATATCCGGGCATAAATTGCCCCCACCCGGTTGATCGGCAGCGTGTTCGCGTTGGCCGCCCGCTGTATGATCTCCTGCACCTCCGGGGGCGGGTCGATTTGCGGCATCTCAGCCACCACATACTTTGCCAGAGACCGCTTGCTCAAAGGCTCCAGCCTGAAATGGAAGGGGTACAACTCTCCGCGGAACGGGTAGTCCTCCCGCTCCAGTATGATGGGTGCTCCAATCAGCCGCAGCAGGTTCTGCACCGTCACCAGGTGCCCCATCTCCTCCCTGGCGATGCCCAGCAAGGTCCTTCTCCATGCCTGCACCCGCGCCTTCTGCTCGGCGGTATAATTCCCCTGCAAATCAAGAGAATACGCCGCGTACAGGTACTGCACCATCAACGCATGCTCGACCTCCGCCGCCACGTGCAGCAAAAACACCGCCTCGTCATGTGGAGCCAGGGGCGGGTCGTGCACCGGCAGCTCATTCTCCCCCGCCGACCACGGTCCTGCGGGCTTCCATCTCAAATGTTTGTGTTTTCGGTTTGTAGCCATAGTTTTACCTGGGATTTTGGATTTTGCGTCACACCGCACAACCGAGTGCTCCCAACAAACCAGATTTGGTAGGGGCGAACCTTGTGTTCGCCCTATACGCGTCAAGCTAAGGGATTGCAAGCACGTTCTAGGCGCAATTACGCCCGTAGGGGCAGGCCCCCGTTGCCTGCACTGCTCGTGTACCACCCAGACCGGGGTTAGCTAACCGGGCAGGCAACGGGGGCCTGCCCCTACAAAACCGCCTTTTTGCGTATCTCTAAGGCCTCCACTGAAGGCATTACGCCTTAACTTGATGCGTATGGGGCGAACCTCGTGTTCGTCCCTACCTGCTTTGGTTCGCGCCGCAGGTTCCGTCAGGTGTTCTCAGTGCTTCCATTGTGCGATCATGTCATAATAGAAAGATAGAGCATTATAACAGAAGCTATCGCGCGAGGCTGCACTAATCATGCCACATGAATCCGATATGCAAACGCAGAATTCAATATCCAAAATCGGGGTGCCCTCCGGGCCACCAAAATCATTGGAAGTGGGCGGCGCGCAGCTCCACTACATCGAGCGCGGGCAGGGCGACCCCGTGGTCTTCGTGCACGGGGGCCTCAGCGACCTACGCAGTTGGAGGCCCCAGATGGAGCCATTCGCCGAGCGCTACCATGCCATCTCCTACAGCCGCCGCGGCCACTACCCCAACGCCTGGGGCGATTACACCCGCGCCCTCATGGACCAGCACGTGGCCGATCTCGCCGGCATCATCGAGAAATTGACCCCCGGCCGCGCCCACCTGGTGGGCAACTCTTACGGAGCCTACATATCCCTGCTGCTCGCCCTGCGCCACCCTGACATGGTCCGCGCCATGGTGCTCGCCGAGCCGCCTGTGCATCCCCTGCTCCTCCGTATCCCCGGTGGCGACAAGCTCTTCGAGCAGTTCCGAGCCACCGCCTGGGACCCCGCGGGCCGGGCCTTCCGCTCCGGCGACCTCGAGCAGTGCGTGCGCCTCTTCATAGAGGGGGCCGTCGGCAAAGGGGCTTACGATGACCTCCCCTTACCCGTGCGCGAGGCCATGATGAAAAACGCCCCCGAGCTAGGCGTCGCCACCCTCACCGAGTTCGACGTCCACATGCCCGACTTCACCTGCCAGGACGCCTCCCAGATACAGGCCCCCACGCTGCTCCTCAGAGGCGAGCTCAGCCCCAGAATGTACTATCTCATCAACGACGAGTTGGCCCGCTGTCTCCCCAACGCCGAGCAAGCCCTCATCCCCCAGGCCACCCACGTCCTGCACGGCCAGAACCCCGAGGCTCACAACCAGGTCGCCCTGGCCTTCCTCGCCAAACACTGACGCGCGCAAACAGAAAACCCAAACAATCCGTGAGGACCGTCTGGGCTTCTGTTCCTTCGCTGCTACAAGCGAACCTGTAACCTCGAAGTGACATCAGTATAAGGGCATCCCCCTCAACGAGTCAATGGGCAGTTGCCGTAGTTTTCCACATCCCTATCGTCTCTGGAAGAAAAAAGGCCGGCATTCTTCAACCTAATCCCCCAATCTCCGCTCCGTGCCCCTCCGCAGGCGGTAGATGCTATCCTGGAAACCCCAAATCACCAGCAACGCCCACGCCACCACCCCCAGAAACAACCACACGCTCATCTGCCCTGAAGCCGTCAGCACCACCGCGCCCACAATCGCCGCCAGCGCCCCCACCAGGGCTCCCACTACCACGTACCGCGTCACCGCCAACCCCAGGCCCCCGGCAGCCGCCGCCACCAGCACCACTACCGGAGTCGCCACCACCCCCGCCCCCAACGCCGTCATGATCCCCCGCCCGCCTCCCCACCTACCCGCCAGCAGCCTCACCCACACCGACCAGTTGTGCCCCACAATAGCCGCCGCCCCAGCACAGCCCACCGCAATATCCGTCCAGGTATCGTCCGGCCACGCAAGCAGCCGCGCCGCCACCACCGGCAGCGCCCCCTTAATCACATCGAACACAAACACCGCCACCCCCGCCCCCAGCCCCAGGGTCCTGAGCGTATTAGTGGCCCCCGTCTTCCCACTCCCAAACTCCAACAGGTTGCGCCCCATCGCCAACCCAATCAACAACCC
>JBJMMB010000015.1:0-2320 GCA_045805005.1 Chloroflexia bacterium
GCAGTTCCCGCAGGCCCAGCCCTCGGCGGCCGCGACCACGTCGTAGCTCTGCCAGTTGCCGCTGTCCTTTGGCCCCAGGATGTAATCGAGGCCGGCGTGCAAGTAGTCCGAGTTGCCCACCCAGCCTTGCTGCACTGTTATGCGAGGGTCGGTAAAGGGAAGGGTGAGGAACCGGCTGCCCCCGGTATCGCGGGGCGGGTAGTTGACGCTGCTGAGCGTCGAGCCGCTCGCGCTGCTCGCCCGCATAACAAGCACCAGTACCGGCAACAGGAGTAAAGCTCCCCAGGCTATCACGCGCTTGAACAAACGGCCGTCCCCCTTTCTAGAAAGGAAAATGTGTAGGGGTGTGCTCGCATGGCAAAGCGTGTCATGCGAGCTTTCAACCACGGCAATATAGAGCAGCCGGATGGCCGCTGTCAATAGATTTGGGAGAAGAATGGGACTAAAGTCTGGGGTGGCTATTCCCCGTACGGCGTCCAGATGTTTTTGACCTGGGTGGCTTCGCGCAGGAACTCCTGGCCTTCGGCCTGGACTTTGTCAAGCCAGTCGCGCGGGTGGCCGTAGTTGACCCAGGTGCGCTTCATGTTGGAGGCCGAGAGGTACTCGACGTTTTTGCTCCCCTCCGCCGTGCCGAAGTACCAGATTGCATCCACGTCATCGTGCTCGGCCAGCACTCTGGTGAGCGTCTCCTTTGGGCCGGTGACGATATTTACCACGCCGGGCGGTAGGTCGGAGGTCTCCAATACCTGGTAGAAATCGGTCGCGCTGAGAGGATACTTCTCGGAGGGCACGGCAACGACGGTGTTGCCCATGCTGATGGCGGGCGCGACCAGCGATACGAAGCCTAGCAGCGGATGGTCCTCCGGGCATACCAGGGCGGTCACACCTATGGGCTCGGGCATGGCGAGTGTCACGTTTCGCAGGGGGGTTCGGTGTACGAGGCCGTCGTACTTGTCGGCCCAGGCCGCGTAAGTAAAGAGCCGCTCTATCGAGGCCTGCACCTCGACGCCGGCATCTTCCTGCGAGGAGCCGGCCATGAGCCGGATTCGCCGGGCGAACTCTTCGGCGCGTACGGAGAGGTTCTCAGCGATATAGTAGAGGATCTGGGCCCGGTTGTGCCCCGTGGCGGTGGCCCAGCCCGACGCGGCATGGGCGGCCTCGACCGCGTTCCTGATGTCCTTGCGGTTACCCTGCCCCACTTCGCCTACCGTCCTGCCCCCGGCCCCGTACACCGGCATGCTATATCCCGAATCGGGCCGGGCCTGCTTGCCCCCGATAAACATCTTGGGCGTGCGGTCGATCGGGGGGACCGGGGACCGGAGATCCGGCACCGGCGAATCGCTCTCAGGGCAGTGCCCATTTTCTCCAGGCTGGGCTGCCGGGGTCGCGTGTTCCTTCGCTGCACCATGAGCCGCTGACCCATCGCGGGCAGCTTCCCATGCCGGCTTGACGTACTCGTACAGACCCTCTTTCCCGCCCTCGCGGCCGAAACCGCTCTCGCGGTAGCCGCCAAAGCCCGAGGCGGCGTCGAACAGGTTGGTGCTGTTGATCCACACCGTACCCGCCTTGAGCTTTGAGGCCACGTCGAGGGCCAGGTTGATGTTCTCGCTCCATACGGAGGCGGCCAGACCATAGCGGGTGTTGTTCGCCAGGGCCACCGCCTCGGCGGGGGTGCGGAACGTCATCGACACGAGCACAGGCCCAAATATCTCGGCCTGGGCTATGGTGGCGGCGGGCGAGACGCCGGTGAAGAGGGTGGGCGGGAAGAAATAGCCCTCGGTAGGGCAGGCCCAGGAGGGCTGCCAGAGGGTTGCGCCCTCTTGCTGGCCCAACTCCACGAAGCGCCTTATCTGCTCTAACTGCACGGGCGCTACTATGGCCCCGATGTCCACCGCTTTATCGAGCGAATCGCCGATGCGAAGTCTCTCCATGCGGTCCCGCAGCTTCTGCACGAGCCGGTCCGCCACGTCCTCCTGAACGAGCAGGCGGGAGCCCGCGCAGCACACCTGGCCTTGATTGAACCAGATGGCATCCACTACGCCCTCGACCACGCTATCGAGGTCCGAATCGTCGAACACTATGAAGGGCGATTTGCCGCCCAGCTCGAGCGAGAGGCGCTTGCCGCTGCCTGCGGTGGCTTTGCGGATATGGCGGCCTATGTCAGTGGAGCCGGTGAAGGCTATCTTGTCCACGCCGGGGTGGTTGACGATGGCGTCGCCCACCTGGGTGGCGTCGCCCGTGACGATGTTGACCACGCCGGGCGGCAGGCCGATCTCCTCGCAAATCTCCGCGAAGGCGAGAGCGGTGAGGGGCGTGTAGC
>JBJMMB010000016.1:0-36440 GCA_045805005.1 Chloroflexia bacterium
AGGGCCAGGGTGGCAACCGTGGCGATGACGACCAGGCTCATGGTGAGAAGGAGGCGGAGGCGGAGGCTATGCAACATCGGTGGTCTCCCGGAATTTGTACCCGAGCCCGTAGACAGTATGGACGTAGGTTGGGTGGACAGGGTCGGACTCGATTTTCTTGCGCAGGTTCATAACGTGGACGTCGAGGGTGCGCTCGAGGCCTTCGTAGTCGTAGCCGAAGACTTTTTCGAGGAGCTCAAGGCGGGAAAAGGCGCGGCCCGGCTCGCGGGCCAGGGTGGCGAGGAGCTTGAACTCTTTGGGGGTGAGGTGCACCTGCCTGCCGCCGAGCCAGACCTCGTGGCCGGAGAAGCGGACGAGGAGGTCACCGAAGCGGCTCTCGGCAGGGCCCGCGGCTTCGTCCTCGCCCGCCCTGCGGAGGACAGTGCGCACGCGGGCCACCAGCTCGCGTGGGCTGAAGGGCTTGGTCACGTAGTCGTCGGCTCCGAGGTCGAGGCCCAGGAGCTTGTCGTCCTCGGTGGTGCGGGCGGTGAGCATGATGATGGGCACACGGGATTCGGCCCGCAAGAGGCGGCAGACATCGAGGCCGTCGAGGACGGGGAGCATGAGGTCGAGGACGACCATATCGGGCGCGTTGCGGCGTGCCAGGTCGAGCGCCTGGTTGCCATCATGGGCCATGAGGACCTTGTAGCCGTCGCGCTCGAGGTAGAGGCGGATTAGTTCTGCGGTTTTCTTGTCATCGTCCACGACGAGGACCTTGCGGGCCATAGGGACCTCGGGTATTGCGTATTGCGCATTCTTGGTGGGCCAAGTTTGGGTACGAGAACTCTCTACCCTTCCTCGTCTACGAAATACGCAATACGCAATAGAATCGAAGTTGATAAGGGTATTATATCCTCTCGAAGCCTTTCGTTGGTCACCGCGTTGTCGTGTCGGGCATGACTGTGATCTGCGTGGCTTCGAGGGTGTCGCCGTTGTGGGTGCCCTCGGCGGTGATGCTGTCACCGGTCTTGATGTCGGAGGCCTGGACGTCTTCGGTGCGCTGGAGGTGGGTGTTGTTGGTGATTTTTACGAGGGTGGTTGTGCCGTCTTCGAGCTTGATGGTGAGATTGCTGCCGTCGATTGTGTCGATGGTGCCCGCGGCGGTTTTTGGCTTGCCAGTTAGCTGCATTTGTTGGGGCTGGGCGGAGTCGGGGGCAGGTCCACCCTGGGCGGGGCCTGGGCCACCGATTGTGACGGGCGCGCCGAAGAAGGGCATCGGGCCGCCTGTGGAGTCGACGCCGAGTTGGACGAGGAGGGCGGCTACGGCGTCGCCGTCCTCCTGACCGGTGGCGACGACCTTGTCGCCTTTTTTGATTTCGGAAAGTTGGGCGGCAACCTGTTTGGTGATCTTCGTGTCGTTATTGATCTTGACGTTTGTTTTGGTGTTATCCATGGAGTTGGTGATGACCAGACTATCTGGGGAGGCGCTCTCGACGCTGCCAAAGACGGGCATGGAGGCTGGGTCACTGGCGTCCCCGCCATTGGATTGGCCGTAGGCCGTCGTATTGGTGACGACGCCAGGGGTGACGGTGCCGCTGCGCTCGGCGAGGAACTGCTGCCTCGGGGTGTCGTTGGAGCCTTTGTTGGTGGCCGTGCCGTTGTCGCCGGTTGTGCCGCAGCCGGCCAGGAGGGCGGCCAGGCCGAGGGCGAGGAGGGCGGTGCGCAGGGGAAGAGTGTTGATCTTCATTGTTTGGGTAGTCTCCTTGTGATTTGGGTTATTCGTATCTCAGAGCCTCGATGGGGTCGAGGCGGGCGGCTCTGCGGGCGGGCTCTATGCCGAAGAAGAGGCCGACCGCGAGAGAGAAGCCGACCGCGAGGAGCACCGATTCGGGGGTGACGACGGCACGGGATTGGCTGGTGTCGTTTGCCACGACGGCGATGACGACCCCGGCGATGAGGCCGATGAGGCCGCCGAGGGCGCTGAGGGTGAGGGCCTCGATGAGGAACTGGGCGAGGATGTCGCGCTCGCGGGCTCCGACGGCTTTGCGGAGGCCGATCTCGCGGGTGCGCTCTCGAACAGAGACGAGCATGATGTTCATGATGCCGATACCGCCGACGATGAGGGAGATGGCCGCGATGGCGCTGAGGAAGATGGTCATGGTGCGGCTGGTCTGGGTGAGGGTATCTATGAGGTCCTGCTGGTTGTTGATGGTGAAGTCGTCGGCCCCGCCGTAGGAGGGGAGGCGGTGGCGGTCGCGGAGGGTAGCCTGGATCTCCCTTTTGGCTGCGTCGATGGAGTCTTTGTCGCGGGCCTGGACGACGATGCTTTGCACGGCAGCTTTGTTGCCGGAGCCCGCGACGCGCCCGCCGAAGAGGCTGCCGACGGCCAGGTTGAGGGGGATGAAGGCCGCATCGTCATCGAAACCGAAGGAGCCGGAGCCTTTGGCGGCGAGAACGCCTACGACCTTGAAGCTCTGGCCCTTGATGCGGACCTGTTGGCCGACGGGGTCGGAGTCGCTGAAAAGGCTCTTAGCAAGGCGGGGGCCGAGCACTGTCACGCGGGAGTTGGCCTGGCCGTCGTCTATGAAACTGCCGCTAGCGAGTTTGCTGTTATGGGTGGCAGCGTAGGCGGAGGTCACCCCAGCGACGATGGTGGTTTTGTTCTGGTTGCCCGCGACAATGGAGGCGATTCCTGTGGTTTCGGCTGATACGCGGGAGGCGTGGGGGACGTTGGCAGAATCGGCCAGGCCGTTGGCGTCGTCGAGGGTGAGTTTGGCCTTGCCGCCGCCCGCGGCGCCCTCGGTGCGAACCGTGAGGAGGTTAGCGCCATTGGCGGTTATCCGCTCGGCGATCTGCTGTTGCGCGCCGTTGCCGAGGGCAAGGAGTGCCACGACGGAGGCGACCCCTATGATGACGCCGAGGGCGGTGAGGCCGGTGCGGAGCTTGTTGGCCATAAGGGTGCCTGCGGCGATGCCGAGGCTCTCAAGGAGGCTGATGCCGCCGGTGCGGAGGTCGTCAATTGAGGCAGCGTCGCTGGTGGCTGTTGGTGCTTCGAGTTCAAGGATCATTACGCCTCCTTTTCGTGTTCGCCAGGTTCGTTGTCGAGCTGGCCATCGCGCACTGTGAGCACACGGCGGGCGTAGGAGGCGACCTGGGCCTCGTGGGTGACTACGATGAGGGTGATGCCACGGGCGTTTAGCTCGGCGAAGAGGGCCATGATCTCGCGGCTGGAGCGGGAGTCTAGATTGCCGGTGGGCTCGTCGGCGAGGAGCATGGAGGGGCGAGTGACCAGGGCGCGGGCGATGGCCACGCGCTGCTGCTGGCCGCCTGAAAGCTCATTGGGGTGGTGGTACATGCGGTCGGTGAGGCCTACGGCCTCCAGGGCCTCTGCGGCGCGTGCGCGGCGCTCGTCGCGGCCGTGGGTGCCCGCGTAGACCAGGGGGAGCTCGACGTTGTCCAGGGCGGTGCCTCTGGCGAGCAGGTTGAACTGCTGGAATGTGAAGCCGATCTTGCGGTTGCGGACGGCGGCGAGCTGGTCGCTACTGAGCTGCTCCACGGGGAGGCCGTCGAGGAGATAGCTCCCGGAGGTGGGGGTGTCGAGGCAACCGAGGAGGTTCATCAGAGTGGACTTGCCGGAGCCGGAAGGGCCCATGATTGCGACGAACTCGCCCCGCTTTATCTCGAAGCTCACGCCTCGCAGGGCGGGCACTTCTACGTGGCCCATGTAGTAGGTCTTGGTTAGGTCTTCGATTTGGATCATTGGGGACTCCGAGGATCAATTACGAATTACGAATTACGAATTACGAATTGGGTTGAGGGTAATTCGTAATTTGGATTAGGGGGCTGATTTCTCTATGGTTACACCGCCACCGCCTGGGCCTTTGCCTTCGCCGGGGCCGGCGGTGAATAAGACTACCTGGTCGCCGCCGGGGCCGGCCATGTTGCCGTTGGTGGTGCCGCTTATGTCGACTGCTACGGTGTCACCCTGGCGGAGGCACTGGCCTTTGATCTCGGGGCAGCTTAGGATTTCTGTCATCTGGCCGTTGGTCGCGCCGGTCTGCACCTGCACGGTGACGGGCTTCTTATCTTTGCCGTAGAGGATCTGCACAGTCTTGAAGGGACCGACCGACTTGATGGCCCTGGAAGGGACCTGGATGACCCCGTCGCGGCGGTCGACGCGCACCGTTGCGTCGGCACTCATGCCAACCCTGACGGGGAGGCCGCCGGGGTTGAAGGCGACCTGCACGAGATAAGTGACCACGTCGGAGGAGCTGTCGGAGGCGGCGGGGGCGATGGATGTGACTGTGCCTGTAATCGACTTGTCGGGAACGGCGTCGAAGGTGAGGGTGGCGGGCTGGCCTTTTTGGACTTTGGCGACGTCGCTCTCGCTCAGTTCGATGTCGAGGTGCATGCCTGAGGCGTCGTTGAGCACGACGGCTTTGGTGCCTGCGGTGGCGGTAGCGCCCACGATGGCGGGTACCTCGGCGACAGTGCCATCGAAGGGTGCGGTAAGGGTGGCGCCCGCGAGGTCGAATTTTGCCTGGTCGCGGGCGACCTGGGCCTGGACCACGGCGGCCTGGGCCGAGGCGAGGTCTTCCTCGGTGGCGGGGGCCTTGAGCTTAGCCAGGTTGGACTCGGCGGAGGCGACCTTGGCGCGGGCGGCAGCGAGGTCTGAGGCGGTGGGGCCGGCTTTGAGGGAGGCGAGCTTGATGCGGGCTTTGTCGACGCCCGCCTGGGCCTCGGTTAGCGTAGAGGCCGAGGGCGGGGCCTTGAGGCCGGCCAACTTGTTCTGGGCTTTGGTGACTGCGGCCTGGGCGTCGGCCAGGTCGGAGGCGCTGGGGCCGGCCTGGAGGTCGGCGAGGCTGTTCTGGGCTTTGATGAGGTTGGCCCTGGCGTCAGCGAGGTCGGCAGAGGAGGGAGGAGCCTTGAGCTTGTCGAGGCTTTTCTGGGCGCTATCGACGTTGGCCTGGGCCTCCGCGAGGTCGGTGGCGCTAGGGCCGGCAAGGAGGTGCTGGAGCTGGGTGTTGGCGTCATCGAGATGGGCCTGGGCGCTCTTCACGGTCTGAATCTCGGTCAGGCGGGCGTCGTCCAGGGCCAATTTAGCTCTGCGGAAGGAGTCTTCGGCGTCCTGGAGGTCACGGAGGGCGCTGTTGTAGGCGTCGATGAGGTCCTGAACAGTGGGATACTTGAATTGGAGGTCGCGGTCGAGGCTCGTGCGAAGCTTGCCGTTCTCGTCGAGGGCGTCTCTGGCAACTTTGTAATATTTGTCCTGGGCGTCCTTCATGGCGTGGTCGGCCTGGTCGAGGGCCAGCTCGGCCTGCTGCCTGGCCACCGAGGCTGAAGAAGAGGCTTTGGTGAGGCTGGTCTCGGCGTCGGTGACGCTGAGTCGGGCTTTGCTGATGTCGGCCTGGGAAGGGCCAGCCTTAATGGAGGCGAACTTGAGCTGGGCGGCTTTCAGGGCGGCTTCGGCGGCTGCGAGGTCGGCCTGGGAGGGGCCGGCTTTGAGGGTGTCGAGCTTGGCCTGGGAAGCGGTGACGGCGGCCTGGGCGGAGGCAAGGTCCTGCTTGCTGGGGGCGGCTTTGACCTTGGCGAGCCTGGTTTGCGCGGCGGTGAGGTCGGCCTGGGCGTCGGAAAGGTCCTGAACTGTGGGGTCGGCCTTCGCGGTATCTAATTGGGCCTGGGCGGAGCGGAGGTCGGCCTCGGCGTTTGCGAGGTCGGCGGAGGTAGCGCCCGCGGCTACCTTGTTGTAGTCGGCCCGGGCAGAAGCGAGGTCGGCCTGGGCGGCAGCGAGGGAGGAGGCGGTGGGGCCCACCTTGAGGGCGTTGAGCTTGGCCTGGGCGGAAACAAGGGCGGCTTCGACCTTCTGCACGCCCAGCTTGAGCTGGGAGTCGTCCAGGCGGGCCAGGGGCTGGCCTTTGGAGACCTTGTCGCCCGGCTGGACGAGGACCTCGTTCACGCGGCCATTTGCCCCGAAGGGCACGGGCACATTGCGGCTCGGCTGTACCTTGCCGCTGCTGTCCACAGTGACGTCGAGGTTCCCCTTGACGACCGGCACGTCTACGTAAGCGGGGGTGGCGGCGTTGCCCTGCTGGCCGCGCCAGAAGAGGAAGGCGGCGGCAGCGCCGGAGACGAAGAGGAGGAGGACGAAAAGCCGTAAGAGCCTCGACCGGGCCGTCCTGGGCCTGGAATTTCGCTGAGGGGATGCGGCGGGGTGGGTGTTCCTGGAGGGTAATGCTAATCTCATTTGCCTGGGGTGCGGACGCCACGGCTACGCCGTAATTACGAATTGCGAATTACGAATTGCGAATTGGATTGAGGGTAATTCGTAATTCGTAATTTTCTATGGCGCGCCCGCTTGTGCTCCTTTCTGATCTTGTGGGCAGCGATAGGATAGCGGACAGGGTGTGAAGATTTTATGAAGATTGGGTTAGGAGAATATGAGAGTTAGAATTACCTGGTCGTTTTGGTGGCAAAGGAGCCATCGATGACTGGGGAGCCATTGTCCTGTAGATGCTTGAAGGCGGATTGAATCGCGACGCGGCCGGGACCTGTGAGTTCGAGCCAGATGTAGCGCATGCTCCAGCCGATCCAGAACCGACGGCCGGCGTCCGGGTATTCGAGTCTGAGTTGGGCGCTTACGGTGGAGTCTTTGAAGACAAGCGAAGTGGGTTTGACGAGAATGGAGTCGCCTTCCTCCAATGTGCGTACGAAGACGTTGCCGGCGCCGTGGAGGAGCACGAGACCTGGGGTGTCCTGGGCGTCGAGGCGGTCCATGAAAACACCAATCGGGAAGTGGAGGTCTCGGCCACGTCCAGCTTTGGTTGCGTACCAGACGTGAGGGTTGAACCAGTCGTAGGTGACTTTGGAGCTTGCCATAATGAACGTGTGCTCGCGCGCGTCGACCGATTCGCCCTGGTGGAGGGGCAAGGCTATGATCTCTCCAGGCTCGTCTCGCGAGAAAGCTATGTGCCCAGGGCCGGTGGCCTCCGTCATCAAGAGTGGCATACCGTCGAAGTATCGCTTCCATCCGTCCGTTACGGGGAGGATGCCGAGGGCGACCTGGGGGTCTTGCCACAGGAGCATGTGGTGGGAGAAGTAGACGGCCTCGCCGGAGGCAAGGTTGACATCGGCAACAGGCACATAGGTGCCCTCAACCTGGCAGGTGGAATGGCTAAATTTGAGTTTGGTCATATCCTTGATGCCAGGGAGTTGGTACCAACCCGATGGGGTGGAAACGGCCGCGAAATCCACCGGCGCGCCACAAGCCGGGCAACTCAGGTCAGTGCCATCACCGGCCAGACCGCACCAGGAACAGGAGTATACGGTTTGCGCGGAAGCTCTCGCTTTTGGAGACTGGGACCGGGAAGATTTCGATGTTGGTCGTTGCTCCATGGCCTGAACGCGCCTCCTATGTTGTGTTGTGGTGGACGAACATAGACTGGATGCCGACCCTGCCTGGCCCGGTCGTGCGTGCCAGGTTCATGATTATCGTGCCGAGCGCCCCTGCCGGCAGCTTTTTCTGTTCAACATTCATAGTCACACTGGCGTCCTTGTAAAGAAATGCTCCGGGCTCTATGAGAATGCTCTCACCTTCCCGCAGGTACCTCTCGAAGACGTTGCCGTAGCCATGGAGCATCAAGAGGCCCGGTTGGCCGTCGGTCAAGAAGCGATCCATGAACATACCCTGGCCGCCGCGGAGGATATTGTTCAAACCCTTGATGCGGAGGTAGGAATAAGAAATCTCGCGGGAGGCCAGCAGGAAAGAGTGTTCTCGGACATTGATCTCCATGCCCTCGTGCAGTGGCAGAACGACGAGTTCTCCCGTCGCATCCCGGGAGAAGGCGATTCTACCTGGGCCATGAGCGACGCTGACAACGAAGGGCATACCGGCCAGGGTTCTCTTGACAACGCCTGTGAGGGGCAAGAAGGTGAGGGGCAAGTTATCGTCTTTCCAAAGAAGCACATGGTGCTCGAAATAGACCGAATCGCCCTCAGCGAGACTCATCACAGCCACGGGGACGATCTCACCTTCCACCTGGCACGTACTATAGCCAAAGCGGATCTCGGTCATATCCCTGATGCGTGGGGCCTCTTGCCAGCCCGATTCGCTGACGAGGTTGCGTATGTCCAGGGGTGCGCCGCAAGCCCAGCAGGAAAGAGCCTCCGCCTGGTTCATGTTGCTACACCATTCGCACGTTATGCGCTGCACTTATCCGGCCCCTTGGGTGGTGGTCATGCCAGTGTTTCCTGGAGCGCTCCTGTTTCTTGGGAAAGTATATCATATGGGTAATGCGATACAGGCGGGTCTGCTGGCGAAAAAGCCAAGCATGAAGTAGGATGGTGTATCCAAATCTATTCTACTGGAGGACCATGATGGATCAAGGTAGCAATACGACTCGGCCCGCTGTGCTGGAGAACGCCACAGAAACGCAGATACAGGAGTTGGAGCAGCACTACGCCGAGCAGGACCAGTCGGCCTGGAGACGCCTGACAGATAGTTATGGCTGGTCGCAGGAGGATTCTGAGGCGGTGTGGCAGTGGTTCGGGGAGAAACCGGAGGGGTAGAAGTTACCAGGGGTCAGGAATCAGGGGTCGTAAGCTGACACTGAATCCTGCGCCCTGAGCCTTGATCCCTGGCGCATCAGGCTGCACCACCCAGGTGTATAATGTGAGCACGACCCGGAAAAGGTACGTGCTCATTCCTATTATGCACTTTGCAAGGAGGTGCAGGGATGTCAGGTGGCGCATGGCGCACGGGCTGGGCAGAGCCGGTGCGCAAGAGATCCGGTTGGCTTTTGGTTGCCGCGCTGCTAGCGGCTTGTGTGGCGATCCTAGTTGGGGGTGAGGCCGCGGGGGCGAGCGTTCCGGGCCGGGCAGCGGTGCCGGGGCACGGTAGCGTGAAGGCTGTAGGGCAGGTAGCAAGCAAAGGGGCCAGGGACACAGCAGGTTGCGGGTGGAACCACGTTTTCAGCCCCAGTTTGAATATATACAACACGTCCAACGGGGTGGCCGCGTTATCGGCGAACGACGCGTGGATGGTGGGATCGACGGGACAGAGCGGCCCCGGGCAGTTGTCGCTTATCGAGCGTTGGAACGGGGAGCAGTGGAGCATCATGCACAGCCCCGACCCGGGCTCCGGCGCTAACGATCTGCGGGATGTGGCGGCGGTATCTCCGAACGATATATGGGCCGTGGGTTACTACGGCGACCACGACGAGGCGGTGATACGCACGTTCGTGTTGCACTGGGATGGGAACGCCTGGAGCCAGGTGCCCAGCCCCAACCCGGGCGATCTCGAGAACGAGTTGTTCGGTGTGGCGGTCCTCTCGGCCAATGACGTGTGGGCAGTGGGCTACAAGTGGGGCCAGGGCCACCAGACGCTTATTGAGCACTGGAATGGCAGCGTGTGGAGCGTGGTGCCCAGCCCCAACGTCGGGCCGTTCTACAACTACCTGACGTCGGTGACGGCGGTGGGACCCAGCAATGCGTGGGCCGTGGGCTGGTACTCGGGGGCGAGCGGCCCCGACCGTACGATGGTCCTGCACTGGGACGGCACGATGTGGAATGTGGTCCCCAGTCCCAACGTGCAGGATGAGAACAGCTACCTGGATGCCGTGTCGGCGGCGCCGGCGGGCGATACCTGGGCGGTGGGCCACTCGTGCCCCGGCAACTGCCTGGGCTCAAATCCGCAGCGGACCCTCGTGGAGCACTGGAACGGCAGCGCCTGGACCATCGTGCCGCACCCCAACCCCGGTAATAAGATGAGCATTCTAAAGGGGGTTGTGGCGCTCTCGGCTAACGATGCTTGGGCGGTCGGCAACCGGGACGGCTCTCAGGAGACCACGATCACCTCGCACTGGGACGGCGCAGCCTGGAGCATGGTGCCGAACGCAGATCCCGATTTCTGTTGCAGCTTGCTCAACGACGTGGCCGCCACGTCGAGCGGCGACCTGTGGGCTGTAGGCGAAGATGGCTCGCGTGACAGGCCGGGCCAACCGCCGGTCGGAACGCTGGCGGAGAGGTATTCCACCTCGTGCGGCACGGCCACAGTTACCCCACCCCCAACGGCAACCCACACGCCCGTTGCCACTTCGACGGCTGCCGCTACCCTGACGCCTGTCGCCTCGCCTACAGGGGCACCGAGCGCTACGCCCACGCTGTGCGCCGCGGGTTTCACGGACGTGCAAACTTCGGACTACTTCTACGAAGCGGTGAGGGCGCTGGCGTGCCAGGGGGTCATATCCGGGTACGCCGATGGCACTTTCCGGCCATACGCCAACACCACTCGCGGGCAGTTGTGCAAGATGGTGGTGCTGGCGGAGGGCTGGCGGATATACACGCCGCCCACACCGACGTTCTCCGACGTGCCGCTTGACCACCCCTTCTACCGGTATGTGGAAACCGCGTACAACCGGGGCATTGTCAGCGGGTACAGCGGCGGGACGTTCAGGCCGGGCAACGAGGTTACCAGGGGGCAGTTGTGCAAGATAGTGGTGCTGGCCGAGGGCTGGGCACCCTATAGGCCGCCAACCGCCACGTTCCGCGACGTGCCGGCGGGGGACCCGTTCTACGGCTACGTGGAGAGTGCCTACGCGCACGATGTCGTTTCGGGATACTCCTGTGGAGGAGGGTGTCTGGAGTTCCGACCGGGGAACAACGCGACCCGCGGCCAGATAGCCAAGATCATATTCAGGACTGATTTTCAGCGGTAGAGCCATGCCTGGGCGGTGGAGAGGAAGCCGGCGTTGTAGCCGCCGGCTATGAGGACGGTGCCGTCGCGCAGGGTGGTGGCGGTCTGGTAGTAGTGGGGAAGCTCCATGGTTCCCTCGGCTGTGGAGAAGGAGCCGCTGGAGGGGTCGTAGAGTTCCACGCGCTCGCCGCCCCCGGCTATGGCCACGCGGCCGTCGGGGAGGGAGGCGAGGCCGGCGGGCAGCTTGAAGCGGGGTATGGCGACGTTGCCCGCGGAGGTGAACTTGCCGGTGGCCGGTTCGTAAATCTCGACGCTGGTGTACAGGCCGGCCATCTGGCGCTCGTTGGAGCCGGCCACGATGAGCACGCGGCCGTCGCGTAGGAGAGCCGCGCCATGCTTGTAGCGGGCGGTGAGGAGGTTGCCCGTGCGGGTGAAAGCGCCTGTGATGGGGTCGTAGAGCTCGGCGCTCGCAAGGACCCTGTCGGGTTCGGACCCAACGCCCGCGACCCCGCCGCCAACGACGAGCACGCGGCCATCGGCAAGGAGTGTGGCGGTGTTGTTGACCCGGCCCTCGTTCATGCTGCCCGTGGGAGAGAAGGAGCCGGTGGAGGGGTCATAGAGCTCGGCCACGGCGGTCATCTTGCCGTCGGAGAGCCCGCCGGTGACGAGCACCTTGCCGTTTTTGAGCGTGGTGGCGGCGAACGGCTCCCACCTGCCCACGGTCATGCTGCCGGTGGGGGTGAACTTGCCGGTAGCCGGGTCGTATAGCTCGGCGCTGCGGTTGCCGTCGGCGTTCGAGCCGCCCATGATGAGCACCCGGCCGTCGGGGAGGAGGGCAGCCGAATGGTAGGCGCGTGGCACGGTCATGCTGCCAGTGGGCGTGAACTTGCCCGTGGCCGGATCGTAAAGGTCGGCGGTGTTGGTGAGTTGATCGCCGCGCTGCTGGCCGCCCGCCAGGAGCACCCTGCCGTCTTGAAGAAGGGTGGCAGTGTGGGCGCCGCGTGATAGGGTCATGGAGCCAACGGGTTCCAGACGGCCCGCAGTGCGCTGGGCACCTGCCGTGGCCGTCGGCTGGGCGGGAGTGCCGGGGGAGCTGACGGGGGAAGATTGGGCGTACCGAGCCTTGTAGCGGAAGGTGCCTAGCTGGGAGAGGAGGACGTTGTTGGGCGGGGCGTTCTCGGGGTGTAACTCGAAGACGGCCCTTTCGAAGTATTGGACCACGTAGGTTTTGCCATCGAGGTCAGACTTCTCCGCGAACTCGGTGGAGATGGGGTAGCCTTGCTGGGCGAGGCCGCCGTGGGCGTCCCAATATGAGAGGAAGAGGCCGCCAACCGTTTTGCCGGTCTGGGAGAAGAGGCGCGCGCCTTTTTCGGCGCTCGGTGCCGGACCGGGCGCGCCCTGGGGATACTTCTGGTGGTAGAGCGACACGCCGAGAAGGGAGAGGAGCACATCGTAAGGTTGGGCGTTCTCGGGATGGAGTTCGAAGACGGCCCGTTCGAGGTATTGGACTGTGTAGGCCTTGCCGTCGGTGTCGCTCACGTCGCGCAGCTCCTCGGAGATGGGATAGCCTTGCTGGGCGAGGCCGCCGTGGGTGTCCCAGTATTGGAGGAACCTACCCTGGAGGGTCTTGCCCGTCTCGGGGTAGAGGCGGCTCGCGCCCTGGGCGGCGGGGGCGGCGCCGGCGGTGAAGCTGCTGCTCACGACCAGAGCTAGAAGGATAATGATTGCCGGTAGTTGTGTACGTGGGGAGTTGGTTCGGTGTTCATCCATGGGGTCCTCCTTGTCAGGGATCAGGGGTTGGGGGTCGGGGGTATGAGCGCCAGCGCCGGAGCGGAGCGACGACGGGAGAGATCGATTCTTTATCCCTGACCGCGGATCGCTACCAAAGTGCGTTCGTCGTTTCTCGGCGGTGGTGAGCATGGCCGATAGGGTTTCGACCAGGGCCGGCCAGCCAAGGAATGTTTCTATCTGGCCGGTTATCATGTGTTGGACCTTGCCGCTCCATTGTGTGCCCTCCCCCGCGGGCCCGTCATCGGGCCACAGCCTCAGCAGGAAGAGATGGGATGGAGCCTCAGGCGGCTCCTGGTTTGGGCCGAAGGTCGAGGGGCTGGAGTGCTCAGGCATGTTGGGTCCTCCTCGGGGGTCAGTGGCCACGAGTCCTCGCTACCCTCGTGGGTCAGTGTCTGCACACCACCTTCGTCACTGACCACTGACCACTGACCTTATGAATGTTGGTTACATTGAAGCATAAGTTGGACTATAATGATCTGCACTGGAACCCGACAAAAAGCGTACAAAGCCAGGCTGGAAGCGGACATGGAAGAGGTAGGCGGCAAGTCGGGCCCGATGCCATCGTTCGGGCAGCGGCTCAGGGAGCGACGCAAGGCGCTAGGGCTCACGCAGCTTGAGGTGGCTCTGAGCGTGGGTTGCGCGGAGGCGACCATTCAGAAGATCGAGGCGGACGCTCGCCGCCCCTCGCGGCAGATGGCGCACCTGCTGGCGGTTACGCTTGGTGTGCCGGCGGAGGAGCGCCCTGCTTTCGTCATATTCGCGCGCACGGGGTCCCTACCCGAGGCGGCCGTGCCGGGTGTGGGGCGGACTGCGGCGGGCGCGGGGACGACTAACATGCCTTTGTTGCTCAGGCCGTTTTTCGGGCGGGAGAGGGAGTTGGCATCGGTGCGCGACTTCTTGTTGAGCGAGAGCGTCCGGATGGTCACGGTGGTGGGCCCGCCTGGGGTGGGGAAGACCTCGCTGGCTATTCGGGCGGCCGGCGAGTTGAGCGGCAGCTTCGCCGACGGCGTTTGGTTTGTGGCCCTTGCCGCAGCGGGGGAGCCCAACCTGGTATTGCCGCTCGTGGCGCAGGCCCTGGGGTTGAAGGCTGATGGCGCGAGGAGCGTGGAGGCCGGGCTGGGAGAATACCTGAGCGGCAAGGAGATGCTACTGGTGCTGGACAACCTGGAGCAGGTTGCGGGAGCGGGACCCAGGCTAGTGGACCTTCTGCAGCGCGCGCCGGGCCTGAAAATAGTGCTGACGAGCAGAGCCGCGCTGAATGTGAGCCCGGAGCAGCAAGTGGCGCTGGCTCCGCTTCCCCTGCCGGACCTGGGGGCGCTGCCGGGGTTGGAGGCTATAGGGGCTTACCCCTCTGTGGAGTTGTTCATGGAGAGGGCGCGGGCCGTGGACCCCGGCTTCGAGTTGACGGAGGAGAACGCGGGAACGGTGGCGGCGATCTGCGTGCGGCTTGACGGTCTGCCACTGGCGATTGAACTGGTGGCGGCGCGGGCACGGCTGCTGCCGCCTGATGCGCTGCTGGCGAGGCTGGACAACAGGCTGGCGCTGCTGAGGAACGGGCCCAGGGATCTGCCCGCCAGGCACCAGACGCTGCGCGACGCTATGGCCTGGAGCTATGACTTGCTGGACGCCGAGGAGAGGAGCCTGTTCAGGCGGATGGGGGTGTTCGTGGGCGGTGGCACGCTGGCAGCGATCGAAGCGGTGTGCAACGCCCGCGGGGATCTGCCGCGCGGGACGCTGGAAGTGGCGGGGTCGCTGCTCGACAAGAGCCTGCTGCGACAGGAGGCCGGGTGGGGAGCGGAGCCCCGATTCTCTATGCTGGAGACGGTGCGCGAGTACGCTCTGGAGAAGTTAGAGGAGAGCGGGGAAGGTGTCGATGTGAGGAAGTACCACATCGAGTCTTACATCGCCCTGGCGGAGGCGGCCGAGCCGCAATTCAACGGCGCACAGTCAAAAATGTGGCTCGACAGGCTGGAGCGCGAACACGACAATGTGCGGGCGGCGCTGGCGTGGGCTGAGGAGCAGAGCGGGTTAGGCGAGAGCGCGCTGCGGCTGGCGGGCGTGACGTGGCGGTTTTGGGCCCTGCGAGGTTATTACCAAGAGGGGCGGGACCGGCTGGCCAGGCTGCTGGACCGTGCCAAGTTGGCTGGGGACCCGGAGGCCAGGGCCAGACTACTTAGCGGGGCGGGCTACCTGGCATTCGACCAGGGTGACCTGGCAAAGGCGGCCACGTACTTCGAGGAGAGCTTGCTGGTGTACCGCGGGCTGGGAAACCAATCGGGAATCGCCCAGGCGCTGAATGGACTGGGGACGGTCAGCCAGGAGCGGGGCCTGCTGCGCGAGGCGCGAGGATATTTCGAAGAGAGCCTGGAGATTCGCACCGAGCTGGGAGAGGAGCGCGCCGTGCTGCAATCGCTGAACAACCTGGCAGCGGTCCTCATGGACGCGGGCGAGGGCGAGAGCGAGCCGACGGAGCGTTACTCGCGGGCACGGGCCTTATTTGAGCGGAGCGTGATGCTGGCAGAGGCTGCGGGCAGCGAAACGAGCAAGGCATGGGCGCTGAGCGGCCTGGGCGACCTGGCGAGGCTGGAGGGCGACTATAGCGCCGCCCGGCGGCTGCACGAGCAGAGCCTGGAGATCCACCGCAAGACGGGAGACGGGTGGAGCATCGCGCTGCAGTTGAACCACCTGGGTACGGTAGCGCTTCTTCAGGGAGACCTGGCAGAGGCGACGGGCTATTTCAGGGAGAGCGTGGCTCTCGCACAGGAGCGGAAGCAAGTTCCCGAGATAGTGAGGAGCCTCCAGGGGCTGGGCCAGGTAGCAGAGGCGCAGGGAGATAGCCAAAGGGCCGAGCGCTTGCTGGGAGCAGCGTCGGCGCTGCTCGACCCGGCAGATGGCGACTTGCGGCCGGAAGCGGGGGCGGACCTGGAGCGGATATTGGGGGAGGCTTAAACTCCTTGCTGCATAGTCTCCGATATCAATTCAAAGAACGCCGACCATGCGGCGCGTAGCTCGGGCGTGTAGGCCCGACCCAAGCTCCTTTCGATGGCCCAGAGGAGGGCTGTACCCACCGTTTCGTAGTTGGGGTTTCGCACGCCGTAGTCTACATGCCTGGCTCCCAGGTCTCGGAGGGTCGGGGTCAGTTCGTCGGGCCTCTTCAGGCCGGCCACCAGCACGTTCAGCATGTCCATGAATTTTCGGGACTGGTCCTGGAAGTCGACTTTGAACAGGTCTCGTAGCGAGGGGTCGAGGTAAAAGAGGCGGGAGTAGAATAGCTCCGCTGCCGTTTCCGACATTGGAAGCAGCCGCCCGAACGATTCCTGCACAAGGGCCCTTTGCTCGGATGTCATTCGCACCTCCTTTGGCTTGCCTAGACCAGTTTACGCGCCAGGGCCTGCCAGGTGGCCTCTGTGCGAGAGCTAACGCCAAGTTTGCTGTAGATCGAACGCAGATGGGCTTGGACGGTGTTCGTGCTGAGATAGAGCTCGGAGGCTATCTGCGGGTTGGACTTCCCCGCGGCCAGCAAGCGGAGCACTTCCAGTTCGCGACCCGATAGGTCAGACGAGGACTGAGGACTGAGGACTGAGGGCATGCCAGGGGTCGGGGGTATGAGCGTCAGCGGGGGGCGGTCGGGGGTCGTAAGCAGACTCCGATCCCCGACCCCCGACCCCCGACCCCCGACCCCGGGTTGAGCTAGCTGCGCGGCTTCCTCCGGCTTCATGGCACGTCCCTCGGCACGCGCCTCATCGAACTCCTTCTGCCCGAGCGCAGAGACCGCCTCGGCTGTGTACCGGCTATGATCCTCCTGCTCGAACGCATCCAGGCCCAGGCCCGCGCTCTCGAAGAGGGCGTCCGCGGCACCAAGTAACACAGCACCCGCACGAGCCCGCCCATCCTGGAGCATAACTCCGGTCAGGGCCACGAAGCAGGAGGCCGCGGCCCATTTGTACCCTACCTCGATGAAGAGGGATAATGCCTGCCGGAGGGTGGGTAGCGCGGAGCCGGCTTCCTGCCCACCGGACTTGAGCGATGTCTGCCCCAACCCGTAGAGGCAGAGCGCAATCCTATCTCTCGCGCCTATCTCTTGGAATGTACCGAGCGCCTCGCTGAAGAGGGCTTTAGCTGCTGCGTAGTCGCCCTCGCGAAATGCGATCTGGGCCAGGTTGGCCTTCGAGCCGGCCATCCCGAAATCGTCACCCAATTCCTGTTGGATGGCCAGGCTTTCCTCGTACAGGGAGCGAGCCGCTGCATACCGGCTCTGATGGTGGGCCAGGCCGCCCAACCCTGCGAGAGAATGGGCGATGCCCTGTTCGTCACGGATGGCGCGCTGCATCGCCAGGCTCTCCTGGAAGTAAAGCTCGGCGGTGGGATAGTCATACTGCAGGAACGCAAGGCGGCCCGCTACGCCCAGGGCGCGAGCGCGGGCCTCTGTTGGCCCTACCGGCCCCAGCGGTTCCGGCCCAGATAGCACCTCAATCAACCAGCCAAGCCCTTCACCCAGGTGACCTCGAACCTGCCAGAACCGGTCGAGCGCGGCAGCCAGCCGAAGCCCTGCCTCCGCACCGGGATGCGTTTTGGCGCTCCAGCGAAGCGCGGCGCTCAGATTGGCATGCTCTAACTCAAGGTGATCTAGCCATTCTACCTGCTCGGGGCCTCTGAGATGCGGTTCGGCCTGTTCGACCAGTTGGAGGAAGTACTCAATGTGGGAGCGCCTGATGCTCTCTTCTTCTCCACTTTCCGACAATAGTTCCTGGGCGTATTCTCGGATGGTTTCGAGCATCATGAAGCGAGGTTCCCCAGTAACCGTTTCTTCCTGGACCAGCAGGCTCTTGCGGACCAGCGAATCGAGGCCATCCAGTATGTCGATGGGGAGGGATTGCAGGGATGATGCGGCGCACACTGCCTCGGCGGCCTCAATGGTGAAACCACCTGCGAAGACAGAGAAGCGCCGGAAAAGGGTCTGTTCGGGCGATTCCAGGAGGGCATAGCTCCAGGCAATCGTGTTGCGCATGGTTTGCTGCCGGGCAGGGAGGTCGTGCGCGCCGCCCGTCAGTAGCTGGAGTCGGCTCTGCATGCGCGCCAGGAGCGCGGCGGGTGGAAGTAGTCTGCTGCGAGCGGCCGCGAGCTCAATGGCGAGGGGCAGGCCGTCCAGGCGAGCGCAAATCTCCGCGACGGCCGGGGCGTTCCGGCTGGTCAGCACGAAGTCGCGGCGGACAGAGGCCGCGCGAGTAGCGAAAAGACGCACGGCATCGTAGTCGCCCAGGTGGTCGAGAGATGAGATGTGGGCAGGATCGGGCACGGAGAGTGGGGGCACGGGGAATTCGAACTCCCCGTAAACGCGCAGCGCCTCCCGGCTGGTGACAAGGATGGTCAGCCCGGGCGCGACCGACAGGAGGTCGGATAGCAGGGGCGCCGCCGGAATGACATGTTCGAAGCTGTCAAGCACGAGCAGGCTCTTCTTGTCTCGTAGAACACCCGCAGATCGATCGAGTAGCACCTCCCCGGCGGCTTGCTCCACGTTCATAGCCTGCGCTATAACGGCCAGCACGAGGTCCGGGTCGCCAACCGGGGCGAGTGACACCGAATATGACTGGTCGAAGTGCTCGCGAACGTCGGCGGCCAGTTGCAGGGCAAGGCGCGTCTTGCCGATGCCGCCGGGACCGGTGAGTGTTAGCAGGCACACATCATCGCGTAGCAGGAGACGCCGAGCATCGGCAAGTTCCTTCTCTCTCCCCACGATGGGCACGCGGGGCACGGGCAAGCTGTAGGCGGAGGACATGAAATACCCCCTTAGAGAGACCGTGCCTCATTATATCACCTATGGGCACTTGATTTCTCCAGGGGGTAGTGGCTGAGTCTTCAGTTCCAAGATCAAAGTTCGCGCAGGCGAACTTTGATCTTGGAACTGAGCCATATTGATCCGTGCGTAGTGGCATCGCACTACAGGAGGATGCCGGTGGTTGGTCCGGCCATGACCAGCATGCGCTCGGGCGCCTGCTGAGCTTGGGCGGCAGCGTCTTTCATGACGCCGGTGAGGAGCATGTAGACCTCGATCCATGCTTCTCGTACCTCGTCAGTGAAGGCATCGCCCAGGCCCTTTTCGAGGGTCCACAGGAGGGCGGACGCCACCGTGTCATAGTGGCTGTCCACGACACCGTAGCCCACATGTCGCGCGCCAAGAGCCTTCACAGCGGACAGGATCGCGTCCAACCGGGTAAGGCTGGTGACGACTACCTTGAGCATGCTCATCAACTTGTGTATTTGCTCGTTCATGTCGCCCCTGAACATGAGGCGCAGCGAGGGGTCAAGCTCGAACAGGCGGCCATAGAAGAGTTCGCCTGCTGTCTGGGAGATAGGGAGCACCTGATTGAAAGATGCCTGTACCAACTCGATCTGTCGTTCATTCATTCTGTTTGCCTCCTTCGGCCATTCGTTGTCTATGGGTCAACCGGCTGTGTCTCTGGTGTTGCGGTTACCCGTCCACGGTTGCTGCCCTTACTTTAGGGGAAAGGCAGGGGCCGCACATCACCTGATCCAGTTAATTTCTGGAGTGGTTGCGCAAATGCGACTAGTTGAACTCTGTTAACAGGGCCGAGCAGGCGAAATTAGTTGAATCGCGTGAAGCGCAGACCGGCGCGCATGACGCATGATGCGGGCAGGGCACGACAAATGGCCCGAACGTCCAGGCAGAAGAGACTACCGAGCAGGGGCGAGACTGAGAATAGACACACAAAGTTGGAGGGAACGGAAATGGGATCGATAAGATCAGCAGGAAAGATAGCGGCAGCAGTAATTGTAGCGCATGGCGCTGTAGCAATGCTCATGCTCAGCGGTGCGCTAGGGCTGGCGGGGAGCGCCTCTGCGGGGCAGCTGGGAAAGGCACCTGCCGGCAGCGGGCAGCCCGCGAGCCCTCTCGCCCCGGTGGGGAGCGGCTTCACATATCAGGGGCGGTTGAACGTGAGCGGGAGCCCCGCGGGCGGACAGTACGACCTGGTGTTCACGTTGTACGATGCGTTGTCCGCTGGCGCGCAGGTGGGCTCCCCTGTTACGGTGGCTAACAAGACGGTCAGCAATGGCCTGTTTACTGTGAGCCTGGACTTCGGGGCGGGCGCGTTCCAGGGGCAGGGGCGGTGGCTGGAGATGCAGGTGCGCCCGGCGGGGCAAGGAGCTTACACGACGCTCGCGCCACGGCAGCAAATCACAGCGGCTCCCTATGCGATGGGCCTCATGCCGGGGGCGTCCATAACCAGTCCTCTTTCCGGTCCATCGCTCATAGTGAGCAATAGCAACGGACACGGAGTCTACGGCACCACCAGCAGCTCGAACACCGCCGACGCAGGGCTGTATGGCTTATCGTTGACGAATAACGGTAACGGGGTAATCGGCGTGGCGGATACCGGCTCCCAGGCATGGGCCATGTACGGTCACAGCACAAACGGCTTCGGCGTACGCGGCGTCAGCAGCACCGGTTTTGGGGTCTATGGAGAGACGGCAGGGAACAGTTCAGTTGCGGCAGTATATGGTAAGGGAACGGGTTTAGCATCGGTCGGCGTTTCGGGCCTCGCCTCGAACAACCCCGGCACGGGTGTGCTGGGGAAATCCAACGGGGGCCCGGCGAGCTACGGCGTGCAGGGCATCTGCGAGTATGGCGTCGGCGTGGATGGCTGGTCCGCCCAGGGCACTGGAGTTCAGGGCGACACCACCGGCGGCACCGCCGTCGTTGGGATTGTCGCCTCCGGTGGAACGGGCAGGGCGGGAGTATTCTTAGGCGACGTTCTCATTACCGGCAGCTGCTGCCAGTCGGCGCAGGGCACATTCCAGATCGACCACCCGCTCGACCCCTCAGGCAAGTACCTCAACGAGTCGGCCGTGGCCTCGCCCGACATGCTGGACATCTACAGGGGGCACGTCACCCTGGACGGCAGTGGGGCCGCCTGGGTGCAGCTCCCCGACTACTTCGAAGCCCTCAACCGCGACTTCGATTACCAGTTGACGGCAATCGGCGCGCCCGCCCCGAACCTCTACGTGGCGCAGGAGATCGAGGGCAATCGCTTCCAGGTGGCGGGAGGCAAGCCTGGCATGAAGGTGTCGTGGCAGGTGACCGGCGTCCGGCACGACCTTTACGCGGAGCAGCACCCGATGACGCCTGAGCAGGCGAAACCGGCCGGCGAGCAGGGCAAGTACCTTCACCCGGAGCTGTACGGGCAGCCTGAGAGCAAAGAGATACTTCCTACCGGTCTCAGCAGGCACGCTGATACGCCGGAGATGAGAGCTACGTCAGGGAAGTAGGGAACGCAAGGCTACGACTAACAAGAAGCACGCAAAAATGGAGGGAACGGAAATGGCATCGATAAGATCGGCAGGAAAGATGGCGGCAGTAGTGGCAATGCTTACACTGACCGGAGTGCTCGGGCTCGCGGGGAGCGCCTCGGCGGGGCAAGTGGACAAGAAACCCGGCGGCATCTCTCAGCCCGTGAGCGGCGGACAGCCGGCAAGCCCTCTCGGCTCGGTGGGGAGCGGCTTCACATACCAGGGGCGGTTGAACGTGAGCGGCAGCCCCGCCGCCGGGCAATACGACCTGGTGTTTACACTCTACAGCGCGGCCTCCGGGAGCACGCAGGTGGGCTCCCCCGTTACGGTGACCAACCAGACGGTGAGCAATGGCCTGTTTACTGTGAGCCTGGACTTCGGGGCGGGCGCGTTCCAGGGACAGGGGCGTTGGTTAGAGATGCAGGTGAGGCTGGCGGGGCAGGGTGCCTACACGACCCTCGCGCCGAGGCAGCCCATCACAGCCGCCCCCTACGCGATGGGCCTCATGCCGGGGGCGTCCATAACGGGCACGCTGACATCGCCGATACTGGCCGCGACTAATAACGGCAACACAGGCTCGGGTATCTACGGAACCAGCAGCAGCGCAGGGGTACAGGACGCGGGCGTGTACGGCAAATCAACCGGGGCCAACAGCAACGGGGTTGTGGGCGAGTCGAGCAACGGCGCTTCAGCTTATGGCGTGTGGGGCATCAGCTCCGGGGGCCAGGCCGTGCGTGGCGATAGCACCTCCGGCTACGGGGTGTACGGCTTCACGCTCGGCAACTCGGCGGTAGCGGGTGTGTATGGTATCTCGACCAACGGCGCCACCGGCGGGGTGGGCGTGAGGGGGGAAGCAAGCGGTGGCAGCAACCCTATAGGTGTGGGGTAGGACCTCGAACTCATCGGGCATCGGTGTAAAGGGGGAGGGCACCGCAGGCGGCACAGCAATGTATGCCATAAACCTGAATGGTATGGCGCTGCGCGCTGAAAGCAATTCGGGCATGGGAATAGACGCCACCAGCCAGTCGGGCACAGCCGTGTATGCCGACAGCTATACGGGTAAGGGCGTGATCGGCAACAGTCACGACAACATGGGGATAGACGGGCAAAGCCTGAATAGCATAGGCGTACGTGGTGCCAGCTACTACAGCTCGGGTGTAGTGGGCGAAACGCAGAGCACGGGGTTGTATACGGCGGGCGTGCGCGGCGAGTCTTACGCCAGCGGAGGGCACGGAGTCATAGGTGAAGCAGACACCGGCCCGAACTCGTATGGCGTATGGGGCAAGAGCCTCGAGGGCTATGCCGGCTATTTCTCAGGCGACGTGTATGTGGGGGGCAACCTCGCAAAGTCGGCGGGCTCGTTCAAAATTGACGACCCCTTGGACCCCGCCAACAAGTACCTATCACATTCGTTCGTGGAGTCGCCCGATATGATGAACATATACAACGGCGAGGTAACCCTGGACGGCAAGGGCGAGGCCACAGTAACCATGCCCGACTGGTTCGAGGCGCTCAACGAGGACTTCCGCTACCAGTTGACTGCGGTGGGCGGTCCCGGTCCCAACCTGTACATCGCACAGAAGATGGCGGGTAAGCGTTTCAGGATCGCGGGTGGAACGCCAGGCCTGGAGGTATCGTGGCAGGTAACCGGCATCCGGCACGATCCGTACGCGGAGAAGCACCGCATCCCGGTCGAAGAAAACAAACCGGCCAATGAGCAAGGATATTACCTCCCCCCCGAGTTGTACGGTCAACCCGCGGTAAAGCAGATGGAGAACGCTCGCCTGACCACAAGCACAGGTGAGAAACGCCCCGGCAAATAGGGTAGGAACCAGGGTGAGCCGCTCTGAAAAGGCAGCTCACCCCCTGCCACCCGGACAGAAGAACAAGAGGAGTAAGATGAAAACTTCAACTGAGATGTTATTGCGCGAAGGGCGGATCGGCATCGTACTGGTCGGGTTGCTGGTCTTCGCGGCGGTGGCCCTGCCCGCCATGGCGCAAGTAGCAGGGGGCTTCGACCTTTCGTGGAACACGTTTGACGGTGGCGGCGGCACGTTCAGCACCGGCGGGGCATACAGCCTGGGGGGCACGGTAGGCCAGGCCGATGCGGGTGCGCAAGCAGGAGGAGCGTTCAACCTCGCGGGCGGCTTCTGGGGCGCGGGCGACCCGACGGCCACTCCCACTCCCACGTCCACCCCGGTTCCGGCCCTCATACTGGTTGGGCACGTGGACTGGCAGGGCCGCCCGGCTCAGCCCAACGGTCTGCAGCAGTTGCCCATCACACTGACCGTCAAGTCGGCCCTGGCAGAATTGAACTATGTGGGCATGACCACCAACGCCTCGGGCTACTTTACGGTAACGTTGGGCGCGCTGGCTCCCGGCACGTACAACTGGCGGGTGAAAGGACCCAAGTACCTGGCGACGGCGGGCAGCGTGGCACTGACCGGAGCGGGGGCGGCAAGTGTGGAGATGGGCACGCAGCGAGTGGGCGACTGCAACAATGACAACCGCGTCGACGCTGTGGACTTCATCATTATCAAGACCAGCTTTGGGAAGGCCTCCGGCGACCCGGGCTATGACGACCGGGCAGACCTCAACGGCGATGTACGGGTCACCGCTGTGGATTTCAACCTGATGAAAAGCAATTTCGGCTTCGCGGGCTCGGGTCCCCTCGGACCTGTCAACCCGCAGGAGTAACTGGCGGGAGGGGCGTTCAAAACAAAGAACATGGGCGGTTGCGCCGCCCATGTTCTTTGTTTTTGAGTCTGGGGTCCTTCGCCCTAGACAATATTGTGATCGAAAGCGAAGCGGGCGGCCTCTGTGCGCGAGGTGATTCCCAGTTTGCTGTAGATGGAGCGAAGGTGCGTTTGGACGGTGTTGGTGCTCACATTGAGGTCGCGGGCCACCTCGGAGTTGCTCTTGCCTGTGGCCACCAGGCGAAGCACCTCGACCTCGCGGGCAGTCAATTCCTCCGCCAGGACCTCGCCCGGCGGGGCTGTGGGATTGGGAGGCAAAGTGCGCGCCGGAGGCGAGGCCTGCTCTTCGAGGGCTGCCCCAGGGGCGGCGGTTGGCTCGCGAGAGGCCAGTTCGATTGCCTCATCATCGGACATGGTTCGTCCGAGGGCCGCCAGGCCGGAGAAGAGGTCATCCCCCAGTTGGGAGCGGAGCGCGGCCAGGGTGCGGGTATATTCAGCCCCTTCAAGGCCGGTAAGGGGGCTTGTGTCCGCGAAGACGCCCTCGGCCCAACCGAACAGCATGGCAGCATCATGAGAGTGAGCGGGGCCGAAGCTCTGTAGTGCAGCGGCCATTCCCCAGACCCAGGCGGCGGTAGCTCTTTTGTTACCCAGGTATATCCGCAGGGGCAAAGCTTCCATGAAGAAGCGGCGGGCCTCGTTGGGGTGGCCCTGGAGCCGGGCGAGGTGGCCCAGGTTCTCAAGCGCCACCGCGGTGTTCCACTTGTTGCCGAGGGCGCGGGAGAGCGCCAGGCTCTCCTCCTCGTGCTCCACCGCCCGCACGTAGTCACCCTCCGACAGGGCCATTTCACCAAGTGTTGCCAGGGCGTTGGACGCCCCATACCGGTCGCCAAGCTCTCGGAAAATGCCAAGGCTTTCCTCGTGCAGGGCGCGTGAGGCGGCGTAATCTTCCTGGTTGTAAGCCAGCATGGCCGTGTACGAGAGGGTATTTGCGATACGCCCCTTGTCGCCCATAGCCCGGTGAATCGCCAGGCTCTGGCCGAAGAAGCCCCGCGCTGCCTGGGCATCCCCCGAACGGATGGCTACGAGACCCAGGTTATCGAGGGCCAGGGAAGCGCCCCAGTCGTCACCAAGCTCACGGTAAATCGCGAGCGCTTCTTCGAGCAAAATTCCCGATTGGTCCAGGTTGCCTTCGACCCTCTTGACGTTGCCCAGACCCATAATTGCCCGCGCCTCAACTGCTCGGTCGCCCGTCCGGCGAGCAGCGCTGAGGGCCCGCTCGAACAGAGGGAGGGCGGCATAGATGTCGCTTTGCCTGTAGGCGAGCAAACCCTGGCATGCGACGGCCCTGGCGACCAGGGTTTCGGGAGCGCGCCCTTCTGCTCGTGAGATGGCCTCGCCCAGTTGCTCGCGGCCTTCGGTGAAGTAGGTCCTCTGGCTCCAGAAGAGGTAGAGGGCGGACACGAGCCGCAACGCGGTCTCAAAGTCCTCGCTGTCCAGCGAGCGGCGAAGCACAGCCTGGAAATTGTTGCGCTCCTGGTCGAGGAGGTCGAGCCACTCCAACTGCTGAGGGCCGGTAAGGTGCCCGCTGGCCTCCTCGGCCAGTAAAAGGTAGTAGCGGGCGTACCTGGGCCATAGGTCGGCTTCTTCTCCCGCGAGGGCGAGCTTTTCAGAGGCGAACTCGTGTATCGTTTCCAGCATTGCGAAGCGCGGCTCGCCGCGCGGGGTAGCCTCCTGCTTTATCAGGCTCTTGTCAACGAGCGAGCCGAGGATTTCGAGCACATCTATCTGCGCATCATTCGCCGTTTTGTCTGCTGGTGCTTCTTCATGTGGGCCGCAGACCGCTTCGGCCGCTTGCAGAGTGCAGCCGCCCTGGAAGATGGAGAGGCCGCGGAAGAGGGATTGCTCTTCCGCGGTAAGCAGGTCATAGCTCCAGGCTATCGCGTTGTACAGAGTCTGCTGGCGTGCGGGCAGGTTCTGGGCGCCGCCGGTGAGGAGTTTGAGCCTGCTCGCCAGCCGCAACACGATGGCCGCCTGCGGCAAGATACGCACCCGCGCGGCGGCCAGTTCCAGGGCCAGGGGGAGTCCATCGAGGCGGCGGCATATCTCCGCAACGTCCTCCGCGTTCCGTTCGGTGAGGGCGAAGTCGGGGCGAACCGAAGAGGCGCGCTCAACGAAGAGGCGCACGGCCTCGTACCGGGCGAGGTCTGCGACCGGAGGCAGGACGCCTTCGGGAGGTAGGGTAAGGGGAGGCACTGGGAAATCCTGCTCCCCGTAAATGCGCAAGAGCGCTCTGCTGGTGACAATGATTTTAAGTTCGGGAGAGGCGCCGAGCAGAGCCGCTACCTGTGGAGCGGCCTCTGGAATTTGTTCGAAGTTGTCGAGCAACAAGAGGATCTGCTTTCCGAGCAGATACTCATATAGAGCGTCGGCCATCGGAGCGCCGCTGGCGTCGGGGAGACCCAGAGCATGGGCGATGGCGAAGGGCAGGAGGGCAGGCTCTCGCACCGGGGCTAGCGGCACGAAAAAGACCCCATCACGGAAGCTGCCTAGCAGGTCTGAGCCGGATTGCAGGGCCAGGCGAGTTTTGCCGATACCCGCGGGCCCGGTGAGCGTCAGTACCCCGACGCTTTGGCTCAGGAGGATTTCCCGGATATCGCTTCGCTCACGCTCCCGGCCCGTGATCGGCGTTCTCTGGATTGGAAGGTTGTTTGAGATAAGCACCAGGCGTCGAACGCTCCTGGTGGGAATTGTAACACAGAACGCCAGTGGTCAGTGGCCAGTGGTCAGTGGCCAGTGAGGCGGGTGGTAGGCAAGTACTGACCACTGATGACTGGCCACTGACCACTGGCTCATGGTTCTTTGCGGGACTCGAGGAAGGCCACCAGGGCGTTTATGTCGTCGGGGGACATGATGCCCCCGTAAGCGGGCATGTTGTTGCCGCCGTTGAGGATGCGGGTGACCAGTTGCTCGTGGTTCAGGCGGCTGCCTACGTACGTGAGGTTGGGGCCGCGCTCTCCACCCTGGCTGCCCATGGTGTGGCAGTAGATGCAGCCCCGGTCTTTGAAGAGCTTGGCCCCACTGGCTACCGGGCCAGAGGTTGTGCCAATCAACTGCGAGGGCACCCCCTGGGCGGCGAAGGCCGGCGACCAGGGAGCTTGCTCACCGGCGAACCAGAAGGTGCTCACCATGGCGACCACGGTGATCACGACGACTATGGCCCAGGGGCGGCGGCTGGGGGCGCGCTCGCCCTTGTTGCCCAGGAGGGGGAGGAGGAAGAGGAGCACGCCCAAGAGCAATGGCCCGAGCACGATTACGAAGGGCTCGGTGGCGGGAGGGATGAGAGCCAGCACGGCGAAGTACCAGAGGAAATACCAATCGGGGCGGGGGTACGCCTGCAGGATCGTGGGGTCGGGGGGCTTGTCGAGCGCGGGAGCGCCGAAGACGAAGGCAAGCACGGCGATGCCCAGGATGACAATGAAGGCCATGGTAAGGTCGGGCAGAGCGGCGTCGGGCCAGAAGGGGACGCCACGGCGCCGGAGGAGGTCGTGATATTTAGCACGGTAGGTCTTGGGGTCCACCGGGTCGCCGGGCGTTGGGGGCTCGGAGATGCCGTTGCGGACGACCAGGTAGAGGTGGAGGCCGACGAAGAGGAAAATGCCGGCGGGCACGAAGAAAACGTGGAGGGCGAAGAACCTGCTTAGAGTGGCCCCGCCCACGGTGCTGCCTGCCCGGATGAAGTCGGCGATGGGGCCGCCGAGGATGGGCACCTGGCCCGCCTGCTTGGCGCCGACGATGACCGACCAGTAGGCGGTCTGGTCCCAGCGGAGCAGTTGGCCGGTGAAGGCGAGGGCCAGGGTGAGAAGGAGCAAGACGGTGCCGGTGAGCCAACTGACCTCGCGAGGGAACTTGTACGAGCCATAGAGGAAGGTGCGGATGGTGTGGAGGCCGATGAGGAGGACCATAGCGGAGGCGCCCCAGAAGTGCATACCGCGCAGCATATGGCCGAAGGGGGCATCGTCAGTGATGAACTTCAGGCTGTCGTAGGCGTCGGCGGTGGAGGTGACATAGGCGGTGGAGAGGGCGATTCCGGTGATCACCTGCACGGTGAAAGCGGCCAGGGTGGCGCTGCCAAGCGTGTAGGGCCACCCGGTTTTGGGCGGCACAGGGTGGTACAGCAGCGGCTGAAACAGATTAGAGAGCCCGGTACGATCATCGAACCAGCCCCATACCCCTTTGACAACTTTCATACTTCCACTCCGTGAATTACTTCCCCTTCGTGAATTTCTAATTGCAAAATTACCAACTGACCCGCATCGAAATAATTAGTAATTCGTAATTCCCGAATCAGTCCTGGACTTTGGGTGATCGGGGAACCGCGCTTACCATTAGCTCGACCTGGCCCTCGCGGACCCGCACAGGATATTCCGGCAAGGGGTCGGGGGGCGGGCCGGCGGCCACCCGGCCATCGGGATAGTAGACGCCTCCGTGGCAGGGGCACATGAAGAGCTTGGCCCCCGGCAGCCAGCTCACCGGACACCCGAGGTGGGTGCATTGCACGGAGTAGGCCGTGAAGTCCACAGCGGTGTTCCTGCGCAGCCAGGCAGCGGTTTTGGCGGTGGTGCCCGACCAGGGCAGTGGGGAGGCCTCCTCGAAGGTGACCTCCACGGTCTCTCCGACTTTGAAATTGCTCGTAGGCCCTACCGAGCGCCAGATCTCGGGGGGCTTGCGGAAGAGCGGGGCGACCAGGAAGCCGATCACCGGCCCAACCACGATCAGGCCACTCAGCCCGCCGAGGGCCAACCCGACCTTGGTGAGAAAGTCTCTGCGGGTCGAGGAGAGTTCCGAGTGCGACTGGTCGATAGTGGGCACGTCGGAGCCGAGCCAGGCCGGGCCCGCCTCTTTCCGGGAGTCAGGGGGCGGGGGCTGGGGGTCAGGGTTTGCCGCAGGCGCAGCTTCCGACCCCGGACTCCCGGCGCTGGGAGAGGGGGCATCAGCGGAAGCGGGGGTGCCTTCTTCCGAGGATTCGCCAGAACTATTGCCGGTGTTCATTCCTCAATTCTCCGATCCACCCCGCCAGGGAAGTGGCGAAAACTATCAGGCCGATGATGGTGAGGAGCGGGCTCGTGATCAGGCCCCAGAGAAGCAGGGTCACGCCGAGAGCCAGCCCGGCCGGCCAGTAGGTCGGCAAGGGGATGTGCTCGGGCTGCGCCCAACTCCAGCCGGTGTGCAGTTCCGCGTCCAGTGTAGGGGTGTCGCCCATCTGGGGGTCGGGGGTATGAGCGTCAGCGTGGGGCGATCCGTCGTCCGAGTTCATGGTAGCTCCTTAATTACGAATTACGAATTGTCTTTATTCATATTCGTAATTCGTAATTCGTAATTCGTAATTCGCGAAGGTTCGGCGGCGTACCAGCGGGCCATGACACCTAGGATGGCCCCTATGTAGGCGAGGCAGCCGGGGACCCACATTATCATCCCACCCAACTGCTGGTCGATAGTGGGAGATAGGCCCCAGTCGTAGCGTATGTGCACCAGGATACCGTAGGGGTCGGTGGGGCTGACATAGGCAGGGTACAACCCTGGGCTGGAGAAGGTGAGGATGATGCCCAGGATGCAGTTGGAGACCCCGGCGGCAAATAGGTAGAACATGGCCGCGCCGGTGCCCAGGCGCTGGCGGTCCTTCAGCGGGCTCATGACGGGCCACCAGAAGATTGTGCCCGTAACCAGGAAGACCAGATGCTCAAAAATGTGTAACGGCTCATTCTCCAGGGTGGCGTTGAAGAGAGCGGGCACGTGCCAGGCGAAGATAGCGACCGTGAGGAGGGTCCAGGCCACGAAGGGGTGACCGAGGATAGCCTCGGCTCGCCGGGCGGGGGCCCAGCGGAGGAGCTTTCTGAAGAGCCAGGCGGGGGTGCCGAGGAGCAGCAGCGGGGGCACCACGAGCACGAGCAGGAGGTGCTGGGTCATGTGGGCACTGAAAAGGTAGTGCTCGCCCAGGAGGTGGAGGGGCGAGGCCAGGGCCAGCAGGAGCACCAGCACGCCCGCGGTAAAGAAGAGGGAAGCGGCGGTCAGGCGGAAGCGCTGCACCCATATATAGCAGAGGAGCAGGCCGGCGCAGCCCAGGAGTATCGAGGGCTCAAGGTTCCACATCCCCATGAGATGGGTAGCGGCCGTGTGCTGGTCGCCTGCGTGGAACAGAAAGGGGATGGTGAGGCAGGTCCAGGCGGGCACCGCGATTGACAGCACGTTCATAAGAATAGCCTCCCTCCGAGGGCAAACAGCCGGTCGACCACCATGGCGAGGTAGAGGAGCGCCAGGTAGGAGTTGGAGAACTTGAAGAGGCCCCAGGCCCGTGCGGGCGAGCTATGGTGGGATAGCTGCAGTGCGCGAGCCGCGAACATGAGGCCCAGCAGTGCGGCGGCTGACAGGTAGAGCCAGCCGAGAGCGTGCAGCACTGTGGGGAGCAGGCTCACACAGACCAGGAGCATGACGTAGCGCAGGATGCTGGTTCGCGTGGCCTCCTCGCCCTGGACCACGGGGAGCATAGGGATGCCGGCCTCCCGGTAGTCGTCCTGCCGCACGAGGGCCAACGCCCAGAAATGGGCGGGGGTCCAGAAGAAGATGATAGCGAAGAAGAGGAGCGCAGGCACGCCGACATCTCCCGTGACGGCGGCCCAACCCACGAGGGGAGGCACCGCCCCGGCCGCGCCGCCGATGACGATATTCTGCACGCTGCTCCGCTTAAGCCAGATGGTATAGACGAGAACGTAGAAGGCGTTGCCCGCGAAGGCCAGGAGGGCGGCTACCGGGTTGACGCCAAACCAGAGCACGGCCACCGATAGCCCGCTCAGTATCAAGCCGAAGAGCAGAGCATTGCGGGGTGGGATGCGGCCGGTGACCACGGGGCGCCTGCGGGTGCGGCGCATGAGGGCGTCGATGTCGCGGTCGAGGTATTGGTTGATGGCGTGGGCACCCCCGGCTGCCAGGGTGCCACCGAGCATGGTGAGGGCCAGCAGCCCAAGCAGCGGGCGCTGGGGCGGGTACTGAACCGCGGCGATCAGCATCGAGGCCGCGGCGGGCACGAGCAAGAGGGGAATCACATGCGGCCGCATCAGCCCAACGTAAAGCCGCACCCCTTCTGGTAGGACGCGGCGCGCCAGGCGACGGACGCCCCGGATGCGGAACCCGCCGCGTTCTCCGGGTCGCATGCCATCAACCGGGGCCGGCGCGCCCGACCAGACGAGGGCAGCTAGCACCACGAGCGCGCCCCAGGTGGCGGCCGCGAGCGCCAGGTGTGCGCCCCTGAGCGCCTCCGGAGCCCGCAACCAGATGGTGAAGGCACCGAGGAAGACCTGCGAAACGTAGAGGCCCGCGAGTACGTGGGCGGCGCGCATGAGGCGGGGGTCGCGAGGGCGGGTGCGCCAGATAAGGAGGGCAAGAGCCAGCATCAGCACATCGGAGAGGCCGACCGCCGCCCGGTGGCCGAAGTTGATCCACTGCTCTGCCGTGGCGGGGAGCAGAGCCGTTTCGGAGCATTGCGGCCAGGCCGGACAGGAGACGTCGGCCTGGGCGCCGACCACGGCAGAGCCGGTGAGCATGGCGACGTAGGTGGCAAGGAGGGTGGCGAGGGAGAGACGGCGGGCGGTGGCTGCGCCAGACGATAGACGATAGACGATAGACGATGGGGGTAAGGATGCAGGTTCATTTGCCTCCATCGTCC
Source organism: Chloroflexia bacterium (assembly GCA_045805005.1). Lineage (GTDB taxonomy): Bacteria > Chloroflexota > Chloroflexia > QHBQ01 > JADMIH01 > JADMIH01. The sequence goes on from JBJMMB010000016.1 coordinate 31,181, forward strand.
GTCGTCTATCGTCTATCGTCAGTTCCTTTGTCGTCTGTTCTCCCGCCCGTTGCCTGGCGAAGAAGGCAAGCAGGATGACCGAGGCCAGGAGGAGCATGGAGTTGCCCATGTGGGCGGCTACCCAGGTGTGGTCGAGGTGGAGGAACACTGTTATCGCCCCGAGGAGGGCCTGGCCGATGTAGGTCGCGGCGGCGAAGAGGGCCAGCCAGAGCAACCTGCGGGGCCGCCTGTACCAGAGGAGGGTCGAGCCGACGGTGAGGGCCATGAGGCCGCCGACGAGGGTGGCGAACAGGCGGTGGTTCCACTCGATTAGCTGGTGGTACTCGAGAGCGGGGAGGAAGTGGCCGTTGCACATGGGCCAGGAGGAGCCGCAGCCCGTGCCGGAGTTCGTGACGCGCACCAGCCCGCCCAGCACGATCACAGCCCAGACGGCAGCGGCGGTGGCGGCGGTGAGGCGGGCGTAGGTGGAACTTTGTATTTTGAATCTTGAATTTTGAAATAGAGGGCGGTTCAAGGTCCAAAATACAAAAGGCCGGCGCTCTTCGGTTTGTGCTCTGCCCATGTGTTACCTCGTTGTTGGGATCAGGGGTCAGGGGTCTGAGTGAAGCGGGGGCGGCCAGGTCCGCCTACGACCGCTAATCCCTAACCCCTGACTGCTACGTGAACAGCGGCCATAAATAAATCATGCTGAAGATTACGATCCATACCGCATCAACGAAATGCCAGTAGATGGAGACTACCTCTATGGGGGTGGCGCGGCCGCCACGGAAGTCGCCCTGGAAGGCGATTAAGGCCAGGATCGCGAGGGCCACGAGGCCCAGAAATACGTGGAGGCCGTGAAAGCCTGTGAGCGTGAAGAAGGTGCTGCCGAAGACGTTGCTGGCTACGGTGACGTTGTCGGCAATCAGGCTTATGTATTCCCGGCCTTGGCCGACCAGGAATACGCCACCGAGGACGACAGTGGCTATCAGCCAGATGGTGGCCCCGCGGCGATTGTCGCGTTCGACGCTCCGGCCCGCCAGCCACACGGTTACACTGCTGGAGAGGAGGAAGAGAGTAAAGATGCCGGCGGTCGCTGGGTGGAGACTGTTCTTGGCGTTGGGGCCGGGGGTCGTGACAGCATGAAAGTAGATGTAGGCGGCGATCAGGACCGCGAAAAAGGTGGCCTCGGATGCTATGAAAAGGAGCATCGCCAGCCGGTTCTTATCTTGTAGCACTTTGTTCATGACGTAATCCTCTTGGGATCAGGGGTATGAGCGAAGCCCCGGAGCGGAGCGACAACGGTCAGCCTGCACCGGCAGTCTCCGGTCCCTGACCCCCGGCACCCGACCCCTGATCCCCAGAATGGGCCAGGTCCCACAGGGGGCGGGTGCTGTGGATGGGCGGCACCTGCTTGAAGTTGTGCGGGGGTGGGGGCGAAGTGGTGGCCCACTCGAGCGACCAGCCGCCCCAGGGGTTGTTGCCTGCGGGCTTGCCACGGCGCAGGGTGATAAATATGTTCCAGAGGAGCACGAAGAGAGCCGCGGCGGTGAAGAAGACGCCGATGGTCGAGAAGAGGTTCATCTCGCCCCAACCTGGGAGAGGGGGATATGTAGCGACCCGGCGCGGCATGCCCATCAGACCCAGGATGTGCTGTATGAAGAACGTCATGTTGAAGCCGATGAAGTTGAGCCAGAAGTTGATCTTGCCCAGCCGCTCGTCAAGTACGCGCCCGGTCATCTTAGGGAACCAGTAGTAGAAGCCGGCCAGGATGGTCCAGAAAGATCCGCCGTTGAGCACGTAGTGCAGGTGGGCTACCAGGAAGTAGCTGTTGGTGGTCTGCCAGTCGACGGGCACCATCGCGAACATGACGCCGGTGATCCCGCCGATGGTGAACTGCACCAGGAAGGATGTGGCATAAAGCATAGCTGTGGTGAAGCGTAATGAGCCTCCCCACATAGTGGCTATCCAGTTGAAGATCTTGACCCCGGTGGGGATGGCGATGAGCATCGTGGTAGCACTGAACGTGAGCTCCCAGGCGGGGCCCAGGCCGACAGCGAACATGTGGTGGGCCCAGGTGGCGAAGCTGAGCAAAGCGATAGCTACCGTGGAGGCGGCCAGGAAGGCGTAGCCGAAGGGGACTTTGCGCGAGAATACGGAGATCACTTCGGTTATGATCCCGAAACCGGGCAGGATCATTATATAAACTTCGGGGTGGCCGAAGGTCCAGAAAGCGTGCTGCCACAGCAGGGGGGAGCCGCCGCCCGCGGGGTTGAAGAAGTGAGCGCCCAACTGGCGGTCGATGAGCAGCATGATCACTGCCGCGTTGAGCACGGGCATGGCGAAGAGTATCAGGAAGGAGTTGACGAAGGACATCCAGACGAAAAGGGGGAGTCTGCGGAAGGTCATGCCCGGGGCACGCAGGGTGGCGACGGTGACTATGAGGTTAATGGCCGCGGCGACCGAGCCGATCCCCATGATGAAGAGGCCGAGGCACCAGTAGTCGACGCCGGGCAAGCTGGCATAAGGGCGGTCGCTGAGGGGGGCGTAGGCGTACCAGCCGACGTTGGGCGCACCCCCCGCGAGGAAGCTGAAGTAGAGGACGAGGCCACCGAGAACGAGCGTCCAGTAGCTGAGAGCGTTGAGGCGGGGGAAGGCAATGTCGCGGGCGCCGATCATGAGGGGCACGAAGTAGTTGGCGAATCCGATGAGGAAGGGCATGACGGCCAGGAAGACCATGGTGGTGCCGTGCATAGTAAAGAGCTGATTGTAGGCGTCGGGGTTGATCAGGGTGTTGCGAGGGGTCGCCAGTTGGAGCCGCATTACGAATGCCTCTACGCCGCCGACCACGAAGAAGAAGAGGGAGGTGGCGATGTAGAGGATGCCGATCTGCTTGTGGTCGACGGTGCTTACCCAGCGGAGCAGACCGTCGTAGGTGGCCGCGCGGGGCAGCGCTTCGGTGGTCTCGGGCAGGAGGGCTATGTCACTCATTTGAGCGTCTCCATGTAGCTGGCCAGGTCCTGCACCTCCTGGCTCGAAAGGAGCAGGTTGGGCATGAGGTTATAGGGCTTAACCTTTTGCGGGTTGGCTATCCAGAGCGCCATGTTGGTGGGGGTATTGTCGAGCACGCCCGCTCCGATGATGGAGCGGCTGGCGACATGCGTGAGGTCGGGGCCGGCGTGTCCCTGGGCGTCGGTGCCGTTGATGGCGTGGCAGCTTATGCAGGTCTTCTGGCGGAAGAGCTGGGCGCCGCGGCCGGGGTCGCCTGCGGTGGGAGTGAGCAGGGCGGAAGGCGGAGGCGTGGCGGCGGACGCCGGGGGAGCCGGAATGGGGGCGGCAGGTTGGCTCTGCTGGCGCAGCCATGCGTCGTAGTCGGCCTGGGTCTGGACCACCCCGCGGAGCTGCATCCAAACATGCTCTGCGCCGCAGAACTCCGAACACGCTCCCCAGTAGACCCCCGGTCTATCGCTCTCCAGGGCCATGTAAGTGATCTGGCCTGGAACGGGCTCGAGCTGGGGGGCAAGCTGGGGGAACCAGACGCCATGCACTACGTCGGCAGACTCGAGTTGGACGCGGATGCGCTTTCCGACCGGCATGTGAAGTTCGTTCGCGGTGACCACGTTCGCGGAGGGGTAGCGAATCTCCCACCAGAACTGGTGGCCTCTGAGCAGAACGTCCGAGGGTAATGTGGACTGTGTACCGGCGGCTACGTCGGACTCGCGCAGAGTTGGGACCTCATAGGGCGCGGCCTTGGTCATGCCCGTTAGCGTAAGGATGAAGAGGAAGGCTACGATTAGCGCAGGCCCAAGCGTCCAGGCTATCTCCAGCCGCACGTTGCCGTGTGTCTGCTTGGGCTCCTCATCGTCGGACCGGCTGCGAAAGCGGACGACGTTGTAGACGGTGAGGCCGGTGACGAGCGCCAGGATCAGGGCGGCGATGACCAGACTGATATTAAAGATATCAGAGATCGTTTTTACCTGAGGCGAGGCCGGGTCAAGCATGTCGACTTCCCTGGTGCGCAAAACGTAAAACGTAACGGTGGTAGGCTGGCTTGGTTCCTGGGCCTTATGAACCACGTTGGCCTTCACCCCTTACGTTTTACGTTTTACGTTTTACGTTTTACGAAAGGGGTCGATGTTGCCGCGCTCAGTCGGGGAAGCAAATAGCATGCCACATAGGCTAGGGGCAGGAGCGAAAAGGCCACCCTTGCTAGCAACGAGGTGATGCGTAATGCGTAATGCGTAATACGTACTGGTTACGTCCTGGGCTTGGGTGGTAGGACCCTCTACCCAATCACCCATACGTATTACGCATTACGCATCAGTCATGGCATAAGTCTTGCGCACCTGGGCGGGAAAGGAGGGTGGAGGTAAAAGTTATGGCAGCTAAGAGAACTTTTGTTGAGGAGTTGGGTCAGTTCAGTGAGGAGTTGGATTACAGGGCCCTGTCAGACGAGGTACGAGAACAACTCAAGATCAGGATTTTGGACTCCATAGGCTGTTGCATTGGGGCGCTCGATGGGGAGCCGGTGAGAGCGGTTAGGGAGCAGGTGGATGAGTTCGGCGGCAGGGGGCGGTGCACGTTGGTTGGGGGCGGCCAGGAGGGTGGAGGTACCTCGCCGGACCGGGCCGCATTTCATAATGGAGCGCTGCTGCGATACCTCGACTTCATGGACAACTACATGGGCAAGAAGCAGTCGTGCCACCCAAGCGACAACTTTGCTCCGGTGCTCGCGGCGTCGGAGTACGCGGGCACCAACGGAAAGATCTTCATGCTGGCCCTGGCGCTGGCCTACGCGGTCGAGATCAAGCTCATTGACCTGATACCCCTGGAAGAGAAGGGATTCGACCACACAGCGCACCTGGCATACTCGATGGCCGCTGGCATATCCAGGGCTTTGGGGCTTGATGCGAAGCGGACAGCGCATGCGCTGGCGATGAGCGGGACTGCGTTTCAGGGGCTGGTGGCGTCGAGGTCGGGATACCTGTCTCACTGGAAGGGGCTGGCTTCCGCTACTCTCGCTCTGGGGGTGATGAACACTACTTTCCTAGCCAGGCGTGGGGTCACGGGTCCGCTGGAGGTGCTGGAGGGGAAGGGCGGGTTGTTGCAAGCGACCGGCGCGGGCAAGGTGAAGCTCGAGTGGTCGAAGGAAGACCTGCAACTCGTGACCCGCACGCCCGTGAAGGCGTACAATGCCGAGGTGCACGCGCAGTCCGCCATTGAAGGGGTGTTGGAGCTGCAGAAGGCAAACGGGCTCTCCGCCGCCGAGGTAGAGGAGGTG
>JBJMMB010000017.1:0-2640 GCA_045805005.1 Chloroflexia bacterium
AAGTGGACACTGGTGGCAGCCCTGAGCGGCATCGCCCTCTGCGCGCTTGGCTTGGTGGGCCTTTCACTCACGCAGGGGCCGCTGCCACTGTTCTACGCGCTCCTGTTCGGCATGGGCGTGGCACGAGCCTTCCAGAGCCCGGCCGTCAGCTCCCTGAGCGCCCTGGTGGTCCCATCCGAGCATTACGGCAGCTCGGCCACATGGTCGAGCGGGGCGTGGCAGTCGTCGGCCATCATCGGCCCGGCCCTGGGCGGCCTGCTGCTGGCGCTGTGGGGTGGGGCCGCGGGGGTGTACGCCTGCACCGCCGGCCTGTTGATTGTAGTGGCCTTGCTGACCAGCCTCGTCCGCCCGCGGGAGGTGGCGCGGGACACCGAGCCCCTCAGCCTGCGGTCACTCCTCGCGGGGGCGCGCTTCATCCGCCACAACTCGGTGATCCTGCCGGCTATCACGCTGGATATGTTCGGTGTGCTGCTAGGTGGGGCTACCGCGCTCCTGCCGGTATACGCGCTCGACATCCTGAACGTGGGGGCGGTGGGTCTTGGCTGGATGCGGGCGGCGCCGGCTGTCGGAGCGGTGTCGGCCGCCATCGTCATGGCCCTGCGGCCACCTTTCCGCTACGCGGGCCGGACCTTGCTGGTGGTGGTGGCGGGGTTCGGCCTCGCGACCATCGTCTTTGGCCTGTCGCAAAACTTCGCACTCTCCCTGGCAATGCTGGCCATCCTTGGAGCGCTGGACAACGTGAGCGTGGTCATCCGGGGCACGCTGCTGCTGACGCGCACCCCGGACATGCTGCGGGGCAGGGTCAACGCGGTGCACTCGGTCTTCATCGGCATCTCCAACGAGCTGGGAGCCTTCGAGTCGGGCGTGGCCGCAGCGGTGTTGGGGGCAGTTGGCGCGGTGGTGATGGGCGGTATCGGGACCATCCTGGTGGTGGCTGTCATAGCCGTGCTGGCCCCCGACCTCACCCACCTGGGGCGCCTGGATAGGGTCGGGGTCGATACGCCAGGGACGAGTTGAAGGAGTGCTGGGGGTTGGGGGCCGGGGCTGGTTGATACAATACGGAGCGCGGGGGGAGAGTGGGGCCAGGATGGGGATTTCCCATTTTCACCATTTTGGGGCTAGGTCGTGCGTGGAGGAGGGGAAATGGGAAAATTGGGGGTTGGGAGATCCGGGGGTGTTTTCTGATGGTGGTTTGGATATTATTTGTAGCAAGAGGTTTGCCCGGCAGATTGCCTGCAGTTGGCCCGGCAGATGAATCTGCGGGCTACACTTACAAAGCCCGCCTGCGCGGGCTGGCAGGGTGGGTTTGGGGTTTGCCTGGAGAGAAACATGTGGGTGTGCTGTGTTTTCCTATCGGGCAGCATTTGAGTTGTTAAGGTGCTTCAGTCTATCATACTGCAGGATGTGGAAGAGTGGTAATAGTACATTAGTACTGATTTTTAAGGCGCGCCAGGCGTGGAGATGCTCTAATTATGGTTGGGTTAGGAGTTGGCGGGGTTTGCGGCCAGAGCCTGGCGGAACAGATCTTCAGGACCAGGAGGGGCCAGGTGAGTGGCGGCAGCGGATCGCGGAAGCCGATAACCTTGCTGAACCGTCCATCACCTGCTATCTCGACCACATCCTCACCTTCGCCATACTGTGACCCATCGGCCTTAATCATGCTCCAACTGCACCGCAACCAGCCGTGATGCGTTTCGATCACACTGGTCCGAACGAAGCGCATGCCCGGTAATTGCTCTTGTATCTGGGCAATCGCCGCTGAGATAGCTTCCCAGCCACGGGCCTCAACGGAAGGATAGGTGATAACGGCATCGGGTGTGAGAGCTTGCGCTAGTAAGCGATGCCGTGCCTCAGGGTCGGCAGCGTTGCAGGCGGATAAGTAAGCGTCCAACATATCTTGCGGCGTCGGCATAGTGGTATCCCCTGTAGTTAGAGGTAAGTTCGCTTCTCCCCAGGATGTCTGTTTTGTAGCCTCAGCAAAGGCCCCATGTTTGGTCCTGGCACCCGGTTCGCTCATTTGATTGTGGCTCATCTTACCGCCCTCGGAGATGCTTTTCAAGCTGAGGGAGTTTCGGAAGCGTTCAGACGTAGGGTGGCACAAATTACTGGAGGGGCAGGCCCCAGCCCCAGAGGGGACCCGGTGCTGCCTGCCCTGATTGTTGCCAACCCCGGCCCTGGGTGGTACACGACCAGGGCAGGCAACGGGGGTCGTCCGCTTCGCTTCCGGCCCTACGGTGGGGTTGGGTGGTAGGGAAACAGGGCGCAGCAAGCGCCGCCCCTACGGGGATTTGGGTGGTTTGCCCAATGGCTGGGTGGTACACGCAGAGGGCAGGCAACGGGGGCCTGCCCCTACAGGCGTAATTGCTCCTAAAACGTGCTTGCAATCCCTTAGCTTGATGCATATAGGCAGGCAACAGGGGCCTGCCCCTACGGGTGGTTGGGCAGTGGGGGAAGTGGCCGTTAGCCCCCGTAGCCGTAGAGGTGGGCGGAGTTGCGCCAGAGGATGTCTTCGGCGGCGGTTTGGGTTTGTTCGGGGGTGAGCATCTGCTCGGTGACGAGGCGGTCGAGCACCTGGGCCAGGGCTTTGCGGCCGTGGAGCGCGCCAGCGTAGAAGAGCTCGGGCATGCTGTGGGCGTCGGT
>JBJMMB010000018.1:0-2082 GCA_045805005.1 Chloroflexia bacterium
CGGACCGCCGCTCGCGATAATCTCTTTTGGGACGAAGCCGTTTTCGCGCAACGTCCGAAAGATGTGCTCGCTACCATAGCAGATCCCCTCTATAATCGCGCGGTAGATATGCTTCTTCTCGTGCCGGAGGGAAAGGCCCCAGATCATCCCGCGCGCTTGCGCGTCGGTATAGGGAGTGCGGTTGCCCTGCCAGTAATCCAACACCATCAGCCCCTCCGAACCCAAGGGCACGCTCTCCGCACGTCGATTGAGCAGGTCATAGGCCGAGATGCCCTCCTGGCGGGCCACCTCAATTTCAACGCCACAGAATCGATCCCGGAACCAATTGACAACGGAGCCGGTGGAAGTCTGGCTACCTTCTATCGTGTACTGGCCGGCCAGCACAGCGTCGGTGAAGGAGCCAAAGAACCCGGCACTGTAGATGGGTTTTGCGGCCTGCCCGAGAATGACGTGCGAGGATCCGGTGATGAGGGCGACCTTGCCCGGCTCCAGCGCATTCAGACCTACCATTCCCACGTAGGCGTCCACTCCGCCTTCAGCAACGGGAATACCAGGGGGTAGGCCAAGCTCCTCGGCTGCTTCCTTGCGGAGCCCGCCAACTACGACTCCCATGTCCAGCACTTTCTGGGGAAACTTCTCGATCAGGTCGTCCAGCCCGACCGCCTGGTGCAGACTGGCCGGGAAACCGCCGGCGTTGCGGTCGTAGTACCAGTGGACGCTGGTAGTGTTAATGCTTGCTGCCCACTCGCCGGTGAGGCGGTGAGTCAACCATTCCGTGTACTCACAGATGTGTTTCGCGGCGGCATAGATGTCCGGTTCGTTCTCTTTCAACCAGAGGGCCTTGCAGGGCATCCACTCCGCCGAGATGTTGGTGTAGCCGCTGTACTTGAGTGCCGGGTCCCCGGTCTGAGCCAGACGGCGTGCCTGCTTTGCCGCGCGCACGTCCATCCACATGATGGCCGGTCGCAAGATGCGGTCGCTCGCATCCAGCGCAACAACCGTGCAGGAGGTGCAGTCTAACGAAATGCCGGCGACGGCTTCAGGTGCAATACCGCTTTGGGTCATCGCCCTCCGCACCGCCGCCACCAGGCACGCCCACCACTCGGTGGGATCCTGCTCGGCCCAACCAGGGTGCGGGTGCTTTAAGGCATACGGCTCGGCCGCGAAGGTTATCGGGGTGCCCTCCCGATCGAAGATACCGACCCGCATGCTCTCCGTTCCGCCATCAAACCCGAGAAAGTAAGGACCGTCAGTCATGGTTATCCTCCTCGTGAGACTTTCGGTATACTGGAGTACGGTGACGAGAGCCAGTCGCCAGGGTTCGTAGGCGGGCTGACCCTCAACTGGGTACAGGGGACAAGGCACTCATCCTGATACAGTTCTCCTACCTCGTCACGCAAGCGCATCGTCAAGGTGCCTTTCAGACAAACTGTGGAGCGGTTCATGTCCCTACCCCTTTCTTGCTTTCGCTTCTACGCTTGCGCCCCGAAGAACGTATCCCAGGGCATGTTCAGGAGTTCATCTTTGGCAATGACCGCATGCAGGTGGCGCAACAGGGGGAAGTCTTCGGGTTTGATGATCCCGCGCTCGGTGAGCTTGGGCAGGGCACCCCCGATAACCACTATCGCCGCCGCGCCCTCCAGCGTGACTCCCGGCATTCGCTTGCGTACCTCAGAGAAGCGCAGCCCACTGCCGACCTGCCGCCCCGCGATCACGTTGCGCCCACCTTGGCTCGTCACGTACATATCGCCCACGCCGGCCAGCCCATAGGCCGTCTCGGGCCGACCGCCGAGTACCCGCATCATCTGCCCGAGCTCCACCGCCCCCTGACCGAACAGGGCCGCAGCGTAGTTGTAGTTGCGGTCTTTGCTACCCGACCCGCCCTCCCGCTCCAGCTGGCCCTCCGCGAAACCGACCCCAAGCGCGTAGCAGTTCTTCAGTGCCGCGCACCCCTCCACTCCGATGAAGTCGGTGGAGGTCCAGACGTGGTAGTAGTCTGTGCGGAATAGTGTTGCCAGCTTCTTCAGGACGTCCGCGTCCCTACCCGCGAAGACCACACAGGTGTCATGAGATCGGAAGAGC
>JBJMMB010000019.1:0-3849 GCA_045805005.1 Chloroflexia bacterium
ATCTCGTGGCCCATGACGTCCACTTCCATCTTCTCGCCTGGCAGCAGGTCGTCTACGTTCGCCACGGGTATATATTCCAGCGTTTGTTCAGCCATTAAGTCCTCTGTTGTGTGCAATTCGTGTTCCATACTATACTAGGGCATCTCGCGGATTATTGCCAACTGTGCCAGGGATCAGGGGTCAGGGGTCAGGGATCAGGGATCAGGGATCAGGGGTAGTAGGTAGACACTGACTCCTGATCGCCCCCCGCTTCGCTCATACCCCCTGACCCCTGCACAAATCCCTGATCTTTGATCACACCACGTTCTGCGAGAATCACACCCTAAAGCCCATGGCGATAAGCAATAGAGCCGACGGCCCTCGGCCCAGCCTTCACCCCACGCAAACTTGGAATCGAATATCCACCGCGCTTGGCGCGAGTAACCGCGTCCTGTGGCTGGGGGCGCTGGCGCTCACGGTGGGCGGGGTGGGGGAGGCGCTGCTATTCTCGGAGGAGTGGCGCAACCTGGGGCTGGCGCTGCTCGGGTTGGCGCTGGTGGTGGCCGTGATTGCATGGGGAAATCTGCGGGACAGGCCATTGCTTCTGGCTGCGGAGGGTGCCGGAGAGGGGATCGAATCGCGGCGGAGCCTGATATTGCGCCTGGCGGGCATCGCGCTGGCGGCCGGGCTGGGTCTGGGGTCTGTGCTGGCGTACCTGGCCGCACCGAATGCGCTATTTGGGGCGCAGGGGGTGCTATGGCTGGCGGGTATGGCGCTGCTAGTGGCGTCTTGTGCGCGGTGGTATCCGGGTGGCACGGGGGCTGCTACAGAGGAGCCGGCCTGGACCCGCCTGGAGGTGGTGTTCGCAGGGTTGGTGGGCCTGTCACTGGTCACGCACGTTGCGCTGCTCCAGGAGATCCCGTGGAGGTTCCACTTTGACGAGGGGATCGCGTACACGGAAACCATGAGCTACTATCACGGGCCGGCGATCCCGATGTTCACCACGACCTGGGTTGATACCGGCCTGCCTAGCCTGTGGTTCGCTATCGCCGCCGGTTGGATGCGGCTGGTTGGTCCAGATCTGGCGGGCGTGCGGCTGGGGGTGGCGTTCATCGGGGCGGTTACGGTCATACCCATCTACGGGTTGGCGCGGCTGGCCTGGGGGCGGTTGGCGGCGGGGCTGGCGGGGTTCGGGGTGGCAATCTCAGCGGTCTACGTGCACTACAGCCGCGTGTCGATCAACAACGTCACGAGCGCGTTCGCGTGGGCTGTGTGCTTCTATTTCCTGCTCAAGGGGCTGCGCTCTCGCCGTCCGGGGGACTTCGTATGGGCGGGGCTGGCCGCGGGGACGCGGATGTACACGTACTACGGCACGCGTTTGCTCCCTGTGTTGCTGATGGCGTTCGCCGGGTATTTGCTGGTGTTCCACTTCGGGGCCTTCCGAGAGCGAACGGGGCACTTTGCCTTGCTGGGCTTCGCGTTTCTGGTAGGGTTCGGGCCGCTGATAGGGTACTTCCTGAAGAATCCTTGCATGTGGGCGAGCCGGAGCCTGAGCGTCATGAACGTGCCTCCGGTTATCCCCGCGACCTGGGAAGGATGGGTGGGAAGGATGGGCAAGCGACTGGAACGTCCTGGCTCCGCTGGCGGCCCGAGACTTCCTGGGCCTGAGCGTGCTGCCGGGCCAGGACAGGGTGTACTATGCGCCGTTGCTGCTCGCGCCCGAGGCGATGCTGCTGGTGCTTGGTGTGGGGCTGCTGGCCTGGCGGTGGCCGCAGCCGGCATCGTTCTTGGTGCTGCTATCGGGGCTGGGGGTGGTGCTGACCGGCGGAATCCTGCTGGACGCCACCACTATACCCAACTTCGCCCACTGGGCTCCGGCTTTCCCGGCGTTTTACCTGGCGCTGGCTTTGCCCCTGTCGATATGGCTGGGGGCTCTGCTGAAGCAGCCCCGGCGCTGGGTGCGGGTGGTGGGAATAGCGCTCTTGGTGACTTTGCTCGCATTGGACCTGGGGGCAAACGCCTACACTTACCTGGTGCAATATCCACCTAAAGTGCCGGCCGACCGCGCGCTTGAGGCACTGCAAGGGAGGTTCCTGGAGAGCCTGAGCCAGGGAACGCGGGCGCGGCTCGTGGGCAAGCCCTGGCAGCCGGTCTACCCTTCGATAGCGGAGATGATGGCTCCCACGGCCAGGGTGAGCTATTTCTTCAATCCAGGGCGTGAACTGCCCGTGGTGGGCTACCCCGACCATGACCTTGCTTTTCTCTTTTACAAAGACATGTTGGCTTATCTGCCGGTGGTACGGAGCTACTACCCGGACGGTGAGGAGCAGGATTTGAGGAGCCCGGACGGCCAGGTGGTAGCGCGCGGCTACTTGGTGCCCGCGGCGACGGCCATGGGCCTGCATGGGGTGAATGTGGAGGTGAAGGGGATACGGGCGAGAGCATCCTTGCGAGCGGCCGCGTGGGGCGAGTGGGCGCGCTGCCCGCCACAGGAGGGGTTCGGCTCCCCGACGTGCTAGTCGCTACCTGGAGCGGGGCGTTTTACGCGGGAGGACAGGGTCCGGTTACGGTGACCGTAGAAGGAGTGGCGAACGCGGCTCTGTGGGTGCAGGGGCAGGTCGGGAGCCTGGATACGCCCTTGCAAGTTGAGCCCGGCTGGGTGACATTTTCTGTGCGGGTGCGGATGGAGCACTCGGCAAGTGTGAGGATGCAGGTCAAGCAGGGCGACGGGGAGCAGGTCGAGCCGGACGCCGCGCACCTCTGGCCTGCTACTCCCGGCCATGGGCTGCGGGCCACGCTGAGCGCCCTGCCGCCGGTACACAGATTAGATGCCTTCGTTGGCAATACCGTGTTCCGGCCAAATCGGGCTGACGACCCGAATGCTCTGAGTATCAGTCCGGCAGGGAACGGCGGCTCGACGATACGATGGGAGGGCGAGGTGCTCTCAGATCAGGGCGTGTACACGATGTCGCTACGCACCGACGCGAAGGCGCGGCTTGACATCGACGGCGCGCCCGTGGTGGCGGGCCGGGTGGAGTTGGGTGCGGGGTGGCACAAGGTGCGGCTGGACTTCGAGGCGGCAGGCCCAAATAACGCGCTAGAGTGGATGTGGGAGCGGCCCGATGGAGTGACGGAGGTGGTGCCGCCTTATGCTCTGCGCGTCGGACCTGAGGCTGGCGGTCAGGCTGCGGATTGGCCCGAGGTGGCGGGACCGGTAATGTGCCCCTAACAAAACAAGCCGCGTGAAGCGGCTTGTTTTGTTTTTGCTGCTATGGAGTGACTAGCCGATGGAGCCTTCCATTTGGAGTTCGATCAGGCGGTTTAGCTCGACTGCGTACTCCAGGGGTATCTCCTTGGTGATCGGCTCGATGAAGCCGTTGATGACCATGGAGGTGGCCTCGTTCTCCGAGATGCCACGGCTCATCAGGTAGAAGAGCTGGTCCTCGCCCACCTTGGAGACGGTGGCCTCGTGCTGAATGGTGGCCGAGTTGTTCGCCACGTTGATGGTCGGGTAGGTGTCGGAGCGGGCGCTATCGTCCAGCAGGAGGGCGTCACACTTGACGTTGGCCTTAACGTGGTGGGCATCCTCAGCCACTTCGAGCAGGCCGCGGTAGGTGGCCCGGCCGGTGCCCTTGGAGATACTCTTCGAAACCACATTGGAAGTGGTGTAGGGGGCCCTGTGGACCATCTTGGCTCCGGCATCCTGGTGCTGGTTGTTGCCCGCGAAGGCTATAGAGAGCACATCGCCCCGAGCGCCCGGCTCCATCAGCCAGACGGCGGGGTACTTCATGGTGAGCTTACTGCCGAGGTTCCCATCGACCCATTCCATGACAGAGTCCTTGTAGGCCTGGGCGCGCTTGGTAACCAGAT
>JBJMMB010000020.1:0-2536 GCA_045805005.1 Chloroflexia bacterium
CTTGGAGTAGCCTTCCCACACTCCGGCCAGGTCGGCGTACATGCGGGTGCTGACCAATGGGCCGCCATCCGCCAGGATAGCTCGGTGCCCGGACCTTTTGACCGCGCGGGCGAGGGCCACGTCCTCCAGTATTTCGGAGCGCACCGCCGCGTGGCCCCCACAGGCTTCGTATGCCTCCCGTGTAAATAGCATAAACTGCCCATTGGCCGCCGCGAACGCCGGGCCCGTTCGCAGCGTGAATGCCAGGGGCAGCGGGAGAATGCCGTAAACTGCCCAGTGCTGCATGACGGGCACGGCAAGGCGCTCGGCCCAGGTGAGCGTTCGTTGCCGTGGGAAAACGGACAAAAGCCCAGCGCCGGTGGCGCTTGCTGCCGCTACGGCATGAGCAAGGGCCGGTGGTTCGTGCCGCACATCCGCGTCTGTGAAAAGCAGGTAGTCGGGGTCCGAGCGCTCTCGCATCGCCTGGTAGAGCCGGTGGCAGGCGTTGGCCTTGCCGAGCCAACCGGCGGGAGGGCCCCCCGTGCCCGCCACTATATGTAGATTTGGATTTTGATCACCCGCGGAGTTTCCGGATTCTGGAATTTGGGCTTTGGCTATTCGAGTGGCGATAAGCAGAGTATCATCGGTCGAGGCATCATCGTAGAGCCATACTTCATAGTTCGAATAGTCCTGGGACAGCAGCGAGTGGAGGCAGGTCTCGATGTTGGCTTCCTCGTTGCGCGCAGGTACGAGTACAGCGAGCCTCGGTTCGGGCCGGCTGCTTTGCTCACCAGTCGGGCGGGAGGCACGCGCATACTTCAGGAGCACCGGGAGGGCCTCCAGGTTGACCTGGACCACGACTCGCAGCACGAGCAGAATTGCAAGTACCAACAACTGGTAGACGAGTAAGGGAGTGAGCATAAGAGGGGTGCCCCGACTAGCTGCCGGACCTGCCGGTCCCCAGGACCCTCAGGAGGCCGTCCCATATCCGGTTAGATGAGCCCCGGCCCGAGAGGATGCGGCGGTAAGCTCGCAGGTTGTTCGACACCAGGTCGTCGCGTAGCGCATCGCTCGCCCCGACCATGGCCGCCTCCAGGCGGGAGGTTATGTCCTTCGAGGAGAGCCGTTCGGCTTGTGCGTCGATGACCAACGGAGGTCCGGCGTGGGCGAAGGCGTCGGGGGCCTGCTCCATGCGGAACTCGTATCGCAACGCTACCGGCACGAGCGCGCAGCGGCCCACGCGGCGGGCTATGGCGGCGACCCCGCCGTATAGTCGTAAAGGCCTGGCGTCAGGGTGGGTGATCGTGCCTTGCGGGAATATCCAGAGCGCGCTCCCCGTGTGCCCGGCGAGGAGTTGCGCGCTGTAATGTATGGAAGCCAGGGCCTTGCGGGGGTGGTCGCGATCCACCCCAAACACCCCGGTCCAGGTGAAAAACGGGTACCGCTTCAGGCTATCCTCTTCCATCATCAAATAGCCGTCGTGCTTGAACACGTTACGATTGATTATCCCCGCCAGGTACCCATCCCACCAGCCGGCGTGCGTGGCGCAAAATATAGCGGGCACCGCGGCTTTTCCGCGCAGGCTCAGGGCGGCAGGGTGCACATATACGTATACCCCTCCGAAGGCCCGCCTGGCAGCCGGCAGTATCAGCAGGTGGTTGACCACCCAGTCGCCTGCACGGTTCTTGTTAGCTTTGTGGAAGTTCTGCTCCGCTCTCTTATCGCTGGGGTCAGCCTCGCCCTCGCGCCCCGATCTCATCGGACCTGCCTCGCGACCAGGCGCGCCGAGAGCATGACCAGGGGGATGCCCCCGCCGGGGTGGACGCTGCCGCCCACGAAATATAGACCTCGCACCCCTGGGGCGCGGTTAGAGGGCCTGCGGAATGCGGTCCGGCGGCTGTTGGACGCCAGCCCATAGATAGCGCCCCGCCAGGAGTGGTATCGCTCCTGTAGATCGAGCGGCGTGATGGCCTGCTCGTAGACTATTCGCTCCCGCAGGCCGGGCAGCCCCCGCGATTCGAGGATCTCAAGGATAGAATCCCGGTACGGGCCCTGCCAGGCGGGCCAATCCGCGTCCTGGGTGAGGGCAGGCGCGTTGACCAGCACGAACAGGTTCAGATGGCCGGGCGGGGCCTGGGTGGGGTCGCTCCTGCAGGTGCAGGCGGCGTAGATCGTGGGGTAGGGAGCGGGCTCGCGGCGGTCGAAGATGTAATCGAACTCGGCCCGGTAGTCCGGGCTGAAAAAGATGTTGTGGTGCGCGAGGTCCGGGTAATCACCCTTTACGCCCAGTAGCAAGACGAAGCCCGAGCACGACGGCTCCAGGCGCCCCATGTCCCGCGCCAGGCGCCGGTCGCGAAACTGCTCGGGCACCAGGGTCTCGTAAGCGTATATCGGGTCGGCGTTCATTATCACGGTCTCGGTGAATAAGCCGCCCCCCCTCGCGAAGCGCACCCCCACCACCTTGCCCCGGGAGCGCAAACCGGGCCGGGGCTCGACCAGGATCTCTGACACATCGGTGTTCGGCTGGAAATTGACGCCCAGCTCGCGGGCCACCTCC
>JBJMMB010000021.1:0-2359 GCA_045805005.1 Chloroflexia bacterium
GCCGGGTCTCGGGTACGGTCATAGTAGTCGATGTCAACCCGGCCATTGGGCGCACTGTGCACCCACGGGAAGAACTGCTCCTTGTCGCTCGGCTTGAGCTGGGCGGGAGCGGTCCAGGTCGACAGGTCGCTGCCGTAGGCACGGGTGTACCACATATTGGAGTGCCCGCTACGGCGATCGTTCCAGGCCACGGTCAGCCGGTTCTGGCCGTCCACGCTCGACGCCGGGTAGCTGGTCTCACGATAATCGCTGTTCACCAGGTCGTCGTTCACCGGGTCGACCATTCTGACGACCTGGTAATTCTGCCCGAAGGTCGCGCCGCCATTTGTCGATTTCGCGATGAGCACCTGCTCAAAGCCGTGGCGGCCGCGCTGCTGATTATCGAAGGTTACGTACACCGATCCGTCCGGTCCAACCGAGGGGACGGCGTCCTGGCTCGAGTTGTTGGCGAGCGTGCTCACGGCCACGCTTTGCGACCAGGTATGCCCGTGGTCGCGAGAGTAAAAGGCGGTGATTGGCGAAGGCCCGTTGCCGTGGAACTGGGCCTGGGCCACGTAGACGGAGCCGTAGTATGGGCTGCCGGGCCAGGTATCGGCGGTGATAGCCTCGTGGTCAGGGAACTGCCCATTGCTGCCCTTGCCGTGCCCAGGGCCCAGACCCTGCCCGGGGCTGGTGGGCAGGTGCACCGGGTGACCCCAGGTGAGACCCCCATCGGTAGATGTCGATACGAAGAGGGCCACGCCTCCCTTGGGCGCGGACGCATTGGCGTACAGGTACCCATAGCAGGCGAAATAGGCCGTGCCGTCGGGGCCGAACGTAACCGCGGGATCACCCGCGAAATCATAGATCCCGGCACCCGGGTAAGAGTTCCCGTTGTTGTCGAAGCGGGTTATGCCGGGGATGAAGCTGTGTGGAGACCAGGTAGCGCCCCCATCGGTCGAGCGGCTTACTCCGCAGCCTTCGTTGAGGTTCCAATCGTTCCAGCCAACTACAACGTTGTTGGGGTTGGTGGGGTTGAGCGAAATGGTAATTTCGTTGTTGGTCAGTTGGTCGTTGCTCGCGCTTACAACGGGACCGATCGTTGTGAGCGGTGTGGCTCCTACCAGCAGCGGCATGGAAACCATGAGCGCCACCGGCAGTAGCATACCAAGTATCTTTCGCCGAGTCATTTGCTCCTCCTGTGTATTTCGCATGTTTATGACGCAGCTTCGCAGAACTGCGAAGCCAAGGGTGAACCCTGCCGGATTGACGCTAGTGAGGCTCGGCGCCCACGCCGTTAGCGGTCCGGACAGGAAATGCGGCCAGTCTCAAAATTATACGAGCGGGCCCCAATCTGTGTCAACGACACGGCCCTATGCCCCAATTGAGCAGGGTAAGGCAAAGTCCGGAGCAAGCTGTTAGTTACGCACTGGGCGAATAGGAACAAAGGCCGAGGCACCCGACGCCGGGCCGTGCCCTCGGACTCTATCTCTATGCGCGGCCCTTACTTGCCGCACCAGACATTACGGTATACTGGAGAGGTAGCTCTATGAAAGCACTGCATTATGTCAACTGAACCCGAAGTAAGCGAGGAACTAGCTGAACCGCGGGAAGAGAAATCCCGCACCCCTTGCATCGTGCTGCCGATTGTGGGGCTGTTCGTGCTGATGCTGTGCTATGTGACCTTCGTCGTGGTCCGCAATATATCCCCGACGTCCATCCGCGAGGCCGAGGGCAGGCGGGCTACCGCCACCGCGATAAGCTCCAGGGAAGCCGACGCGGGAGCAACCGTCGCCGCTGAGATGCAAGCCGAAGCCACCGAGACCGCAATTGTGGCCCCGTCCCCCGTCCCGACCGCGCCGGGGGAGGCAGGGACTACTCCCACCCCGAGCGCTCCTGCGCAACCCGCGCCGGACGCCACTTCGGGCGCTTCGCCCTGACGCGTGAAACCCTGAGATGCCCCCGTAATAAACGGCAAACGGGGACGTTTCGGGTGGGCTATGATCTACCAACCCTGGAAAGGGCAGTCTCTAAGCTCGTGACGTCACGGGCCGCCGGTTCCGAGAGGAAGACGCGGCTCGTTTTCATTGGGTTTGGCTTGTTGCAGTTCGGGACCTGATCGTGAGGAGCGGGCTGGCTACGGCAACTGCAGCCTTCATCAACTTCTCCCCTGAAGTACATACTTGCGGCCCGTTTGCACTCTGAAATGCGAGTTGAGCTATGGGGCCTGCCCATAGGCGCGAACATAAGGGAGTGCCGCAGGGTAAATAGGCCCACTTACCCCTGTCATTTTGAGTAATCATGGCCCTGTGGGCCACCACCGACAATGAAAATAAGGAGAGAGTTGGGGGATACCCCCAAACCCTCAGCAGGGAGCACC
>JBJMMB010000022.1:0-7917 GCA_045805005.1 Chloroflexia bacterium
CCAACGACACCTTTTATACCTTCGTGGAGACTGCCTACAACCACGGCATCATCTCCGGCTACACCTGCGGCTCCGGCTGTCTGGAGTTCCGCCCCGGCAACAACGTCACAAGGGGGCAGTTGTGCAAGATCGTGGTCCTTGCCGAAGGCTGGCCCATCTACACGCCACCCACGCCCACCTTCCGGGACGTGCCAGCAGACAACCCGTTCTACACCTTCATCGAGACGGCCTACTGCCACAGGGTGATAAGCGGGTATGACTGCGGGACGGGCTGCCTGGAGTTCAGGCCGGGCAGCAACGCCACGAGAGGGCAGATAAGCAAGATCGTCTACCAGGCGGTGGTCGGGACGCAGGCCTGCGGTCGGTAGTAAACTATTGCTATTTTTGACAACTTCTGCTAGAATGTAGCTGCCAACCCATGTAGAGTGGCGGCATTATCTCGCGTTTTCGCTCCGCTCAAGCTTCCTAGCCCTCGTCCCTCCCCATTGCCCGGCGCAATTGCACGCTGATGCCGGCCATAGCAGGTCCCGAACCGGGAGCAGGTTGAGGACCCATGAGATACTCCAGGCCAGGGAAGTCCCAGGCACCGGCACCGCTATAGGTATAGATAGCGGGGTTTTGGCGTGCATGAAACGTGAAGCCTGAAGGGTCCGGTCGTGGTGTAGTAGGTTGACGGTGCTGCTGTTATGTCTCCTGTTGTAGGCGTACTCAGGAAGGAGAGGGCAAATGCTGCGGAGTATACACTTCACGATGCGGTGGCGCTACCTTGTTTTCGTCCTTGCGTTTGCCGCCATTATGGGGCTCGCCGTGACAGGTGCTTCCGCGGGCAGGCTGTCGGATACCACGACCGGCCTGGCAGCTTCCAACTCCGGCTCCTCGGGTCTGCCGGGCGGGGCGGCAATCCTGTCCAGTCGAAGAGATTCGAGAGCCTCACTCCAGCCTCAAGGCGATGCCTACATGACGCTGGACCCCGGCACGACCAGCTTCGGCAACTATTCCGAGCCGGGGGCCGGCTGCCCCTCCGGCCCTCCCTGCAACCCCGCTGACAGCGATACCGTCAATACCGGGGACAGGTTCGTGCTCGACCTCAACATCCACGGCAACTCGAGCAGCAACCTCACGGCTGCGCAGGCATACTTCACCTATGACGCTGGCCTGGCCCAGATCGCCGAAGTCGACCGGATCGCGACCGCCTGCGTACTGACGCAGACCGTCAAAGCTGACCTGAGCGCCTTCGAAACACCACTGCAGAACGAATGGTGTAACGGGCCCGCCCCCTGCGTATTCCGCAGCATCAATACCCCCGTTGGCTGGGGGGCGTACGCCGAGGGGGCTCTGAACGTATGCAGTGGGGGGTGCGGCCCCGACTTCCGTATAGCGGAACTGGGCTTTTGCGCGATGGCTCCTGGCCTTTTCACGATGCATTGGCAATTCTCACCGCCCGATCCCATAACCAGAGATACTCAGGTGGTAGACTCGAATAACCAGGTAGTAAGCGACCCGGCGCTGTTCACCGACTTCCGCCTGACCATAGTGGGTGCTCCATTACCCACTATTACAATCACACCTACGCCGCTCCCCACCAACACGCCCACGCGCACCAATACTCGGACAAGCACTCCCACCCGCACGATTACCAGGACGCCGACACCAGGTGCTACCAGCACACCCACCAACACACCTACCCCCGGCGCACCTACCGACACACCCACGCCCGCTACCTGCACCGGCGCATACCACTACCTGATGCCTGCGACGGCCGGCGACCCGCCCAACGGCGGCACTGTGAGCACCGGGCAGAAGTTCAGCCTGGATATGATGGTGAGCACCGGTGGGTACGAGCTCCGTGGGCACGCAGGACACCTGACCTTCACTTTCTCCCTGGCTGACGTAGTGGCGCCTGGGTCTGCGAGCTGCGTTCCCACGAGCACATTGGCGCCTGATTTGACGGTCTTCGATGGGATGTCCGAGAACGAGGTATGCAATGGAGTCCCCTGTATTTTCCGTGGGATTTCTGTTGATCCAGGCACCATACGCTTCGACTCGGCGGCTACAGTCCATCCGACCTATCTAGGGCCCGACTTCCGGGTGGCCACGATAACATTGTGTGCCCACGACCCGGGCGACCTCGTGCTGCATTGGCTGTTCTCACCGCCCGCGCCCCTTGTGGATGATACCGAAGTCCTAGACGTGAATAGCAACGTTGTGAGCGACCGCAACTGCTACCAGGACTACGTGATTCACGTCACGGGGCCGTCGCTGACCTCTACGCCCACGTTCACTCGCACAAATACGCGCACCAACACCCCTACCAGGACCCCGACCAACACGCCTACCATAACACCGACTTCCTCCAGCACGCCCGTCGTTACGCCAACCCCCACTTCAACTTGCCCGTCCGCCTGGAACATTGTAACCAGCCCCAGTGTGGGTGCGGGGCCAAACTTGCTGCGCCGAGTGGCGGTGGTATCGCCAATCGACGTATGGGGTGCCGGCCGCTACTTCGATAATGCCGCCGGGGCCTACCGCACCCTGGTAGAGCACTGGAACGGCAGCGTGTGGAGCATCGTGCCCAGCCCCAATGTCAACACCGGCAACAACTTCCTGAACGACATGGACGTGGTGTCGGCAAACGACATCTGGGCCGTGGGCTCCTACGAGGGCCCCGGCGTGCCCGCCCAGACGCTCACTATGCATTGGGACGGTACGCAGTGGAATGTTGTGAGCAGTCCCAGCGTGGGCACCGGCACGAATTACCTCTACGGGGTATCGGTTGTGTCGATCAATGATGTGTGGGCGGTGGGACAGTATTGCAGTGGTGTTTGCGCTAACGGCCTGAACGGCCAGACGCTGACCGAGCATTGGGACGGTGTGCAGTGGAGTGTGGTGCCGAGCGCCAACACCTCCGGGGTGAATAACCTGTGGGCGGTGGCGGCGGTGTCTACCAACGATGTGTGGACAGTCGGTAATTACCAGACGTGCCCCGGCTGCGTGCTGTTCACCTTGACGGAGCACTGGAATGGCAGCGCGTGGAGTATAGTGCCCAGCCCCAACACCGGGACCAGCACCAACCAACCCTACGGCATTACAGCGTTGGCCCTGGCGACCAACGACGTGTGGGCGGTGGGTGACTACTACACGCCCGCGACCGGACTGTGGAGCACGCTGACCATGCACTGGGATGGGGTCCAGTGGAGCATCATCCCCAGCCCCAACCTGGGTGCCGGGAGCAACCACCTGTATGGGGCGGGTGCGCGGGCCTCGAACGACGTATGGGCCGCCGGCAGCGCGGGCACGCCGGAGCAAACGCTGGTGTTGCATTGGAACGGCAGCGCGTGGAGTGTAGTGTCCAGCCCCAGCGTCGCGGGGCAGGCGAGCACGCTCTACGGCGTGGTGGCCGTATCGTCAAATGAGGCCTGGGCCGTGGGCTCGGCCGGGAACCAGACCCTGGTGGAGCATTACTTCGCCAGCTGCGCCACGCCCACCGCGACCAACACGTCCATAGCCACCGCCACGCAGACCCGGACGCGCACCGTCACGCCCACGGGAGTACCACCCACGGCTACCCCAACCGGCGGCTTGCCGCCCACGAACACGCCCACCAGCCCTGCTACAAGGACGGCCACGCATACCTCGACAAGGACGCCCACTACCCCGACCGACACCCCCACCGTCACGCCAACGGCCACCGATACGGGCACGCCAACGGAGACCCTCACGCCCACCAACACGCCCACGCCTGGGCCTTGCGATGGCGCTTATCACTATCTGCAACCCAGCTCGGCGAGCGACCCCGCGAATGGCGGCACGGTAACCACTGGGCAGAAGTTCACTCTGGACATGATGATAAGCACGGCGGGCTACAACCTCTCGGCTCACCAGGCTTACCTGACCTTTACCAACTCGATCGCCAACAATGTGGAGACCAACTCTGCGAGTTGCGTGCCCACCACTACGCTGACGGCCGACCTGACTGTATTCGACACTGTGCTGCAGAACGAGGTGTGCAACGGCCCAGGGTTGTGCAGTTTCCGAGGTGTGCTCTACGATCCGGGCACCATAGCCTTTGCTTCGGGCTCGCTCACCTACCCTCCGTACAGCGGCCCCGACTTCCTGGTGGCCCGGATATCATTCTGCGCGCACGACCCCGGCGACCTCGTCCTCCACTGGCAGTTCACGCCGCCGGCGCCTGTTACCCGGAATACCGACATCGTGGACGATAACAGCCTCAGCGTGGTCGACCACGATTGCTATGCAGACTACGTGATTCACGTTGTTGGCGCTCCGGTCACCTCCACTCCGACAATACCCCCTACTATCACCCCTACATCCACGAATACCGATACCCCCACTATCACGCCTACCTTCACCGATACGCGCACGCGCACCCCCACGCGCACGGCCACCGATACTCCTACCATCACGCCCACCGGTACGGCCACTAACACGCCGACCATCACGCCTACCTTCACCGATACGCGCACCGCCACCGATACTCCTACCGCGACAGCCACGGGCACACCCGATTGCGGAGCCGCCTGGCGCCTGGTGCCCAGCGCCAACTCGGGCGCGGGCAATAACAACTTCTTCGGCCTTGCCGCGATCTCGGCAAGCGACGCCTGGGCCGTGGGTTACTACAACAACAGCGTGGACCGGGCACTGACCATGCACTGGGACGGCACGCAATGGAATGTGGTTGCCAACCCTGTTGTGGGCTCCGGCACATATCCTCTCTACGCGGTAGCTGCGGTTTCCTCGAACGACGTATGGGCCGTGGGCTCCGCGGGTAGCTCAAGTCAGACGCTCATCGAGCACTGGGACGGCACGCAGTGGCTGGTTGTCCCGAGCCCCAATCCCGGCACGACAAACAACCTGCTGTACGGCATTACCGTCGTTTCGGCCGGCGACATCTGGGCCGTGGGCCATTACAGCAATGGTGGTGGCTTTTACCAGACCCTTACCTTGCATTGGGACGGCAGCAGTTGGAGCGTGGTCGCCAGCCCCAACGCGGGCACGAATGTCACCAACTATCTGAACGGAGTCACGGCGGTATCGAGCGGCGATGTGTGGGCCGTGGGGTACTTCGACAATACGTCCGCGACCTCACGCTGGGACACGCTGGTGCTCCACTGGAATGGCAGCGCCTGGAGCGTGGTGCCCAGCCCCAACCCCGGAGCCAGCTTCAGCTACCTATACAGGGTATCCGCCGCCTCGGCGACCGACGTGTGGGCCGTGGGGTACTACGGCAACAGCGGCCTGGGAGGGGTGGGCCTGAACCTGGTGCTCCACTGGAACGGCAGCGCCTGGAGCGTGGTTTCCACGCCGAATATAGGCTCGAGCACCAACTCAGTCTATGGCATAAGCGCCTTCTCCGCCAACAACGTGTGGGCGGTGGGCCACTACTACATACCCGCCGGCGACCTGTGGAGGACCCTTGCGCTGCACTGGGACGGCACTTCCTGGACCCAGGTCACTACTCCAAACGCCGGCCCCAGGCTCAACCAGATTTATGGCATGGGCTCCCTCTCCCCAAATGATATGTGGGGAGTAGGCTGGTCATGGGATGGCGGGGCCTCGCCCAACCGGACGCTGGTCGTGCGATATAGTGACCCCTGCGCGGGCTTCACGCCCACGCCCACCATCACGCCCGGCGGGCCAACCCTCACCCCCACTAACACTCGCACGAACACCCCCTTGCCGCCCACGGCCACTCGCACCGTAACTCCGGGCGGGCCTCCCACCCTGACTGTGACCCCCACTAACACCGGCGCGGCTACACCTCCGCCCGCCACCGCCACCCCGTCACGCACGTCCACGCCAGGAGGGCCCACGAACACGCCCGTCAACACGGCCGGAGCTACCAATACACGCACGGCCACTCACAGTCCTACCAGCACGCCCACAATGACGCCAAGCAGCACAATCACCAGTACGCCAACCGCGACCGGGCCCACCTCTACGTCTACCCGCACCGGCACCTCCACCCATACGCCGGTTGTCCTCACCAATACGCCCACGAGCACCCCAACCAACGCACCCACCAACACGCCTACCGCATCATTCACCACTACGAGCACGGGCACCACCACCAGCACGCCTACTAACGCACCCACCAACGCCGCTACCAGCACACCAACCAGCTCACCTGCCGTTACACCCACAGCCACCGGCATCACCTTCTGCACTCTGTCCCCTCAAGGTGCCAGTACCTCCTGCACCCCACAGGGCAGCTATGACTACACGTTTACCTACTTCTTGCAGTGCGGAGTGTCGATCCAATACAACAACGCTACCGTGTTCTTCGAGGTCTCCGGCAGCTCGGGCGGCCCGTGGACCGTGTACGACCAACAGACAGTCAGCGGCTCGCTCCCACCAGGCACCGGTATGATAAGCGGCAGCTTCAGCGAGCCCGGCCTGCCGTTCCAGTACCAGTGGTATCGCATCCGGATCGTAGGTGAGCTGGTCTCGCACCAGAGCCTCAACAACCAGACGGCAGCGACGCCAAGCTGCGCCCAACCCCTGACCAACACCCCCACCGAGACGCCGACGAGCACAGCCACCAGAACCCCAACCAATACGCCGACCAACACGGCCACCAGGACCCCTACGAGCACCAATACGCCTACGCGAACCGACTCCCCCACAGATACGCCCACACCCACCAACACACCCACGAGCACCAATACGCCCAGCAACACGCCGACCGACACATTTACGCCCTCCAACACCCCCACCAAGACGCCTACCAATACCCCTACGAATACGCCGAGCAACACGCCTACGAACACCTGGACGGACACGCCCACCAACACCCACTCGCCTACGCTTACGTTCACCAGGACCAATACTCCCACCGGCACGTCAACCCACACCAGAACCCCTACCAACACGGTAACCAATACGCCAACGAATACGCCTACCGGCCAGACGTGCAACACCTGCCTGTCCATAGTCAACAACAGCACCACGATCTCCTGCAACCCTGACGGCACCGTCCACTGGACTGCCACCGTGCGCAATCCGGGTAACTGCACCGTCAACTCAAACTGGAAGACCCAGTTACAGCAGCACATCCCGGGTACCGGCGGGTTCACGGGAGCGTTGCTCCACTACGAGAACTCCAACTTCCCGCCAGGCGATACAGTGGTCAGCGGCGACTTCTGCTACAACTTCCCCTCCAACGTCAACACGATGAGGGTGGAGTTCGCCATCGACCAGGGTGCGTGCGGCAATCACAACCCGCACGAGAAATCACCCTCCATAGCGCCATGCCAGCATGTGGGTCCATGCTCCCTCTCGTTCACCGATGTGGGAGAGAACAACCCCTATTTTGCCGCGGTGACCTACCTCAACAGTGCCCGCGTAGTATCGGGGTACGAGGACGGGACATTCCGACCTTACAACAATGTGACGAGGGGGCAGGTAGCCAAGATAGTGGTGCTCGCCTTCGGTTACTCCCTGGTAACCCCCAGCGAGCAGCGCTTCTCGGACGTAGCTGTGGACGACCAGTTCGCGGGATACATCGAGACGGCCTTTACACATGGGCTGATCTCGGGATACGCGGACGGGACATTCCGACCATCGAACAACGTGACGAGGGGGCAGCTAGCGAAGATCCTGGTGGAAGCAGCAGGGTTCAAGCTGGCAAACCCCGGAGTATCGACCTTCAGTGATGTGGCGGTAGGCTCAACGTTCTACCGTTACATCGAGACGGCGTATGCCCATGGGCTGATGAGCGGGTACCCTGATGGGACATTCCGCTCAGGGGCAGAGGCCAACAGGGGGCAGGTAAGCAAGGTAACCATGCATGCTGCCTTCCCTCCTGAGGAGTAATTCGGGATCGTGAGGAGTAGGGAGTTAGGAGAAAAAGGAGCAATCCGCTCTCCTACTCCCCTACTCCCCACCCCCTCCGGGAAG
>JBJMMB010000023.1:0-5267 GCA_045805005.1 Chloroflexia bacterium
CTGCGCCCACCTGGTTTCTTTCCTTGCTCACAGTCTACGTGTTTGGCACCTCCCGCACATCGGTAAGATTACCCAATTTATGAGGATTGCTTATCTAAGGCGTATGGGTAATTTGGTCCATCCGCGCTACACCAGGCCGTGTTCGCCGGCGGCTCGTGCCGCCGCAGTGCGGCTGCTGACGCCCAGCTTGCTGTATATCGAGGAGAGGTGGCGGTGCACGGTGCGAGGGCTGATCGAAAGCTCCTGGGCTACCTCCGCGTCGGATACGCCGGTGGCGACGAGGCGTAGGACCTCCACCTCGCGCTCAGTCAGGCTGGCGGGGTACTCGCCCAGGGGAGTGGTGCTGAGGTTGGGCCGCGTGTCTTGCCGGGCCGTCGGGAAGCCGGGAGGATGGGGCGCTCGTTCGAGCGCGCAGGCTACCGCTTCGTCCAGGGTCATGATCTGGCCTCTGTCCCAGGCTCGCTTCCAGGCTTCAAGGTTGATCTGCGATTGCACGAACTGCACGTTGCGCTCGTATTCCAGCAGGTCGGCGGGGTCGAGGTGGGAGCTGATCGTGTTGGAGAGGGCCTGGGCCGCCGAGAAGAGCATGGCCGCGCGCTCAAGCTGCCGTTGGGCCCCGAACACGCCTGCCATAGCAGCCAGGCAGTAGGCTATGTCGCGCTTGTTCCTTATCTCGTAGAATATGGTGAGGCTTTCGGTGAAGAGGTCAAGGGCCTGCTCGTACTGGTGGCGGTGGTAGGCTACGTGCCCCAGGTTGTGCAGCACCATGCCCATGCCCCACCTGTCGCCCAGCTCCCTGGCCAGCGGCAGGCTCTCTTCGTACAGGGCGCGGGCCGAGTCGTAATCTCCCTCGGCTCGAGCCAGCTCACCTATGTTCACCAGCATCATGGCGATGCCTCGCTTGTCTCTGAGTTCCCTGCGTAGGGCCAGGCTCTCGATGTAGAGCGACCGCGCCTGCTCCTGGTCGCCGAGGGTCTGGGCCACGATGCCCAGGTCGCCCAGGTATGCCGCGATATCCCAGCGGTTACCGATCCCCCTGGCGATGGCGAGCCCCTCCTCGAACAGGGCGTAAGCGCGCTCCAGGTCTCCCTGGTAGCGGCGCACCTCGTTCCCCAGGTTGCGCAGCGCCGCCGCGAGGTTCTCTTTGTCGCCCAACTGCTTGAACAGCTCCAGGCTCTCTTCGAGGGCGGCCCTGGCCCTTGTGTAATCGCCCTGGGACGAGGCCAGCGTCCCCGCTGCCATGAGGGCCTGGGCCCGGGCCGTGGTAGGCGTGCTCGCGCCGTTGGCCAGCGCGCTCTCGAGCCATGACCGACCTTCGCTCAGGTGGCCGTGGCTCCTCCAAAAATGCATGAGGGCCGCGCCTAACTCCAGGGCTATCCCATTTGCAGGCTGCTCGCTGGACCACTTCAGCGCCGCCCTGAGGTTATCGTGGTCTGCCTCCAGGCGGTCCAGCCATTCGACCTGCCTGGGGCCCCGAAGCTCGGGCTCGGCCTGTTGCGCCAGCGCGAGGTAGAAGAGAGCATGACGCTTGTGCACGGCCTCGGCCTCTCCGCTTTTATCGAGCTTGTACCGTGCGAACTCCTGGATGGTTTCGAGCATTGTGAAGCGGTCTTCGGGCCGCCCCTCCACCTGGCGCAAAAGGTTCTTGTCCACGAGGGAAGCCACGCTGTCGAGCACGTCCATCGAGGCGACCGCTTCTATAGCTTCCAGGCTCGCGCCTCCGGAGAATATCGACAGGCGGCTGAAGAGGGTCTTGTCTTGCTCGTTGAGCAGGTCGTAGCTCCACTCAATAGCGTCGCGCAGTGTCTGGTGCCTGGTTGGGAGGTCTTTTTCGCCACCGGTGAGCAGCTTCAACCTGTTCTGGAGCCTGGCCAGCATCGCCTGGGGCGAAAGGATTTTGATACGGGCGGCGGCCAACTCGATCGCTAGGGGGAGACCGTCGAGCCGGGCGCAAATGCCGGCCACAGCCAAGGCGTTGTCATCGTCGAGCGCGAAGCTGGGCCTGAGGGCCACGGCGCGATCGAGAAAAAGGCGTACCGCCTCGTATTGCGCCAGCATTTCGACGGGCGGCAGGTGAGCGGGGTCGGGCGGCATGGTGAGGGGGGGTACGGGGTACTCGTACTCGCCGCGCAAGTGGAGGCGCTCTCTGCTGGTCGTGAGCACTTTGACGTAGGGAGCCTCGGCCAGGATCTCCGCGACGAGGGCAGTGGCCTGGAGCACCTGCTCGAAGTTGTCCAGGAGGAGCAGCGCTTGCTTGTCCTGGAGGAAGGCTTTGAGGCTGTCGGCCAGCGGCCGCTCGCCCGCTTCCTTGACGCCGAGTGCCTGGGCCATGGCGGCGGCTACCAGGGAGGGCTCGGTGATGGGGGCCAGGGCCACGAAATGGACTCCGTCCCTGAATTCGCGGGCGAGCCGGGCGGCGAGCTCAATGCTCAGGCGGGTCTTGCCGGTGCCACCGGTGCCCGTGAGGGTTACCAGGCGCACACCCTCGCGGCGAAGGAGGGCGCACGCAGACTCGACCTCCTTCTCCCTCCCGATAAAGGGAGTTGGCTGGGCGGGCAGTTTGGCGTCGTACGCGCCCGGCGTTTGGAAATCAGTGGCAGACATGCAGTCCCCCCGTTGCATAGGCAGGCACTTGACGGGAGTCAGGAACCGGGGGCTGCGGTCTGCCTCCGAGCACTGAGAGCCTTCCCCACGGGCGCTCATACCCCGGTCCCTGGCCCATACTATAGCGGAGAAGGGGGGCTTTTGCAAGCAGGAGCTTTTGGGGGCACCCCCAACCCCCCGGCAGGGAGCCCCCTGCACCCCATGATATAATGTCGAGGTTGGCTTGCCGGAGAATGAGAGAGGAGGGCGAGGATGTATAACATACCTGGGGATTTGCTGGATGCTTTCAAGGCGGCGCCGGAGGTGGTGGCGAAGGTGCTGGAGGGCTGCACGCAGGAACAGGCGGTGGCGGCGAAGGGCGGGGATGAGAACTGGTCGGTCGTCGAGGTGGTGTGCCACCTGCGCGACGCCGAGGAGCGGGGCTTGCAGAGGACGCGGCAGATGCGCGATCAGGACGACCCGTTCCTGGAGGGGTATGATCAGGACGCGTGGGCCCGCGAGCGCAACTACGCGGCCGATGACTTGCATGATGCGCTGACGGCTTTCCTGCGCTTTCGCAAGCAGCACATAACCGAGTTGGCGGCGTTGCGACCGGAGGATTGGGAGCGCACGGGCCGGCACGAGGAGCAGGGGCAGATCACCATAACCGGGCAGATCATACACCTGGCGGCTCACGATGCCATACACACCGCGCAAATCGCCCGGCAGCTTGGCTAAAGCTAGCGTATAGGCGGGGGTCCTGAGAAGCCAAAGTTGGCCTTTAGCTGGGTGAAGTCGACCGCACCCACGGTCCGGTCGCCGGTGATGTCGCCACGGTTGTCGTATCCCGGCTCCCCAGCCGTCTTACCAAAGGCGTTCCTCAAGATGACGAAGTCGGCGACTGTGACCAGGTTATTGTTGTCGCAGTCGCCCGAGCGCTGAAGGCCCATATCTACAGGGCTAGTGGCCTGCATGATAAGCATGCGCCCTGCGGGTAAATCCCCAGTCCTGGCTTCCCTGGCGGCCATGGTCTGGCCTAATGTGAGGGTGCCCGTGGTGGCCAGCCAACCGGGGTTATACTCGGGCGGGCTCGCGCCTACCTGGGCGCTTTTCACTCTCCAGTTGTAGGTGCCGTCTGCCAGGCCAGACACGGTTACTGTGAAGTAACCTGTGGCGTCTGTGTACTGGAGGGGGTAGTTGACCTCGGTGGCCTCCGATTTGAGTGTGAGTGTGATCGGGAGTTGCTGCGACGCGCTGGGTTGAGCGGGGCGTCCCTGCCAGGTTACATGGCCCACCAGCAGGGCCGCGCCAGGCGTTTGCGTTGGCGTGGAGGTGGGCACCGGCAATGGTGTGTCGGTGCTTGTCGATGACGGCGTTGAGGTGGCCGTAGCTGTAGCTGTAGCTGTAGCTGTAGCTGTAGCTGTGGCTGTGGTTGTGCGGGTTTGAGTGGGCGATTGCGTAGGCGTGGGGGTTGGCGTGCTGCCTCCGCCGCAGGGAGCGCCGCTGAGGATGCGCAGGCCCCAGGCGGTCAGGGAGCCGGTCTCGAATATCTGGGCGTCTACCACGTTCAGGGTCCAGGTGCCGGAGGCTTGCTGGCCGTTGAAGGCCGCGAGCGGGTTTTGGGGGTGGTACCTGCCGCCGGGGGTGGGCGGGCAGTCTGAGCCGATTACCTGCGAGGCCGCATCATCGAGGGTGATATTGCTGAAATCGGCCTGGACCGCGCAGACCTGGTCTATTAGCAGCACCTGGGTGCCCTGAGGCGAGGTGAGCCTCACCCTGATATCATGGATGAAACTGTGATTGATGTTCAGGCCGACGAGGTCTATGTCGGAGATGGTGGTGATGTTGGAGATGACGAGGGTGGAGTTCACGCCTCCCGACTGGCCGTCGGGGATGTTTTTGGGTACATCAGTGGAGGCGACCTGGACCTGGCAGACCGGCGTATTGGTGGGGCTGGGAGTGGCGGTGGGGGTGGGCGTATCGAGGGGGACCAACAACCGGGCGGGAGCGGAATAATATGTTCGCCTACCCGCTCCCTGGCCGGCATCGCTCGCGGCGCTACTGCTCGCGACTATGGCAAGTGCGAGCGGCACAAGCACCAGGCTCAAGAGGTACTTCCTGGCAAGCGACGGGAACATAGGTTAGCCCTCCGGATAGTTACCGGACCGAGGGGAGCGCATGGCCTCCGACGCCATCATAGCACATTTTTCGGGCGGTGGCGCTACCTATGTTGTAAGAAATGCCTGGCAGAAATCACGTGGCGGGCTGTCGATTGACGGGTTTATGCCGGGTACGGGCGGGGCGGGCGTAGGAGTGGGAGTTGGGGTGTAGGTGGGTGTGAACGTGGGATAGGGGTTGCTGCACGACGGCTCCTGAAAGGTGATTTGCAGGCCAGGGTAGAGGGTCGGGGCGTTGCAGGAGAACTGGGTCATGCCCTGGCCCCGATAGTTCTGCACGCCGACCGTGGCCCCAGCCCCGCCGCCCGCGACGCTGCCGTAGATGATGTCGAACCTCTCCTGGTGCTCGAACAGGCGCACCTCGAAGGTGACTATGCCCCCACAGCCGAGCATAGAGTGGAGGCAGGCGCGCCACTCTATGCTGAAAATGCGGTTGGGGGCCGAGCCGGATACCGAGGTGTAGATGCCGAGGCCGGAGGCCGCGTTAGGGCTCATGTCCAGGCTATC
>JBJMMB010000024.1:0-4768 GCA_045805005.1 Chloroflexia bacterium
GCCCAAACAGGGCAGGCAACGGGGGCCTGCCCCTACGATTCCTCAGTCCTCGGTCCTCCTATGGCCCAACCGGCGGCGCGCCCGACTGGCCGAAGTTGGCTTTCAACAGGCTGAAGTCGACCGAGTTGACTACCGTGTCGCCCGTGAAGTCCGCCCGGTTGTCGTATTGTGCTTGCCCTACCGATTGCCCGAATGTGTTCTTCAGAATCACGAAGTCGACGGAGTTGTCCACGTTGTCGTTATTGCAGTCCCCCGCCCGCTGAACGCCCATCTCCTGCTGA
Organism: Chloroflexia bacterium; assembly: GCA_045805005.1. Classification (GTDB taxonomy): domain Bacteria; phylum Chloroflexota; class Chloroflexia; order QHBQ01; family JADMIH01; genus JADMIH01. The sequence goes on from JBJMMB010000024.1 coordinate 282, forward strand.
GTCACCGCCGCGCCGGTTAGCGTCGCCGTGCCCGAGGTGGCCAGCCAACCTGGGTTCTGCTGCGGCGGGGTGGCCCCCACCTGCGCGCTCTTCACCCGCCAGGTGTACACCCCCGGCGTCAGCCCCGTGACGCTCGCCGTGAAGAAGCCGCTCGCGTCCGTGGTCATCACCGGATAGTCGATTTCGGTCAGCGCAGATTTCAACGTGAGGGTGAGGGGCAACTGCTGCAAAGTGCTCGGCTGCGCCGGGCGGCCCTGCCACGTCACGTGCCCCACCAGCGCGTTCGCCGGGCACGACTGCTGCGTGAAGATCAGCAGCGATCCGTCGCTCAACCCGCCCGTGTTACACTCGTACTGCGTGTAGTACTGCTGACCTATGTCCTTCTGCACGCCCACCGTAGCCCCCGAGCCGCCGCCTGCCACCGTGCCGTACACGATGTCGAACCGGTGCTGCCCCTCGTACAGGCTTATCTCGAAGTTCACCTCGCCCACGTCGTAGGCTCGCTTGGCCCGGTACTCAATGTTGAAGATCCGGTTGGGCAGGATCCCGCTCACCGAGGTGTACACCCCGCAGTTCGGCCCGCAGGTGTCCACGCTCATGTCCAGGTCGTCCCAGTATCCCATGATCGTGTCATCAACGGCCCGTGCCGGCAGGCAGCTATTCTGACTGGTCGAGTTACAGCAGTAGAACTGCACGTTCCCGTTCGAGATAGCCGCCAGGAAGTTGCGCGTCCCGCCGTAGAATTGGACGTTGAACGGCAGGGGTATTTGGGCCAGGCAGTCGTTGCACTGCGACCCCGCCACAAGCGTCGTGCCCGGCACTATCGGCCCGGTCGATTGCGTCACAACGTAGTTGCTGTTCGGCCCGCAGGCGGTCGGCGTAGCCGTTGCGGTAGGCGAGCCGGGTGTGGGTGTGCGTGTCACGGTAGGAGTGGACGAAGGGCTCCCGCAAGGCTGCCTGATGAAGATCGACACGTCGTCCACCCACCACCCCGGCCCGACCCCGTTCAGGTCGGTGCCGGTCCGGTAGCGGAGCTTCACGCTCTGCCCCGCGTAGGGCAGCAGGTTGACCACCACCTGGTTGAACCCAGGATAAGACGGGCTCTGGTTCACCCAGGCAGGCCGGCCCGTCAGCGGGTTGCCGCCGGTAGCCGTGATCACCCCCGTGTAACCCCCCTGCGTAATGTTCGTCCCGGCGTCGAGCCATATGGTGCCGCCGTTGGTGGATACCTCCAGCACCCCACCGTCGAAGCCCGGCTGCTCGAAACTGAACCTGTGCCAGAAGCGCAACTCGGCCACTTGCGCGTCGGCGGGTATCGCCACCGCGTTGCGCATCGCCATCTGCTGGTCCGTCTGCTCGTTAGCGTCGATGCCGTGCGCCGAGTAGGTGCCCGAGTGAACGGCGTCGGTGGCCGGGGCCCACACTTCGGAGCCGATGGTCGTGGTCGCGACGAACGCCCCGAGCGTGCCGCTCTCGAAGCCCTCGATCAGCGGCTGGGTTATGCCGCACCCAAGCGGGGTGAAGGTCGCGGTGGGCGTCGCTGTCCGCGTGGGGCTGAACGTCCTAGTGGCCGTGGGCGGCGTGCCCGTCACCGTAGCTGTGGCCGTCGGCGTCCCCCCGAACACCCCGCAGCTCACAGTAAGGGTGTAGCTCGGGCAGCCCGTATCCTCGTTCACCTCGTTCACGATGATCACGTATGTGGCCCCCGCGGGCACCGTGAACGAGTACTCGTGCTGGTCGGGCGGGTTGAAGCCGATGTCGCCCAGGTAGTTGGTGCACAGGTTGGTCGGGTCGTAGCTGCCCAGGTAGGCCGCGCTGAATATCGGGTTGGTTGTCCCATCGCAGGCCGTGTCCAACCGCACCAGCACGCACTGCGGCTGGCCGCTGTCGTTGTAGAAGGTGTACTGGTCGTAGTGCCGCAGCCCCTGGCCCAGCGAGCTTGGGCAGCCCTTGCCGTCGCAGGTGCTCGGGCTGTTGTCGCGGCCCAGCCTCGCCACCTGCAGCGAGTCGGTCGAGGTGATCGACCCTGTGATCACCGTCGTGCTGCAAGGGATCATGGGTGTCTGGGTGATGGTGGGCGTCTTGGTGGCCGTGAACGACGCCTGCTGGGTAACCGTTCGCGTCGGCGTCTGCGTGGCCCCGGTGGCCATTGGCGTGGGAGTGGTCCCCGCGCACGATGGGAACCGGAACGAGCCGATCCGCGTCTGCCAGTCGTGGTCTGAGGTGGTCCCGTAGTACTCCTGTGTGTACCAGAAGGTGCAGTCGTCGGTGGGGTCTGTCGACATCATCGAGTAGTCGCCCCAGCGGTTGGAGGACGAAGTCTGCGAGCCCCCGCCCGCTATCAGCGTGGCTTCGCCCTGGCCCAGCGTGCCCAGCGTATCGCTCACCGACCGCCCCGCATACCTTATGGATGGGTAGGTCGTCAGGCTCGACACGCTGTACCCCACGGCCATATTGCCGCTGTGGTCTTGGGCCGCGCTCGCCATCCACCTGCTGTCCGTGTCGGGTGCGTAGGTGCCCTGCTGGTAGATCGTCGGGTTGGTGGCGGGGCTGCGCACTTCGTACCAGCGCACACCCGCTAGCCTCGTGCCCGTCGTATCAACGGAGTGGTTCAGCACGAGCGACTCGTGGTCCCCGAAGTTGCGGTAGGCGATCCTGTACATCAACCGCGAACCGATGCCGTCCAGCAGAGCGGGCTGCGTGGGCGGCGGGGGCGGGGGTTGAGCGATGCAGTCGGTGCGCGCCAGGCAGAGCGGTATGAACGGCGCGGTGTCCGCGGTGGCCGTATGCACGAAGGTGCTGTTCGCGGGGTTGTTCCAATCGACGTGGAAGTTGAAGAAGTTGAGTTGCATGTTGATGATGTCGATGGAAGCGTACACGTTCGGCGCGCCCGGCGGCGGCAGCGTGGGGCCATCCAGGTCCGAGGGCAACTGCGGGCTGGAGGTCAACTGGAAGATCTGCTGCCCCGCCTGCTGGCCCACGAGCATCTGCGCCCGGTCCAGCGCCACCGCCCGCGCCCCGAAGAACGTCGTCCCCTGGAAAGAGTTGAACGAGATATAGTAAGCGTCCGGCCACACGCCGAAGTGCGGGTAGTCGGTGAACAGGTTCTGGTCCTGGAAGAAATCGTACCTGTAGTAGCTCCCCGTTGGGTCGGGCGAGGTGGACACGGCCACGCACTGGTGGTAGCCGTTCACGCCCCCCGGCACCGCGAACTGGCTGAGCACCCAGCGGTCGGCCATGCTATCGTAGATGGCGATGGGGTCGCCGTTGTTCGTGTGCTCGCAAACCCCGCCGAAGCCGGTCCATAGCGTGTTACCTGGCACAGGGCCGTATAGCGACACCCCGGTCTTGCTGAAAACCTGGAGTTGGAGGTTGACCCACTGCACATAGTGGTTGGGCCCAACGTCACCGTTAGTATCAGGCGGCAGCACGCCCGTCAGGTTGCCTATACCCTCGAAGTTGGCGAGGGGCGTGGGCATAGCCAGCGGCGAGAGCCCGAACCCGCGCTGCACCACCGGGTCGACAATCCCCTCCCGCGGCTTCCCATTGACCGGTATTCGCAATTCGTTCTTCTCGCCAACTTGCCCCGCGGCCCCTTTCGCGGGCGGGATGCTGCGCAGCGGAGGCGACACGTCATGCAGGACCGCCTGGTTCACCAGGGCTCCACCCGGCTTCGCCGCCCTGGGGATGGCCCAGCCTGGCACCGGCATGTTCGCTTGCAAAGCATACTCGGCGGAGCGCCCACCCCACACGGCGAGCGGCCCCGAGGCCCCACCTGAATAAGCCGGGCTGTTAGAACCCCCAGCTAAATCACCGAGGAAACCCGAATTAGCGGCCCCTCCAAGAGCGAGCACCGACAGGAGCGCCAGAACTATAAGCAGGTTGCGGCCGGTCGTATGGGGTTCGTTAAGCAGATCGCGACTGGTCCTGTGGCGTTTGTTCTTAACCATGCTTACCTTCCCTTCCAGATGGGCGCGCAATCTATCAAGTGAGCGCCACCCCAGGATAGAGCGCGGAAATAAGTGGTTGAACCGACTCTTCGGGCAAGAACGCCATGGGAAGATGTGAAGAGATGAAACCCGCTAATCAGCAGGAGCTTACAGTCACCTTTTCAACCCTGGCCGGAACCGGCCAACGGCATAGAAGGCAACCACATAAGACCCGAGGTCAGATCCTTTGATGGGTTCTGTCGCCTGGCATCACCCCCTTCACAAAACCGCGCTCGGTCGTCACCGGCGCAGCCATTTTGGCTTTTTGCTATTAAGCACAAACTGTGCCCCAATCATTAAGGCTCCCTCTCTCCCAAAAGCAAGAGAGGGAGCCGCGGGGTGAGAAGGCTCCTCATGCAGGGCTTGCGAGAACTAAGGTCCCGTGATCGCTAGGTGCACGATCTTGCTGATCTGCCCCCTGGTGGCGTTGTTCCCAGGCCTGAACTCCAGGCACCCGGCCCCGCACTCATAACCGGAGATGATGCCGTGAGCGTACGC
>JBJMMB010000025.1:0-11920 GCA_045805005.1 Chloroflexia bacterium
CGCGCCTCTGCGGTTCCAAGCCCCAATAAATCTTTGCGGACTTTGCGGACTTTGCGCCTTTGCGGTTCGTCCCTATTATTACCTGGTGATGTCTTGGTGCCCTTGGTGTCTTGGTGGTTCCCCGTCTCCTAAGCTTGCCAACCACGCAACCCAGGAAGCGCGTCCCGACCTGCTAATTCTATAAATCCTTGGCGTCTTGGCGTCTTGGCGGTTTCTTATCCAATCAGGGGTTGCCGAGCCCCATCTCCGGGATGGGAGGCATTTTCTCCGAGTAGAGCCAGCCGTTGAAGAAATCGTCCAAGTTTTGCCCGCTGATCTGCTCGGCTAGGGCGATGAATTCGGGTGTGTTGGCGTTGCCATACTTGTAGCGCGTAGCGTAGGTCTTGAGGATGCTGAAGAAGGCATCGTCTCCCACCCGCAGGCGGAGGGCGTGCAGGGTCAGCGAGCCACGGAGATATACGGCGGGGTTGAACAGGTTGCTGACGGGCGGGTTCCCGGGTGGGGGGAAATTGCCCTGCGCGACGATCTGGTAGTCGGCGCGTATCCTACCATCCAGCACCTTGCGGCCCTGCGAGTGCTCGAACCATAGGTACGAGGCATAGGTGGCGAAGCCCTCGTTCAGCCAGATATCTTTCCAGCCTTCCAGGCTCACGCTATCTCCAAACCACTGATGCGCCAACTCGTGGACGATGGCCTCCTCGGCGAAGCCTCCATTCGAACCGAATTCTCGCCCAAACAGCGAGAGAGTCTGGGTCTCCAGGGCGAAGGGGAGGTCTTTGTCGGCCACCACCTCGCCGTAAGCATCGAACGCATAGGGGCCGAAAATGGTGTTGAAATATTCGATCATGCTCGAGGCTTTGCGAAGCGAAGCCCTCGCGCTCTGGTTCAGGCTCTTGGGGAAGAAGCTGCGTATGGCAATCCCCCCCGGTCCCTTGCTCGTATCCACATCGAACTGGGCGATGTTGACCGTCACCAGGTAGCTGGCGACCGGCTGGCGGGCCTCCCAGCGGAACGTGCGCGTGTCGCCGTTGTCTACAGTCTTATCGAGGACGCCATTGGCTGCGACCACATAAGGTTTGCGCGCGGTGATATAGATGGAGTAGGCGGCCTTGTCGCACGGGTGATCGTTGACAGGATACCACTGGGCGGCCCCCACCGGTTCACTGGCGACATACACTCCCTTGTCGTAGTGGATCCAGCCGAGCAATATCGCTGGGTCTTCCGAGAAAGACTGGTTGGGCAGCCCCTTGTATGCTACGACAACTTTGAAGGTCGCGCCGTTGGGGAGGGCTGCGGATGGTGTTATTCTCAGTTCGTGCTGGTCCCGGTTGAACTTCGCGGGCTTGCCATCAACCGTCAACGTGCTGATTTGCGGCCCGAGGAAGTCCAGGTTGAAGTTAGGAAGGTCCCTGAGCGAGCGTGCCTCAATGGTCGTGGTGCCCGAAATCGACCCCGTAGCCACATCGGCCAGCAGGTCGAGGGTGTAGTGCGAGGTGTCGTATCCGGGGTTCCCCAACTTCGGGTAGAGCTCGTCACCGATCCCGTCCCCGGTGCCTGTGCTCATCCCCTCACAACTCGCCGCCCGAATGCCGCTCTCCGGCGTAGCCGTTCCCACCGACGCCGCCGGCCCGGAAGGGGTCGGCGTTGAGGGGGCTACAGCCGTGTCCGTGGGCACGACAGGCACCACAGTAGGCACCTCCGTCTCCGTAGCGGCCGCCGTGGGAGGTTCCGTAGGAGCCGGCGTGGGAGGCACCGAAGTGGCTGTGGGTATCCCCGTGGTTGGCGTAACCGTCGGAGCCGGCACCACGCTCGGGTTGAAATCGCACCCCGCGAGCAGTATCACCCCGACCAGCACTACTGGCCTCAGCCTTTTAAGGAAGAACGCGCCCATTAGGAATCAAATCAAAGGGTTCAATACTCGGTACTCGGTACTCGGTACTTACTCCTTCGCCTCCCCGGTGGCGTGAATATCCCCTTCCATAAACCGGGCGTGCTCGGTGGCTAGCTCTTTGGACTTTTCCTCGTCTACTTCCGGGAGCCGGTGGTGAGGCGCTTCCGGGGCTGCTGCGGCTTCTTCCGGCAGGCTGCCGGCGGTGGCACCGATGGGTAAGGTGTCCGGGGCCGTCGTGGTTTCCCTGATCTGCGGGCCGGTGCCGTTCCTCCCGTCATTGCTCCCGCCGAAGACATGCGGTATCAGGCTCAGCAGTTCGATGGGCACGGGGAATATGATGGTGGAGTTCCGCTCGGAGGCTATCTCGGTCAGGGTTTGCAGGTAGCGCAGTTGGATCGTGGCCGGCTCCGAGCCGATGATGCGGGCGGCCTCGCTGAGCCTCTGCGAGGCGTCGAACTCGCCGCTTGCATGGATGATCTTGGCGCGTTTCTCGCGCTCGGCCTCAGCCTGCCGGGCCATGGCCCGCTGCATAGTCTGCGGCAGCTCCACGTCCTTCACTTCAACGATGCCCACCTTTATGCCCCACGGCTCCGTCTGCTCGTCGATGATCTGCTGCAGGCGCATGTTGATCTCTTCGCGCTGTGACAGCAATTCATCCAGGTCCGATTGGCCCAGCACGCTCCGCAGAGTGGTCTGCGCTATCTGGTGCGTGGCGCGTACATAGTCGGTAACGGCCACGACCGCCTTCTCGGGGTTGAACACCCGGAAGTACAGCACCGCGTTCACGCGAACGGTGACGTTATCCCGCGTGATCACCTCCTGTGCCGGCACATCCAGGGTTACCACGCGCAGGTCAACCTTCACCATCCGGTCCACAAAGGGGATGATGAAGAAGAGACCGGGCCCCTTGGGCCCAATCAACCGCCCGAGCCGGAAGATCACGCCCCGCTCGTACTCCTGCACAACCTTTACCGCTGCTCCGGCGATGCTGAACAAAATCAGCACCACCACCACAAAGAAGACTAGTGCACCAAGTGCGATATCCATCTGCGAATTCTCCTTTCACATTTGAAACGTATCGGATCCTTGCGAGCCTTGTTTGCGGCAAGCAACCCAGCTCTGCCCGGCACCCTTACGTTTCACGCTTCACGCTTAACTTTCAACTCCAACCCATCGGCTGCCACTACCCGGACCTGCTGGCCCGAGGGTATGGAGCCGTCCAGGCTGATGGCTTGCCATAGCTCACCGTTCGTGAACACCATGCCTGTCGGTGCGAGGTCGGTCCGCGTCTCGGCTAAGTCGCCCACCATGCTCTCGCGACCGGTGGCCGGCTGGGCCTTGCGAGCCCTGTACACTTTGTACACCGCGAAGAAGAAGAAGCCGCCCAGCGCCGCCGCCACTCCCGCTATCGTATAGGGTGACACGCCCGGTACGCCGGGGGCCTCACTGGTGTTCACCACCAGGAGCCCACCAATGACCAGCGAAGCAATGCCCCCGGCGGTTAGTATCCCATGCGTAGGCATGAAGACGTCCGCGATGAACAGAATGAACGCCAGTATTATGAAGGCCAGCCCCGCGGCGTTGATAGGCAGGGTGCCCAGCGCCATCAGCCCTATCAGCAGCATAATGGCCCCGATCACGCCGGGGAAGACCGCGCCGGGGTTGATGAACTCCCAGGTGATGCCCAGCGTGCCCAGGCTGATGAGAATAAACGCCACGCTGGGGTTAGTCAGCACCAGCAAAATCTGCTCGATCAGGGTGAGAGGTACCTCTTGAGTGGGCACCCCCTTCGTGTGGAGGGTCACTTGCTCGCCCGCCACTTCCACCTGGTGGCCGTCGATCTTCGTCAGCAGATCGTTCACGTCGTTCGCGATCACATCGACAACGTGCTGGTCGAGGGCAGCCTGCGCATGGAGATTCGCGCTCTCGCGTATGGCCTTCTCGCCGAAATCCGCGTTGCGCTTGCGCTGGTCGGCCAGCGTGCGTATTTGCGATACCAGCAAATTGGTGACTTTGCGCCGCTCGGCTGCCGTGTCGCCGCTCTCGGGCGTGCTGCCGTTGCCGCTGTCCGACTGGCCCGCGTTGAGTATCACCTCCGCCGAGCCTATGGTCGTATTTGGGGCCATGGCGGCCACGTGCGCCGAGTACACCATAAAGACCCCCGCCGAGGCTGCCATCGCCCCCTGCGGCGACACGTATGCCACCACCGGCACCCGGCTGGCGAGGGTCCGCTGCACCATCTGTTGCATCGAGTCGACAAGCCCGCCCGGCGTGTCGATCTCCACCACAAGCGCCACCGCGCCGTCGTCCTGCGCCGATTGCAGGACACGCTCGTAATACTGCGCACTGATAGGGGTGATAGGGAGCTTGAACACGGCCACGTCCACGTGCCCGCCGGCTTGTCCCTGGGGAGCCGCGTAGGTCACAGGCTCGAGGAGCCCACCCACCGCCAGCAACAACGCGCCCAGGAGCAGAGACCCGAGATACGCAACACGCATAGCTCGTACAGGGAGAAATCTGCTCATACCCAATCCTTCCTAGGGGTCGAACGCGCCCCTACATCAGGATATACGCACGGCACTGCAAAGGCGTCACAAATATTATATTACTTACTTACGCGTCTCGCCACGGCCGGAGATGGTGGGGAGGGGCTGAGCGGCCGGACTGGCGGCGGTGAGGGCTGCTTCCATCTCCTCGCGGGTGAGGCGGGTGCCTGGTGGCGGCTCCGAAGGCATTTCATCCTTGCGCATTCTGTAAAGGCCGTAGCCCGCTATGAGTATCACCACCACGGCGATGGCCGCCACGGTTTGAGGATAGCCGAGAGAGTCGGCCAGCGCTGCCGCGAAGAACACGGGTATGATCAGGATTATGTTCGACACCGTGAAGAACACACTGAAAACGCGGGCGCGGATATCCTCCGGCGAGCGCTCCTGCAGGGCGGTCTGGGCGGGCACCCCTATGAAGCTGTTGAGCAAACCCAGCATGAAGGTCATCACGCCCAGTAGCGCCACCATAAGCATCACCGGGGGCGTTTTGCCCGTGAGGCTGAACAGCCAGCGGGTCACGGGCTCAATGAACGCGAACGCCAGCAGCACCAGGCCCGCGCCGAGGAGCGCCCAGTTGATCATGGCCCTGCGGTTGTTGGGGTTAGCTATGCGCCCCACCAGCACCACGCCTATTACCAGCCCGACGCCCCCCGGCACCATGATGGTGTAGAGCTTGTTGGCCTCGATACCCAGCACGTTCTGCAGGAAGCCGGTGCCGATGGTCCCCAGCATCATGAACACCGTTATGGCTATGGACCAGTATATGATGGCGCTCATGATCACCGGGTCGCGCCTTATGAAAGCCCAACCCTCGAAAAGCTCGTCGCGGGCCGCCTCGAAGCCGGTGCGCGCTATCTGCGTGGCCCCCGCGGTCACCTGCTGCACGCCCACCTTCTCTCCGCGTCTTCGGCGCTCGGCGGCCGTGTCACCTGGCCGGTCCTGGGGCAGGAAATAGGTCAGCACCGCGCAGGCCACATATAATATGAACAAGATGAGGTATAGATTCGCGTAGTCGTCCTTGGCGATGGTCGCGAGCAGCAGCGGGCCAAGTATGACGAACCCGAGCAACTGGCACGCCGTGAAGCTGAGGTTGAACAGCGAGTTCGCCGCCACAAGCTGCTCTCGCCTGACGAGCAGCGGAATCATAGCCAATTCGGCCGGGTTGAAGAACTGGCTCACCGCCGAGAAGAGGAGCGTGACTATGTAAAATATGGGCAGCACCGCCCCCACCCCCCACTTGGCGTCGGTCAGCACGTAACCCAGTACCATAACCCCGCGGGCCAGGTTGGTCAGCACCAGCATCGTCTTCTTAGAGTTGCGCTCCACGAACACGCCCGCGATGGCCGCGAAGAGGATGGCGGGAATCGTAAAGCAGATGATGATGCCCGACACCGCCTTGCTCGACTTGGTGATCTCGCTCACCTGCACGATGAGCGCCAGGTTGATGATCTGCTGGGCGGTCTGCGAGAGTATCTGCGCGATCCACAGCAGCAGGAAATGGCGGTTCTTGAATAGCTCCATGATCGAGCTGTTGGCCGGAGCTATCGTCTCTTCTTTGATCATACCCTCTCTACCAGCTTCTTCACCCGGCGCTCAAACTCCGAGCGGGGTAGCAGCACCTTATGCTCGCACTTCACGCAGCGCATCCCAATATCGGCCCCGACCCGCACCACGCGCCAGTCATATCCCCCACAGGGGTGCGGCTTGCGCAGAGTGTACACATCCCCAAGTCGGATGTCCATTGGCTCCATAAATAGCGATTTTCCCTTCGCGACAACCCTTCAACTCGCTCCGCGTTATCCACAATCACAGGCACTATCACAGGTCAGCTCCGTAGAATGTGGAATGCATATGTTAGGCTACTCATCACGGTGTCTACAGCAGACAACGTGCCGCGTGCAGTGTCCAATTCGTATTATATCACAAGGTACTACGCGCATCTGGCCGCCCAAGTTGCAGGAGCTACGGGTTTGACACCCCCAAAACCCTCATGCTATCATCCGTCGGTCACGCAAAGATAGGAGTTCCCACACATGAAAATCGGCCCCAACGACCTGGTATTGGACGTGGGTAGCGGCCACAACCCCAACCCCCGCAGCGACGTCCTCTGCGACCGGTACATCGACGACGACACAGAGCGCGGCGGATCCATCCGGGTCGACCGTCCTCTGATAGTAGGCGACGGCCACAATCTGCCCTTCAAAGACAAGGCGTTCGACTACGTCATCGCCTCCCACATCATCGAGCACATGGACGACCCGGCCCGCTTCTGCTCCGAGCTGATGCGCGTCTCCAGGCGAGGGTTCATCGCCTCGCCCACCGAGCTCGCCGAGCACATGTTTTACTGGTCCTTCCACAAATGGTACGTAAACAAAATGGGCGACAAGCTCATTTTGCACCCCAAGGTGAACGTGCCCAACATCTTCGGCGAGCTTTTCGATTACCTCTACGAGTACAACCCCTGGTATGCCCGCTTCCACCGCTCGCTGCCCGATATGTTCTGGATGGAGTACGAGTGGGATGGCGCGATCCAGATCGAGATACGCGACCGCTCGCCCCTCGACCTTGAAAACCCTCGCGCCCTCAAGCGCATGGTGATACCCAGAGAGTCGCTGCCAACCTCCCTCAAGCGCAGCGCCGTCACCCTGGCCGACCACTTCCTGCCCCCGGCAGCCCACCGCCTGATCACCCGTGCGCGGCGCGTCAAGCGAACCCCGGCCCGCAAGATCAGCCTGGAAAGCATCCTCGCCTGCCCCGCCTGCGGCGGCGACGTGAAAACCCTCCGAGACGCCGTAAAGTGCCAGCGTTGTGGCCGGGTCTACCCCATAGAGCGCGGCTTCCCCATGATGCTCGTCGACCAGGGTATGCGCAACCGGCCCCCCGACGCCGCCACCCTCCCCGCCATGAGCGCCTCCGCCGAGCAACCGCAAGCAGGGGCGAGCTGAGCCCATGCACTTCAACGGCGCGCGTCGCACCCTCTCATCCCTTCTGCTTATCTTGCTCATATCGACCGCCTGCGGGCCCGACGCCCTCACCCAGACCCCCGTCCCCGGCCCCCAGGGCTCTCCCACCGGCGTATCCCAACTCCCCGGCACGCCCAATTCGCCGCCCACCGAGACCCCAGTGCCGCCGACCCCAATAATAACCAACACCCCCACTATCACCCCCACACCAACCGTCACTCCCACTCCCACCATCACTCCCACTCCCACCATCACCCCCACGCCGACTGTCACGCCCACCCCCACCGAAACTCCCCAACCTACCTTTATCACCACACCCGCCTCCGGACCTACCCTGGTGGTAAAGCCCGGCATCAACGTGGGCAAGCCGCAATACGACGCTGCCCTTGCCAAGTGGCGTGCCCAGGGGATTGAGATATACGAGGTAACAGTGGAGCACAACACCCTATCGCCCTGGGCCGGCACCTGGGTCCTAAAGGTGAGTGACGGCGGCAATAACGTTGAGATCGTCAGCTACACCGGCAGCAGCGGCGTGCCCTCCACCCCCGCCATGCCTCCCGACACCGTAAAGTTCCTCACGGTCGAGCAGCAGTTCGCCGCCGTGGAGCACGTCCTCACCGCCGGCGAGTTCGGCGACCTGGAGCGCCTTGTCGACTACGTCGTAACGTTCGACCTCACCTTCGGCTACCCCTCCTCCATCCAGATCAAGACCAAACCCAACGTCCGAGCCACCGACCTCGGCAGCAGCACCACCGTCAAAACCCTCAACATCCTCAAGCGCGCCACACCGCCCGCCGCGCCAAACCCGTAAGCAGCCTGTAGGGGCAGGCCCCCGTTGCCTGCCCTGGTTGGCTAACCCCGACGTTTGTGGTAAGCGAACAGGGCAGGCAACGGGGGCCTGCCCTTACGATTTGAATGTGCGTGAGTAGGATATGCGAAACTTAGTCCCTCGGGCCACATCAATCCTCATCGCGCTCCTATTCCTGGCTTGTACGCTCGGGGTCGTAGGCTACGCACTCCAATACACCAACATTAGCAGAAGCGATTATGATGCGGCCCTCGCCAAATGGCACTCGCAAGGCGTTGAGGAATATGAGATGGTGGTGGCGGACATGGCTATGTGGAATGCCGGCATCTGGACCCTGCACGTGCGCGACAAAGACGTAGGTATTGTGGGCATGTCACTAAACGGAACACCTTTAGCGACTCCATCTGGTGCCACTGGGGACGCACTGAAACCCATCACTATTGAAGGTCTGTTTCCCAGGATAGACGAGATGCTCACCCGGTACGGGCCGATTGATTTGGAGGCTCGCTGCTGGGTCTACTTTGACCCTACCCTCGGCTACCCCTCAACAATTGACTGCAATTCCAAGCCTTGGCGGGACGCAACAGACTCGCATAACTACACCTACGTGCGAAGCCTCAAAATACTGAAGCAGCGAACACCGACGCAGTAGGTGCAATTCGGGGCCCGCCCCCAGAACACGATCTTGCGTGTAGCCCTTAGCCTATAGGAAGCGTATCTGACAACCTATGAGGAAAGCCTCCCTGCGGAGGCTCTCTGACGATAGCCGAGGTCTTCGCCCGCTAGCCCGCGCAGGCGGGCTTTGTTCAGGTAGCCCGCAGATTTATCTGCCGGGCACCCCCGCCGAGCCGCCCTAAAACGAGCTATAGTCCTCCACATGCACTCCACACCTGTCCAGCAGCTCCCTGCTATACCTCGCCGGCCAGGCGGTGAGGCGGCGGGGCGGTTGGTTTGGCCCGTGCGTGTCCGAGCCTGAGGACGTCAGTAGGCCCCGGTCTGTGCACAGCTTGAGGTACCGCGCCACGTCATAGGCCGAGTGGTAGGGGTGCCACACCTCGAAGCCCATCAGCCCCGCCTCTATCATCGCATCCAAAGTCTCATCGCTCGGCGGGTGGAAGCCCTGCTCGGCGCGTGCCGGGTGCGCCAGGATGGGGATGGCCCCGCTCGCTCGGGCGTTGGTTATTACCTCGCGCATGTCGGGGTGGGGGCTGAAGTCTATCCCCACCGTCTTCGCCAGTTCGTGCGCCTCCTTCATGTTGGGCGCGTACTCGTGCTTGATGATGGCCTGGAACACGTGGTAGGGAGCCACAGGCTGGCCCGCGGTGCAGATGTTCAGCACAGCCGGGTCGATAGGCTTGCCCTGGTTGGCTAGCTCCTCCATCCCCCGTGCGCTAATCTCTGCGTAGTGCCTCTTCAGCTCCTCGAACGGCCCCACCACGCGCTCGTCTGTGAGGTCCACGTTGTACAGCAGCATGTGGTACTGCGTATCCCCCCAAACGCACGACACCTCCACAGCCGGTATAACGTGCATGCCGAAGCGCGCAGCCTCCACCTTCAATGGGAGGACGTTGTCCACGCGGTCATGGTCGGCCAGCGCTATCACCGAAAGGTCTATCTCGTGCGCGGCCTTCGCCAGCGAGGCGGGCGTGTAGCGCCCGTCCGAAGCGGTGGTGTGCATGTGCAGGTCCACCGTAACGTTGAGCGGCATGCTTATCCCCGACAGCCGCCCAGAGGGGTTGAATCCATCCATGCTACACGATCTCCAGGTCTTCCTCGACGTCTTCGATGCCGGGCACGCTACTCGCCACCTCCTCGGCCTGCTGGATGTCCTCCAGCGAAGCCACCTTGCCGTGCAGGTACGCCACGCCGTCCACCACCTCAACCTCTATATTGAGCTCACCGGTATAAGAGTCCGCGGAGAGCGTGTAAATCACCTGCTCCGCCAGCTCGTCATCGCTCAACTGCACGCGTTGTGGGTGGTCCTCAGATTCCAGAGGCGCTTCGGTGGACTCCCCCGCGAAACCGCCCACCACGGCAGCGTTCTGGTTCCTGTTGGCCCTCAGAGGCGGGTCGATGGGCGGGAAGTAGGTCTCGCCTTCCTCCACGACGGCTATGAGATCCCCCGTGCCGGGGTCGTCCGAGAAATCGGGCTCCTCGCTCTCCTGGATCCAGGAGCTATCAAGGTCGAGCACATCCATGTTGTTGCTCATGCGCTCCCCACCCAGGCTGGGGTCGACCAGCCGCCCCATCGCGTCTTCGAGCGGCGTGTCCCCCTCCTCTATTTCTTCCATAGTGAAGTCGCTGGGCCGGGCATATGGGTTCACCGCGCTCACCGGGTCCTCTGCGCTAAAGGGCACCTCCTCATCCCCGATATCGCCCGTTACCGGAGGCGCCACCCTGTCCCCTCGCGGGTGGGTGCCCTCACCGGTGCGGGCGTCACGTGTGTCGGCGGTATCTCGGTTGTTCTGGTCCATTGCGGTCCTCCGAATGCTAGTGCTGCTATTGTATCACATCGTGTTGACAACGCTTCTGACCCTCGTTTACAATTCACCCAGTAAGACATCTATGGCAGGATTAATGTGGATAAGTATGCCTAATGCCTGCTATAGACCCTTCTTGCCTGCAAGGCGTGTGCCAGTAAGGAAGCTAACAATTGGCGATTAACAACGGCGCCGGGGGCGGCGCCGGGCGAGTGCTCAACGGGCGCTACCAGCTTATCAGCGTGGTGGGCGGCGGGGGCATGGCCCAGGTATACAAAGCACGCGATAACGTGCTCGGGCGCGTGGTGGCCGTCAAAGTATTGCATGAGCAATACGCCAACGACGCCCAGTTCGTGGCCCGCTTCAAGCGCGAGGCCCAGGCCTCGGCCAACCTTGCCCACCCTAACATCGTCAACGTGTACGATGTCGGCCAGGATGGCGACATCTATTTCATCGTCATGGAGTTCATCGCGGGGGAGAGCCTCAAAGAATTCATCGTCCGCTCGGCCCCTCTCCCCGCCGACACCGCCGTCTCCATAGCCGCCCAGATACTCGCCGGCCTCGAATACGCCCATCGCAGCGGCCTCATCCACCGCGATATCAAACCCCAGAACGTCCTCATCACCCGCGAGGGCGCGGTGAAAGTGACCGACTTCGGCATAGCCAAGAGCGTATCCGACCTGGGCCTCACCGAGGCGGGTCTGGCGCTCGGCACGGCCCACTACTTCTCGCCCGAGCAGGCCAAAGGCGAGCGCGTGGTGCCCCAGTCGGACATCTACTCCCTGGGCGTGACCCTCTACGAAATGCTCACGGGCCACATCCCCTTCGAGAGCGAAACAGCCGTGGGCCTCGCCTATAAGCACATCAGCGAAATCCCCACCCGCCCGGCGCTGGTCAACCCCAACATCCCGGCCAGGCTCGACACCATCGTGATGAAGGCCCTGGCCAAGGACCCGTCGCAGCGATTCAATAGCGCCGCGGAGATGGAGAAAGCCCTCCGCAACCTGGAGGCCGCCGGCCAGCAGGCCACCACCTCCATCCCGGTAGCCCGCACCAACATCACCGCGGGCGCTCCCAAGCAGAACACCCGCGCCGCGCGCCCACCGACCGCCGGCCAACCGACGCGGCCCGTCGGCCCCGAGCGTCTTGCAGTAGCCGGGGCAGCCTCCAGCGCCGCCACGCGCCAGATCGCCAGCCCGCTCGCCGCCCCCTCCTCCATGGCCCTGCGTCCC
>JBJMMB010000026.1:0-8173 GCA_045805005.1 Chloroflexia bacterium
AGATACTGACCACTGGCCACTGGCCACTGGCTACTGGAGATACACATGGCCGATGACTATATCAAAGCGCTTGAAGACGCAATGGAGCCCATCTGGGAGATAGCCCAGCGCTTTGGCCTCGATCCTTTCCCGGTCCATTATGAACTGGTGCCGGCCGCCATCATGTACGAGTTCGGCTCATACGGCCTACCTGGGCGTTTCTCCCACTGGTCGCACGGCAAGGTCTACCACCGCATGAAGACCAGCTACGACTACGGCCTGAGCAAGATCTACGAGCTTGTCATTAACACCGACCCCAGCTATGCCTTCCTCATGGAGGCCAACAGCCTCGTGCAGAACAAGCTCGTCATGGCCCACGTCCTGGGCCATACCGACTTCTTCAAAAACAATTCCTACTTCGCCCGCACCAACCGGCATATGGTCGAGACCGCCTCGCTGAACGCCGCTCGCATCCGCCAGTATGAGCACGATCATGGGCTGCAAACCGTCGAGCGCTTCATGGACGCTGTGCTCTCCATCCAGGAGCATGTCGATCCGCACGGCCACCTCGGTAAAGAGCGCCCCGAGACCACCACCCCGGCTGCCGACCCCGCGGCCTCGCGTACCACTCAATTCGATGATCTGTTCGACCTCACGCCCGGCGACACCCCCGTTCAGCAGGAAACCCCTCCCGGGTCCACCCCGGCCAGGCGCCGCTTCCCCGCCCAACCTGAAAAGGACCTGGTGGGGTTCATCATGCAGCACTCTCGCTACCTCGATCCCTGGCAGCGCGACGTAATAGACATCATCCGCCAGGAGATGCTCTACTTCGTCCCCCAGATGCAGACCAAGATCTGTAACGAAGGCTGGGCCAGCTTCTGGCATGCCCGCATCATGCGCGAGCTGGAGCTCACCGACAGCGAATTCGTGGAGTACTCCGCGCTCAACGCCGGGGTGGTAGCACCCTCCAGGCACTCGCTCAACCCCTACTACCTGGGTGTGAAGTTGCTGGAGCACATCGAGCAGCGCTGGGACAACCCCACCGAGGAGGAGCAGGTCAAATTCGGCCGTAAGCCGGGCGAGGGCCGCAAGAAGCTCTTCGAGGTGCGCGAGTTCGAGAACGACGTCTCCATCATCCGCAACTACATGACCAAAGAACTGGTCGACGAACTGGACCTCTACCTCTACGAGCGGCAGGGCGACCAGTGGGTCATCGTCGATAAGAACTGGGAGAACGTGCGCGACGGCATCGTGGCCCGCATGGCCAACTTCGGCAACCCCACCATCCTTGTCGAGGACGGCGACTACCACCACAACGGCGAGCTATACCTGCATCATGTTTTTGATGGCAACGAACTCGACCTGACCTACAGCGAGAAGACCCTGGAGCACGTGCACACCCTCTGGCGTCGCCCCGTCCACCTTCAGACCCTCCTCGACGGCGAAGAGACCCTCCTCTCCTACGACGGTGAGAAGCACGCCCGCGAGTCCCTCTAACTCAAACACAAAAAAAGCCCCATGCCGCTGCAAGCGGCATGGGGCTTTTATTATTACCCTTACTTTGTTGTTTCGCGGGTCCTACCTTGCACGCTGTCCGCGGCCTCCTTCGCCTTCTCAGCCAGCTTCTGCCGGTTGGCCCGCCCCGAGTCGGGCGTCAGCACCACGGTCACGGCCGCGCCGATGAAAACACCTAGCACCAGCCCAAACCAGAAACTGGCGTCACCCCCTTGCCTTCTCATCAGCTCTTCTGCTCCTTCCCGTCGCTCGTAGGAGGCTTCTGGCGCAGTAGCGATTGCACTATGGCCCGCGTACCCGCCGCTGCCCCCGCCACCTTGATTATCGGAGCCACCACGCTTTCGCTCACAAAGGTGGCCGTGCCCCTCACCGTCTGCATCGTGTCGTCGGCCTTCTCAAGCGCGGGCGCGATCCGGTCTCTGACGAGGAACACGAGCATCGTCATCGCGGCGGTGAGCACGATGAACGTCAAGGCCCCGACACACATGAACAGACTGGCATAGACTATTGAAGCATCGCGCACGGCGGCCAACCAGTAGTTGTTGGGCGGCGGCTGGGCGAACAACAAAATAATCGGCACAGCCAGCACAACAAGCAGCACCAGCACTCCGAGGATAACGAGAATCCACCTGCCGACAGTCATGCGCTATAGCCTCCTGGTCGATGTCACCGCCTGTAGCCAGTCGCTACAAACAGCACGTGCAGTGTATCACACTGTAAAACGTCTGGCAACCAATAATAGCACCAAAGATCCCAGGGTCGCCTCCACAACAGGTATTCCACCAAGCGACGGCGGGTGAGCCGGCAGCAGGCCGGCAGCCAGGTAACCCAGGCCGAAGCCCAACATGCTCACCAGCCAGAACAGCAACAGGTGCTGCAAGCGCCGGCCGCTCCACAGGTGGAACAGCAAAGCATAAGCTGTGCCAAGACCCAGAAATACCACAACCGTAGGAGAAAACATACCTCCTCTACCGCCCCGAGTCCTCGGACAACCCATAATCGAACAGGGCGTAATGTAGGGCCCTCATAGCCCCCACTAGGTGCCGCCCCCAGTGATTCGCGAAGCTAAACCTCCAGTGCCAGACCGCCTCCACCGCATCGCGCTCCGTCCCTTTACTCCTCGCGATCAGCCCTCGCTTCAAGTCCCCGTACATGTCCGCGAGGTCCTCCCCCAACGTGACAGCCGCGGGCTGCTCGTCCTCGAACGGCTCCAGGGCCTGCCAGTAAGCGTTATAACTGCCCAGCTTGTCCCCCATAGCCCGCGCCAGGGCTGCTGTGTGCTTTATAGGCACGGAGTCGTAGAAAGCATCCGGCTTATCGCTTGGCGCTTCCGGCATCTCCGCGTCCGGCAACCCCAACCCCGCCGCGTACAACTCTGGCAGCACCTCAGCAGCCCGCCTCACCAACTGGTACTGAGAAAGCTCCTCATGCCCCTCCACAAGCCCGCAAAACCGCTCCGTCACTTCCACAAATCGCCTGACCCCTTCCTGGTCCCTGGTCCCATTCGCTTCCCTCGACATATCCCTCCCCCAGCTTACAAGCCTTTCTGCCGTGCTCAATTCTAACCTAACTCTCCCGCCTCCCTGAACTTGTCCACGCCTACCCCGTACCTGTACCTAGAAGATTCTTCTCTAAGGTTCCCCTTGCTCCAAACCCATACTACTCCAATACCCTGCCCAACACAAAATCGACGCGCCTCACAGCGCGCCCTTCCTCTGCCTGTATCTCCCCACACCCGCTACCTCGTACAAGCAAACAACGTCCGCCGGAAGCCGTAAAACACCGGCCCCGGCGCATACAACGCGCGCAACCGTTCCCGGTACACTTCCATGAACCGGTCGCGCAAGTCGTCCGGCATGCGCTCGAAATAGGGGACCAGCGCGGTGCCCGAGGTCCAATCGGCCAGGGCGTCGGAGCCTTCGAGCACGTGGGGGTAAACCTTCTCGAAAACTGTGATGTCACGCGCTCCGCTCGAGTACAGGATCTCCGCGTAGCGGTCGATCGAAAGCACAGACGACCTCCGCACCCAGCCGCCAAGCGCGCTACAGAACGGCTCTTCGTCTGCGATCTCCTGGATCAGCCTGTGCGTCACGTGCCCGTGGTTTGAGGGCATCTGTACCGCCAACTGACCCCCCGGCCTCATCATCCCCAGCAACCGGGGCACCAGGGCCGGGTGGTCTTCCAACCAGTGAATCGCCGCATGCGAAAAGACCAGGTCCCATTCCCCACGAACCGACTCGATAGCCGCCAACTCGAAGCGCAGCCCCGGCCGCGCTTCTTTCTCCGCTCTCTCAAGCATCTGCGGCGAGTTATCGATACCCAGTACGTTGCTGCCCGGAAGCACGTCCGCCAGCCTCCGCGTCAACTCACCCGTCCCACACCCCAAATCCACCACGCGTAGCCCCGCACGCACCGCTACCAGACCCAATAGGTCCACAAACGGAGCCGAGCGCTCGCTCTGAAACTTGTCATATGTGTCCGGGTTCCACGGCATGGATTTCTATTGTTCCTCCCCCCACCACCTCGTCCCCTACGTACACCACCGCTGCCTGGCCGGGGGTTACGGCGCGTTGCGGGTTGTCGAAGTCGACGCGCATGCGGTTGCCGGGGAGGGGCGTGACGGTGCAAGGCACCTCGGGGGCGCGGTAGCGTATCTTGGTGTGGGCACGGAACGGCTCTCCGGGCGTGGCCCCAGCGACCCAGTGCACGTCGTCCGCGGTCAGGCTGGGTGAGAGCAATTCCTCATTGCTGCCCACCACTACTACGTTCTCCGTGGGGCGAAGCTCCACCACGAAGCGCGGCTCGGGGCCAAGCGCCCCCAGACCCTTGCGCTGGCCGACCGTGTAGTTGGGCACCCCGCTGTGCCGGCCTACCTCTCTGCCCTGCGTGTCCACCATAGCGCCGGGCTGCGCCATGCCAGGGGTCACCTTCTCCAGGAAGCCTCTGTAGTTGTTGCTCGGGATGAAGCAAATCTCCTGGCTGTCGGGCTTGTCCGCCGTCACCAGGTTGCGCTCCGACGACATCTCCCGCACTGTGGTCTTCCTGTGCTCACCAAGCGGCAGCAGCAGCCTGCTAAGCTCGCTCTGTCCCAGGTGGTAAAGCACGTACGACTGGTCCTTCGAAGCGTCCAGCGCCTTGCGCAGCGAATACCTTCCCGTAGCCTCGTCGTAGGTGATGCGGCCGTAGTGCCCCGTCGCCAGGTGGTCCGCGTCCAGTTGGGCGGCCCTCTTCAGCAGGGCGTCAAACTTCACATACCGGTTACACATCAGGCACGGGTAGGGCGTCCGGCCCTTGCTATACTCCGAAACGAAGTTATCGATAACCGTCTTGCGGAAGTCACCCTCGAAGTCGAGCACGTAGAAGGGAATGCCCAACTCGTAGCAGACCATGCGCGCATCGTCTACGTCGTCCGCCGAGCAGCACCCCTTATTGAGCCTCCCCGAGGCCCCCACCGCGCGGCTCTGCGCGTGCAGGTGGTGCAGCCGCATGTGCACCCCAATCACCTCGTACCCCGCCTCCAACAGCAAAGCCGCGGTCAGAGAGCTATCCACCCCACCGCTCATCGCCACCACAACTCGATTGTTCCCGGATTTAGCCATTACCTTTCATTATACCATGCTGTTAAGTACTTTACTCCCCAACAGTAAAGCATTTGGCAGCGCGGCCGTGCTCAATACAGTAGCATGGTATCGGGATATACGGAGCAAAGCAGTAGCACGCGCGCCGGCATAGTGCTATAATAGGCACAACTTGATAGCGTTGCCGCTCTCTCCCCGTAACCTGCCGATTTCCTCTGTCGGCCAGGTCATAGTCTTGCCCCACGACCCCCCTCTCTGCACACCGGGAAAGGCTTGCTCTGTTGACGTGTTCTATTCTAGAAGGCTCGCGCAACAGCGCATAACTTCGCGCGAGCTATAGCCGGGAGTAAGCAAGAACCATGAACAGATCGAATAACGACAGCCACCGGCCCCTTCTCAGGTACCACCGGCTCGCTTCTGTTCCGATATCGGCGTTTCTATTGGCTGTCGTTATTCTAGTGGCTGTGGGCTTCTCGGCCGCCGGAACCGGCTCCAGTCTCGCCTCCGCGCGGCCCATGGAGGCCACCTCACCCGCCGCCCCGGTAACCGCCACCACGGTGCCGTTGTGGATTCGGCAGGCCGGCTCGGGCATAGACTACCGCTCCGTCTCCATGTACACCTCCTCCGACGGCTGGGCCACAGGCTCCGACCGCGGCCTCAGCCGCTGGGACGGCTACGCCTGGACCGACTTCCCCTCCCAGTCCCTGGTGGACTACAGCGACAACACCTTCTTCGGCGTCTCTATGCTCGATTCCACCCACGTGTGGGCCGTGGGCACCGCCGGCATGAACTACCTCTACGACGGCACATCCTGGCAGCGCGGCTTCATGACCGGCACCTTGCAACTTAACGGTGTCGCCTATGCTTCCACCAACAACGCGTGGGCCGTGGCGTCCGATGGCTCCATCTGGCATTGGGTAGGTACAGGCGTCGGCCCCGGTCTGAGTTGGACCCGCTACCCCGCTCCCGCCGTTACCACGGGCGGGCTCAACGCAATCTCCTGCTTCTCGGGCGGCCCCAACGGGTGCTGGGCCGCGGGTAACAACGGCGGCGTCTACGTCTTCGACGGCTCCAACTGGATCAACACCGGCTTCCCCGACCCCAGTCGCACTCTCTATGGCATCTACGCCGTCGACGGCGCCGAAGTGTGGGTGGTGGGCAGCGGCGGTTCCATCTACCGCTTCAACAGCCTCAACTACGTCTTGGAGCCATCCGGCACCGCCAACACCCTATATGGCATTAGCTGCGGCGATACCGGTGAGTGTGTGGCCGCGGGCGCGGGTAACACAGTCCTGTATCGGAGCGAGGGTGCCTCCAGCCCGCATGCCAGCGGCACCTGGAGCGCAGCCACCACAGCCACCACCGACTCTACCCAGACCTGGTATGCCGCCTCCTTCACCACCGCTGCGTCCCCCGAGGGCTTCGTGGTGGGCGCGCCGCCCGGCAACACAAGCACCACAGCCATCACCGCCCGTAAACTCCGCGTAGGCGGCTTCTGCGGGGCCGACTGGTGCTTGTCCAACGGTGAGCAGCGCGACAACCAGTTCACCGGCCTCGCCCTTCCCATGTCCACTGTTACCTCTTCCCTCGCCCTGGCTCCAGACCGTATGCTCCCCCCATCCCAGCTTGGCACTATTTGCACCACGTGCCCCTCCTCAGGCGCCAGCAGCGGAGCATTAGGTGAACTCAAGCCCTGTGTGGTATTCTCCTGCATAGACGGCGGGGTTATTAGCTCTACCGACAGCTCTTTCACCGGCGGCGTCCCCTTTACCTCGAACATCACCGGGTTGTCGTTGGCCGACGCAATCCCCGCGGCCTGGGCCAGCTCGCGCTCGCCCGACGCCCGCGCCCTCCTCAAGTACGACGGCACCCTGAATGGCGGCACGGGCGGGTGGATCTCCGCCACCTACAATCTTGGCGGAATACCCACGGCCGGCCTCAACGACGTCGAGATGTTGAGTTCAACCAGCGGCTTCGCCGTGGGCGACGGCGGCAGCATCTACTCCAAAGCTATCAGCAACACTCTCTGGACCAAACACGCCTCCAGCACAGTACAGAACCTCAACAGCGTATGGCCCATTTCCGGTTTTGATGCCTGGGCCGTGGGTGCGGCGGGCGTCGCCATACATTCTACGGATGGCGGCTTCACGTGGTCCTCCGCCGTGCCGATCACCTCCGCCACTCTCAATTCGGTGCACTGCACGAGCGGTGGGGGCGAGTGCTGGACCGTGGGCAACAGCGGTACCGCTCTGCGTTATTCCGGTGGTTTCTGGTCCTCTCCCGACTACACCAAAACGTCCGACAACCTCTACGGCGTTTGGACCAACTCCCATACCGACGTGTGGGCGGTGGGCGCCGCAGGCACCATCCTCCACTTCGATGGCACATCCTGGACCAAGCAACTCCCGCCCACCTTGCAAGACCTCCGGGACATCAAAATGCTGTCGGCCACCGACGGCTATATCTCCGGTGGCGGCTCCCTTGGCGTTAACTCCGGCCTCTTCTTGCGCTACACCACCCCCTTTGCCTCCTCCCCATCTGCGCAGGCCCTTTCCTCCTCTCCACATGTACCCGCCGTATCATGCCGCTCGGCCGGGCCCGACAACTTCGGCTACGCGCTGGCCGGCCCCGGCTGCCCCAACGCTCCCACCTTCAACTGGATAACGGGCACTACACAGATCCCCACCTTCCTCAACGCCGCCGGAACTGCGCCCAACGTCGATGACGGCTGGGCCACGACACAGGTCCCCTGGACCTACAACCTCTACGGCACTGCCTACACCACCATGACCATCAGTACTAACGGCTGGATAGGGCCTGACGCTGCCAGTGCCACCACCTTCTACGGAGAGCCCCCCACCGCAACTGTCAAGACCCGGCGCGCCACCCAGGTGTTCGCCAACGACCTGCTCATCGACTTCAACGGCGTCTACACTGCCGTCTCGGGCATCGCCCCCAACCGCGTATTTGTGGTCGAGTGGCGCAATGCCCACTTCTGGAACACCTCCAGGCCCGGCCGGGCCACCTTCGAGGCCCTCCTGTACGAGGGTTCTAACGACCTCGTGTTCCAGTTCCAGGCCCAGGCCGTGAGCGGCAACTTC
>JBJMMB010000027.1:0-5012 GCA_045805005.1 Chloroflexia bacterium
AAAATATATCCATACACGACCAACTTCAGATCAAAAATAATACGGAGATGGACTTTTACGACCTGATGTTCAACCAGTGCAAGCCCCAGGAGGCGATGGAGCGGTATGCGGGGGATATGTATATACAGCATAATCCAGCGGTGGCCGACGGCAAGGAGGCTTTCATCGAGTATTTCACGCGAATGGCCGAGGAGTATCCGGGCAAACGGGTGGAGTTCAAGCGGGCCATCGCCGAGGGGAACTACGTGGTGCTGCATTGCTACCAGCAGTGGCCAGGGGACAATGACTGGGCGGGGATAGATATTTTCCGTCTTGATGACCAAGGCAGGGTCGTTGAGCACTGGGACGTACTGCAACGGATCCTCATGGAGTCGGCGAACGACAATACAATGTTCTAGGGCCGGCGAGAGGCAGTAGGCTGCCGTAGGGGCGAGGCATGCCTCGCCCCTACGGGCGGAGCTAGAGGGGTTATTGGATGGAAACGGGCAGCACGGGCGGGGGAGGCGAGGTAAGGAGCAAGATACCGAACAGAAGCACGACGACGGGGAGTTGAATGACTTGCTGCAGGAGGGGAGGAAACTTCTGCAGGGGGTACAGGTCATGATAATCCTGGGCCTGATTCCTACCTCGGCGGCTCTTGTGCTGGCAACTCAATTGGTGGTCGCCCAGGCGATAGGTCTTGCCGTTTCGCTGGTTACGGCGGACGTGGTAGCGGTGTTGATCGGGGTTGCCTGGTGGGTACTACCGCTGACTCGCGAGGACAAATTGTAGTACCAATTTTGGTAGATGTGACGTAACGTCAGAGCTACTAAAGTGATTCGCAATTGAAGGTAGCAATTCTCGGCAAAGGCGTGTATAATAGGTCGACTGTTTCTATGGGTCCTAATCCCTCGCAGATTTTACTCGCACTTTACTAGCGATCCGCAGTCAGGTAGACAGGCAACCGGAGTCCTTTAGTCCCTGGTATGTTGGTCGTACTTCGCAGCCAGGCTCCCCGCCTCATTCCTTTGCACAAGGAGAGTTTCTTATGCCCAGACCAGCCAGGATGCCCAAGGGGACCGTAACGTTCCTCTTCAGTGATATCGAAGGAAGCACGCGCATGTGGGAAGAAAACCCCGGCGCTATGCAGACTGCCCTCGCCCGCCACGATACCCTTCTCAGAGAGGCGATCGAAGAAAACGGCGGGTACGTCTTCAAGACGGTGGGGGATGCCTTCTGCGCAGCCTTCTCCACAGCGTTGGAAGCGGTGCAGGCAGCGATAGACGCGCAGCGCGCGGTGCGAGCGACCGATTGGCAGGCCCTGGGCGTGGGCCCCGTCAAGGTAAGGATGGCGCTGCATACGGGCGTTGCTGAGGTGCGAGATAAAGACTACTTCGGCCTGCCGCTCAACCGGGTGTCCCGGCTGCTGTCGGCGGGGTACGGGGGCCAGATACTTCTATCGCTGCCCACGCAGCAACTGGTGCGCGACCAACTGCCACCCGGAATCGCCCTGAAAGACCTGGGGGAGGGGGCTTTGAGGGACCTCGTGTACCCCGAGCACGTGTACCAGATCATCACCTCTGACCTGGCCATAGATTTCCCGCCTATCAAAACGCTGGATTCCGGGCAAGTGATACGAGTAGCGGACCGCTCTGGAATCGATTCAGACCTGGAGATCGGCGTGCATCGCTGGGACAGCGACAACTACGCGGTTGAGTTACGGTTCAGCCAACCGGGCAGCGAGGGGGAGATCGCCCTTACCCGCGGCCTGGCCCGATTTGACCTGGAGGGGTTGCGGTCGGAGGCTGACATTGAGGCGAGTGGAAAACTGCTGACCACGAGCCTTTTTGCTAGCCCAGCGGTGAGGGAGGCGTTCAGCAGAGCGCGGGCGAGCGCCGAGCAGATGGAGGGGCGGCTGCGCGTTAGGCTCTTCATCGGGCCGAGTGCTCCGGAGTTGCAGAGCCTCCATTGGGAGACGCTGCACGACCCCCGGCAAATGGCCGCCCCGCTACTCACTAATGAGAGCATACTTTTCTCCCGGTACCTTACCAGCCTGGACTGGCGCCCCGTGCGTCCCCGCCCCAAGGGAGACCTGCGGGCTTTGGTGGTCATCGCCAACCCGGCCGAGCTGAGCAGCGATGGCTACAAAGCCGGCGACCGCCGTCTGACGCCTTTGGATGTGAAAGGAGAAATGGATAGAGCACAGTACGAGTTGGGGGGCATCCCAATAACGGCCCTGGCGTCGGGGGGGACGGCTACGTTGAATAACATGACGACGCAGCTCCGCGAGGGGCACGACATCCTCTACCTGGTGTGCCATGGGGCCATGATGGAGGGGGAGCCGCGGCTCTGGCTCGAAGACGAAGACGGGCGAGCGGCTGTGGTGGCGGGTAGCGAGATAGCCACCCGGCTGGGCGAGTTGCAGGAGCGGCCGAGGCTCGTGGTGCTGGCGTCGTGCCAGAGCGGGGAAGGAGATGAGGTTGCGATGGCGGACGGCAGCGCGCTGGCGGCCATCGCGCCTCGCCTGGCCGAGGCGGGCATACCCGCCGTGCTGGCTATGCAAGGGGCGGCCGCAGTGAGCACCGTGGCCGAGTTCACGACGGTCTTTTTCCATGATTTGCAGAGATACGGGCAGGTAGACCGGGCCATGGCGGCGGCCCGGCACTCGGTGGAAGGCCAGCCAGATTACTGGGTGCCCGTGCTGTTCGTGCGCCTCAAGAGCGGGAGCATCTGGTATGTGCCCGGCTTCGCTGGGGAGAGGCCCGACCGGCCCGACTTCACCAAATGGCCCGCCCTCCTGCGCAATGTTTACGATAGCCGCTGCACGCCGATCCTGGGCTCGGGCCTGCTGGAGGGGCTGATTGGTTCGACGCACGACCTGGCCCAGCGCTGGGCGGAAACGTATCACTTCCCGCTAGCGCCCTACGCCCGTGAAGACCTGCCCCAGGTGGCTCAATACCTTGCGGTGGACCAGCAGTTCGACATGCCCAACCGGGAGCTGACCGACTATGTGAGGCTGGAATTGCTGCAGCGGTTCAGCGAAAAGCTGCCCCCGGAGGCGAGGGGAGCCAGGATAGAGCCGCTCCTCTCTGCCGTGGGGGCCTACCTGCGCTCGAGAAGCCAACCACCGGAGCCCCACAAAGTGCTGGCGAGCTTGCCTTTCCCGATCTACGTGACGACCAACCCTGACAACCTACTGGCCGACGCGCTGACTGAGGTGGGCAAGAGCCCCAAGGTGGAATTGTGCCGGTGGAACAGCGACCTGAACTGGCCGCCCTCGGTCTACGACATAAACCCGAACTATGAGCCCACGGTCAAGGAGCCCCTGGTGTACCATCTCTTCGGGCATTGGAAACTGCTGGAGTCGGTGGTGCTCAAAGAGGACGATTATTTTGACTACCTGATCGGGGTGACGAGTAACAGGACCGCGATTCCGGACGACGTGCGCCGGGCCCTTACTGACACGGCGTTGCTATTCCTGGGGTTCAGGATGGACGATTGGGACTTCCGGGCGCTCTTCCGGAGCCTGATGGGGCAGGAGGGGCGCAACAGGCGCAGCCGCTACGCCCACGTCGCCGCCCAGATCAGCCCGGAGGAGGGCCGCAACCTGAATCCGGAGGGAGCGCGGCGCTACCTGCAAGACTACTTCGAGGGGGCGTATATCAGCATTTATTGGGGCCGTGTTGATGACTTCGTGGGAGAGCTTGAGACTCGATGGCAGGCGTACCTGAACCAGAGAGAGAGAGGAGGCGTGGCATGACAGGCATGACTGCACCTTCCGGGCACGAGGCGCTGCACACGGGCACGAACCCATATGTGGGGCCCCGGGCCTTTACAACGGGGGAGCATCTTTACGGACGCGACCGGGAGTCAAAAGTCCTGCGCAATCTGCTGATAGCCGAGCGGATCGTGCTGCTCCACTCGCCATCCGGGGCGGGTAAAACCTCGCTGATCCAGGCGGCGCTCGTGCCCGCGATGCAGAAAGAGCAGTTCCGGGTGCTGCCCGTGATGCGGGTGAGCCTGCAGCCTCAACATCCGGTCGCGGCCGGGGGGGCCACCCCCAACCGGTTCATCCTGAGCCTGCTACTCTCATTGGAGGCAGGGCTGCCTGAGGAAGAGCAACTTCCGCTGGAGCAGTTGGCCGCGATGGACCTGCGGGCTTACCTGAAGTTGCGGCACCACGCCGAGGACGGCGGGGCGGAAGAATTCTTGATTTTCGACCAGTTCGAGGAGATATTGCTTCTCGATCCTGTTGACCTGCCTGCCAAGCGGGAGTTCTTCGAGCAGGTCGGGGCGACGTTGCACGATAGAAACCGGTGGGCGCTGTTCGCGATGCGGGAGGAGTACGTGGCGGCGCTGGACATGTACCGGCCCCTGATACCCACGAGGTTGGGCACGACCTTCCGGCTCGACTTGCTCGGAGAAAGCGCCGCACGGGATGCGGTGCAGCAACCCGCACGCCAGGAGGGGGTGGATTTCACGGAGGGCGCGGCCAGGAAGCTGGTGGACGACCTGCGCCGGGTGCACGTACAGTTGCCGGATGGCGGGAGCGAGGAGCGGCCGGGAAACTACGTCGAGCCGGTGCAACTCCAGGTAGTATGCCGGGGCCTGTGGGAAAAGCTGCCGCAAGGGGCCACGGAAATCGTCGAGTCGGATATTGGGGAGACGGGCAACGTGGACACGGCCCTCGCCGGCTATTATGCCGACAGGGTGGCGGCCATTGCCCAGCAAACAGGTGTGCCCGAGCGGGGCATCCGGGATTGGTTCGAGAACGAGCTCATCACGGTGCAAGGGATCAGAGGGCAGGTGCTACAAGGGCCTGAGATGAGCCGAGGGCTGGACAACACGGCTATCTGGGCGTTGGTGGATTCGCACCTGATAAGGGCCGAGCAGAGGCGGGGGGCCACATGGTTCGAATTGGCCCACGACCGGCTGATAGAGCCTGTGAGGAAAGACAACTACAGTTGGCGGGAGGCGCATTTCAGCCCGCTGCAACGCCAGGCGGGGTTGTGGAAGAGCCAGAATGAACCGGA
>JBJMMB010000028.1:0-2391 GCA_045805005.1 Chloroflexia bacterium
AAACGTAAGGGTGGTAGGGTTAGCAGGGTCTTTGGGTCTCAGAACCAACTACGCCTACATCCCTTACGTTTTACGCATTCCGTTAATATTCATGTAACCTGCGTAATTTGTTATGTCTTGCGGTCGTTAGGTAATTATAGTACAATTTGTTATTATTACCCTGGTATTACGACCGCAAGACTTCTTATACACATAGAAGTTTTATCTCGTTTAAAAGGAGCCTTATGAAGACTCAACGCCAGCGTGGCACTGTCGGTCGCCGCTCATCTCCGGACCCTGACTCCAATGGACGCTCGGAAGGCGCGAATGGAGCCGGCGGTGAAACTGCCGGCGATCAACCTGAAGCTACTCCGGCTCAACCCGTAGCGCCGCAACTGCCCAAGCGCAAAGCGTCCAGGGTGGCGAACTCCACGGAGCCTGGTGAGGACGGAGCGAAGTCACGCCAGGTGGCTTCCGCTCCTACGGCGGCCCCTAGTAAAAAGAGCCGGAGTACCGAATATCCGGTAGCGGATGCCCTGGCCGCTGGGCCTTCCGGTCCTCAGTCCTCAGGAGCCGCCGCCCTTCCAAGCCCTCGTGAGACCCCCGCCGGCATGATCGGGCGAGCTTGGGAGTTTATCATCACTTACGAGAACGCCATTTACCTGGCCATTTTCGTGCTCGCTCTTGTCTCCCGCTTCTACGATCTCGGTTCGCGCGCCCTGCACCACGATGAGAGCTTGCACTCCGTCTACTCCAGGAACCTCTACTCCGGGGCGGGGTACCAGCACGACCCGATGATGCATGGACCTCAGCAGTTCCACTTCATCGCCCTGATGTTCTGGCTCTTCGGCACTTCCGACGCCACCGCGAGGTTCGCGTCGGCGATATGCGGTATCATCGTGGTCATGTCGCCGTTCTTCCTTCGGCGGCAAATGGGTAGGCTGCCCGCGCTTATCGCTGCCATACTGTTCCTCGTTTCCCCGGGTATCCTCTACTTCAGCCGCATGGCCCGCGAGGATGCTATCTTCTCCGGTATGGAGACGATCATGATCATTGGCCTGTGGCGATTCCTCAGCACTCGCAGGCCGGGTGATTTCTACATTTTCTGCGTTGGTCTATCGCTAATGTTCACTATCAAGGAATCGGCGTACCTGACGGTGGCCGTGCTGGGCGCGCTGTTCATGTTCTTGTTTGCGTACCAGGCGGGCTACGCTATCCTGGGTGCTCTCCTCGCATATCTGGCCACGCTTGGGGGAGCGCTCCTCTACTGGCACGGGCAGATCCAGGCCGGTAAGATCTCCGCCCTGCCCGATATCCCTAACACCAACCCCGACTACAACACCATCACCCGGTTCGCAAGCAGTTTCATAACCCACCCCCAGGTGTTGAGCGGGATAATCATCACGGTCTTATTCATCGTGGTGCTTGTCCTCCTCTTCGTCATGCAGGCCAGGAGATACGTCCCTTCAACCTCGGGAGTGCGCTCGCTGGTTTCGCGCAAGGTGCGCTCCACCAATGGGGTCGAAACCCCGGCCGTGGCGGTGTCCGAGGTCTCAGCGAACGGGCAGGGCTCCCCGGCCGCGGCAACCGTAGCCGAGACGCCATTGGCCGGTCCGGCGAACGGCCAGGCCGCCACCGAAGCGGTGCCGGCACCCGCCCCGGCCCCCGAGATTGCTCCCCTGTGGAACCCCAAAGCCCTGGCTCCCAGGAGGCGCAGTTTCCTGGCGCACTACGAGCAGGGCTCCCTGCCTTACATGGTGGGTGGGCTGCTGGCCCGACCCTCGGTGCTACTCATCGGCTTTTTGATCGCCGCCACTATCTTCGTAACTCTCTACTCCGTGTTCTTCACGGACGTGCCTCGCGGCATCGCCTCCGGGCTGTTTGCGTCCCTTGGGTACTGGATAGCCCAGCAGAGCGTCGCCCGTGGGGGTCAGCCCTGGTTCTTCTACTTCCTGCTCGTACCCCTGTACGAGCCCATAGCCGTCTTCTTCAGCGCTGCGGCGGCCATATTCTTTAGCTGGCGCGGGCTACGCTGGCTGCGGCGGCACAAGGTGTTCTTCAGCGGGAGCTGGTGGCGCTGGCGGCTGTTCATGGACCGGGACGACCCGCAGCAGGCCGGCCGGCCTCACCTCGGGGCCTTCCTGCCCCTCTTCACCGGCTGGTGGCTGCTGGGCGCGCTGGCGATTTACAGTTGGGCAGGCGAGAAGATGCCCTGGTTGATGATGCATATCACCCGCCCCGCCATCTACATGGCCTCCCTGGTGCTCGGTGCGCTGGCCGCTTCGCTCATCGCGGCGCGCAAGAAGCGCATACTGGAAGCGGAGCTGCTCGATGGGCGGCAGCGTTTCGCCGGTGACGCCCAGCCGGGCCGGCGTATGGCCGCGGGCGCTCATCTCAGCCTTTCGTGGGCCC
>JBJMMB010000029.1:0-3926 GCA_045805005.1 Chloroflexia bacterium
CACGATGCCCCTCGCCTCCAGCTCGTCGATTATCCGCAGCATCCCGGCATCGGGCTCCGGCGTGGCATCAACTTCTCCCTCGGCGGCGATCCCCGGCCACAGCGTATTGTCCAGGTCCCACACCACGCACTTAATCGCCGGGCGGCCCTTCGATTTTGGATTTTGGATTTTCGATTTTGGATTTTTCACCGCAGAGTAACTATGAGCGGGGCACACCCCCGGTAGATGTAAATAAGGAGAGAGTTGGGGGCACCCCCAATCCCCTGGCAGGGAGATCCCTGCACCCCTATTTTCACAGCAGAACGCAGACTAAGCAAGCATTTTATGGGCCCAGGCCACGCGCCCTGGTTCGCCCCCGACCCCCGACCCCTCACATTATCAAGCGTCAAGGATGAGGAGTCAAGCGAGTGTGGTAAGATGGGCTCACCTCAATCTGGAGTTATCAACAGCCTGGAGTCCGCAACCTCAAGCCTCCATACAGGTACGCTGGCGCGGAGCAAACGGTTCGCCGTGTCCCCGTACTATGTCGCCCTCGCGGTCGTAATGCTCTTTGCTGCCGCCCTCTACTTCTATCGTCCCGGCCAGAACGGTTACGGGAATAACTATTATGCCGCCACCGTCAAGAGCATGCTTACGAGCTGGCATAACTTCTTCTTTGCCTCTTTCGACCCGGGAGGCTTCGTCACAGTAGACAAGCCGCCCCTCGGTTTCTGGCTCCAGGCAGGCAGCGTATGGCTCTTCGGCTTCAGCGGTTTCAGCCTCATGCTCCCCCAGGCCCTGGCCGCCATACTCTCCATAGCCCTGCTCTTCCATCTCGTGAACCGCGCCTTCGGCCCCGAGGCCGCCCTTATCGCTGCCGCGGTCATGGCCGTCACCCCTATCATGGTGGCCGACAGCCGGGTGAACGAGCTGGACAGCATACTCCTTCTCACTCTGCTCCTTGCGGCCTGGGCCTGCACCGCTGCCGCCGAAAGGGCCAACCTGCGCCTCCTCTTGCTCAGCTTCGCCCTCGTAGGGCTGGCCTTCAACGTCAAGATGCTCCAGGCATTTCTGGTGCTCCCCGCTCTCTACCTGCTCTACTTGCTTGGTTCCGCCGTCAAGCTACCCCGGCGCCTCCTTCACGTCGCACTCGCCACCATACTCCTCGCCGCCGTTTCCCTATCCTGGGCAGTCGCGGTAGACCTCACTCCGCCCGGTCAAAGGCCCTACATAGGAAGCAGCCGCAACAACACCGTCGTAGACCTGATTACGGGCCACAATGGCCTTGAGCGCCTGGGGCTGCCGTCTGGGTTCCAAGCGCCGCCCGGCCCTCAACCCATAGCCATCACACAAACGCCCCCGAACGGGCAGCAGGCTCCCGGCCCGGCGCCGTACCCCCGGTCTCCTGGCGGGCCGCCCTCCAACCTCCCTACCGGCCCCGGCCCCGCGGGCAGGTTGGAGGGTGGCCCGCCGGGGCCTCTTCGCCTTTTCAATCGAGAGCTTGCAGGCCAGGTAAGCTGGCTGCTGCCGCTCGCCCTGCTGGGATTGGTAGCCGCCGCAATGCAGAGCCGGTTACGACTCCCCCTGAACCGCAAGCACCAGGCCCTGCTCCTCTGGAGCGCGTGGCTCGGCACCTGCGCCGCCCTCTTCAGTTTCACCTCCGGCCTCTTCCACCCCTACTACGTAGTCATGCTCGCCCCGGCCATCTCCGCCCTCGCCGGCGCGGGCCTGGTCGCCCTGTACAAACACTACAACCGCACCGCCGCCCTGACCGGCACACAGGACCGAATACCAGGAATCGGGAGCATGAGCAGTGGCGCCAGAGCAGCGCGGCCACGGGCGGAGGGAGGGGGCGATAGTCAGACTCCGACCCCGGACCCCGGACCCCCGAACCCTGCTCAGCCCTGGCTGGGCTGGCTCCTGCCCGTCGCTATCCTGGTCACGGCGGCCCTGCAAATACCCATCGTCGCCTACTTCCCCACCTGGGCCGCGTGGCTCATCCCTACCGTGGGCCTGCCCTGCCTGGCTATCGCCACTGCCCTCGTCGTCCGGCTCTGGCTTGGCCCGGTTCGCTATGGGGCCCCTGAGCCCTGGATTAAAGGAACCGTCGCCGCGGCCTTTCTCTTGCTCCTCACAGGACCCACCGCATGGTCGCTGGCCACGGCTCTAGCCGCGGTCAACGGAGTCCTCCCATACGCCGTGCCCCAACTGCTCAGCGCAGGCAACAGCCCCCGCAATCCCTTGCCGTACCCCTCGACCGATAGCGAGTTCGTAGAGTACTTGCACGCTAACAACTCCGGCGAACGTTATCTCGTAGCTACCCAGAGCGCCCAGGTAGCCGCGCCTATCATCCTGAGCACCGGTCAGCCGGTCATGGCCCTGGGCGGCTTCTCAGGCGGCGACCCCATCCTCACACCCCAACAGATACTCGGCCTGGTGGCCGGTCACACCGTGCGCTTCTTCCTGCTGGCCGGCTCCGGCCCAGGTGCCCGGAGCGACTTGTCGCCCTGGGTTATGTCAACTTGCAAAGCCGTTCCCGACCGGTTATGGCGCGCAGGCTCTCCCTCAACTAATCGGCCGTTTACGCCCGCCGCTGGCCCCGACATTCAGTTGTATGACTGCGCAGGTGTTCGCCCTTGACTGCCCGCCATGCACATATCTCAACAGCCGTTAGATAAATATCTACGTTTCACCATTTTCGCCATTTCACGCGTGGGAATCCCCCAAAATGATGCAAAATGTGGAAAAGGAGACATACGAGTGAAAACACCCATGATATTCGTCAGCGCGATCCTGTTCGCGTTCCTCATAGCGGCGGGGGCCTTTTGGGGAGGCATGAGCGTGGGGAGAGCCGGCGCACAGAGCGACCGGTCCCCGGTCATCACAGGCCCCGGCCTCAACCCCGGCAACCTGCCTCCGAACGCCCCCTTCCCCAGCTCCCTGGGCGGAGTCCAACCTGGCCCATCCGCGGGAGGGCCGTTCCCAAACGCCCCCGGCGGTTTCGCGGATGCCTCCGCGGTCACGGGTACAATACTACAGGTTTCCCAGGACACCCTCACCTTGGCCAACGACCAAGGGCAGATGATCAGCGTCAGCATACCGAACGACACCCTGGTAGTGAAGAATGTGCTCGGCGACAGGAGCGACTTCCGGCCAGGGGCCCATGTGGTCGTGCGCGGCGCGCGCTCGGGCGATGACATATCCGCCCGGCAAGTTCAATTCACCGACCTACCCGGCCCACCGCAAAGGCTCCCGACACCCGGCCGGTAAGAGCCTATCCGGCCTACCGGCTCACCGCAAGGTAAACGATCTTGGCGATCTGCCCCCGGGTAGCGTTGCTCCCCGGCCTGAACTCCAGGTACCCCGCCCCGCACTCATACCCTGAGATAACCCCGCGGCTATAGCCCGTCTCTATATACTGGAAGAAAGCGTCCGTCGTTGGCACATCGCGGAACCTTGGTATTGCCGGCCTGTACAGCGGCCAGCCTTCGGCCAGCACCACAATCTTGCACAACTGCCCCCGCGTGACGTTATTGCCCGGTCTGAACTCCAGGCACCCGCCCCCGCAACCATACCCAGAGATGATCCCCTGATGGTATGCGCTCTCTATGAACACGTAGAATGTGTGAGAGGCAGGCACGTCCCGAAACGTAGGCGTGGAGGGTGTATAGACGCCCAAACCCGATGCGAGCACCACTATCTTCGCCAACTGCCCCCGCGTGGTGAGATTGTATGGCTTGAAGGTGCCATCACCGTAACCCGAGACGCTGCCCTGGCAGTAGAGGTAGCGCACCGCCTCGTAAAAGTAATCGCAAGGCGTCACGTCGCTGAACGCTATGGCGCAAGTCGTGGGCGTGCCGGTTGCCGTAAGAACGGGCGGCGTTGTGGGCGTGGCGGTGGGCATACCAGGCGTTGGCGTTTCCGTACCGCAGGATACCCGATATGAG
>JBJMMB010000030.1:0-4859 GCA_045805005.1 Chloroflexia bacterium
AAGCCCGACCCCGACGCTCAGCCCAGCCGCTACCCGCACCCCCACTCCGACCGCAACCTCGTGCTCTCTGCCTTTCACCGACGTGCAGGGGAGCGATTACTTCTACGAACCGGTGCGCTACCTCTATTGCCGGGGGGTTATCTCGGGCTACGCGGATAATACGTTCCGCCCCTACAACAACACCACGAGGGGTCAGCTATGCAAGATCGTCACGCTGGCTGAGGGGTGGAGCATCTACACGCCCGGCACGCCCACTTTTCGGGATGTGCCTGAAACCGACGCGTTCTACCAGTATGTGGAAACGGCCTACAGCCACCGAATCATCTCCGGCTACGCCTGCGGCGCAGGGTGCCTGGAGTTCCGGCCCGGCAATAACGTCACCAGGGGCCAGTTGTGCAAAATAGTTGTCCTGGCCCGTAGGTGGCCGCTTTACATGCCGTCAACGCCCACTTTCAGGGACGTACCCGAAACGGACGCCTTCTACGGCTACGTGGAAACCGCGTACAGCCGCGGTATCATCTCCGGTTACGGTTGCGGCGAGGGTTGCCTGGAGTTCCGGCCGGGGAGCAACGCCACCAGGGGTCAGATATCCAAGATCGTTTACCTCGCGGTGACGACGCCCTAGCATGGCAAGGGTGAGAGGCATAAGGGGAGCACCGGGCGCGAGGCCGTTCACCCTGTCCAGAGGCACCCTGGCCGCCGCGTTGGGTGCCGTTGTTGTGGTCGTGGCGCTGATTCTGGTTATAGCCTGGCGGTTCGGGCCGGCCGGCACGGCCGCCCCCTACGGGGTCGAGTTCACGACGGAGGAGGGTAATGGGGCTGGCGAGGGAACTGTAGACTCTCCACTGCGGGTGGTGGCGCGGGTGCCCGAGCGGAGCGCGCAGAGCGGCGACCCGATTGCGGCGGTAAGCTTGCAACTGCTTGACGAGGCGGGAAACCCGGCGCGGTTCGGCCTTGGGAGCCCCGGTCCGGCTGCCATGCGCTCGGGCGCGAACCCGGGCGAGTGGGAGTTCGTGGGCTCGGTGCCGAGCGCGTCCGGCACCTATCACGTCCGGCTCATATTGCAAACGACGACCTCGGGCGCGGCTCCCCAGAGTATCGAACCGGCGGGGCCGCTGCTGCGGGCGAAGCCGGAGCAAGGGTCGCCTCCGCGGAGCGGGTTCGTTTTCCCGAACGAGGGTGACCTCTGGATACTCTCCACGGACGGCAAGCGCGAGCGCCGGATCACCTTCCTGGCGTCGGGCGGAGGGGGCGCAGCGGAGCCGGAGTGGTCACCCGACGGATCCGCCGTAGCGTTCGTCCGGCAGTCGGTCACGGGCACGGGGCAACTACCCGCCACCGCGATTTGGACGATGGGAGCGGATGGTGGTGGGGCGGCGGCGCGGGTCACGAGCGGGCCGCGGGAGGTCCTGGCAAGGCCCGCGTGGTCCAACGATGGGCATAACATCTATTACGCGGTCGATACCCTCCCTGACGCTCAAGACGCGCTGGGCAACTCGAAGGCAGACGCGCGCAACCGGCGCATTGACCGCGTGGATGTCCGGACGGGGGTGCGCTCGACTTACACCCTGGGGGCGCAGGCCCCAGCAATGGGCGGGCCGGGCGAGGATGTACTCTTCCTGGAGGACACACCGCCGAAGGAAACCGGCGGCTCTCCCGGGCAGCAGTTGGTGCGCGCCGGTGTGGAGGGCCGGCAGGTGCTCGTTGGGCCGGGGGAGTTCCAGCGCATCCACACGGCCAGGATGTCGCCGGACGGCCGGTGGGTTGTGATTTCGGCGACGAGCGGGGGGCCGCGGGCCGGAGGGCCCGATCTCCTCGGCTGGCTGCTTCTTCGGCCTGAAGTGGCTTACGCGCATGACGTGCCCTGGGACCTGTTCCTGGTATCCGCGACGGGCGGCAAGGCCACGCGGCTCACCAGCCTCAACGAGGACCTGCCCTATCCGGTGTGGCTGGATAACAGCACCATCGCCTTCATGGGGGCCACCGGGCTGTACCGGCTTGCAATAAGCGGCGCGGGGACAGCAACAGGGGAGCCCGCCCGTCTGAGGGAGGGCGTGCGGCACGGGACATTGACCTGGCATGGGCCATAGCAGGCGTGCAACCCCTTGACATACGCTGCCCGGTGCTACATAATTTAGGTCCGTTCTAGTCCTCAATATAGATATATGACATTTCGCTTGGGAAGGATGCATAAAGGAGGCAGGTGTGAAACAGAGGCGTTTACTGCTGGCCGTGGCTCTGGTTGTGGGCATGGCAACCGTTGCCGTGAGCGGGGCGTTTTCGGGGCCGCAAGGGGCCCTATTTGGGTCCGCGGGCGCGGGCGGGAAGTCCACTCAGGCTCCCGTGCTGCACCCCGGTAGTCCCGACTGGTACAAGCTGCCCGTGGCCGCGCCGGTGGCCCTGGACGTACCTCACGACCCCGGCGACCTGTCGCACCCGTGCTCGGGGATGTACCCCGAGCCGCCGTTTGAGGGTGTATCGCCCCTTTCGATCACGTACGTGCCCGGCATGTGCGCGAACGGCTACGGTGACATCGCGGTCTGGCAGGCCGATGGGCACAGCTACGTGGCGCTTTCGGGCTTCGCCCTTGCCATGGCCCACATCTTCAACGTCGATGACCCCTATCACCCGGTGACGTTGCGGTCAATGCCGTTCCCCTCGGGCGGCACTACCAGCACCACCATCTTCGCCTTCAAGCAGGGCACGACGCACTACATGTCGGTGGGCATGCGCGGATCGGGCACCGGCTGCGGGTGGTTCCTGTATAACGTCAACGACCCGGCCAACCCTCAGTTAGTCACCCGCAAGGCGGGCACCGACTGGTGCACCGTCCACGAGCACTTTGTATCGACCGACGATAACGGCAACGCCGACTACGCCTGGCTGACCATGTCGGCCGAGACCGGCTCGGGATACAAGGTGGTGGTGCTCGACATCCGGGACATAGCTAACATCCAGGAGACGGGGCGCTACCAGCGGTCGGACAGCGGTGGAAGCATCTTCAACCACGACGTCAGTGTGTTCGGCAACCGGGTATTCCTGGCGCACTGGGGCGGCGGGGTGCTGATCCACGACAAGGAGACGCTGGCGCACAGCATAAACCCGACGCCGCTCAACCCCTTGAATAGCATCCGCCCATCGGGCTTCAACGTGCACCACATGTGGCCCACTACCGACGGGCGCTACCTCTTCATCGAGGACGAGTTCCTGAACGGCTCCAACGACGAGAAGGTGAAACTGTACGACATCTCGGACCTGACTAACCCGCACTACCTCGGGGGGATCATCGGCTCGGGGATCTCGGCCACCAGCCAGGCTCACAACCTGAAGATCAAGAACCTGGGACCAGGACGGGACCTCCTCCTGGTGGGCTGGTACAGAGCGGGTACGCGGGGCTTCATAGTTGACACCACCGGTCCAACACCCGTAATCACCCAGACCCTCATGCACCAACTGAGCCAGAGCGCGGGCCCAGGCTTCGGGAATGTGTGGGGCGTCGACTACCTCCCGTGCACCCTGCACGGCCAAGCCGCGACCTGCATCTACAGCAGCGATATGACTTACGGGCTCGTGGCAGACGCGTATGGGAATGACCCCACGCTGGACCCCTATGCGCCGGCCTCGGTGATCAGCGCCCCCACGTCAGGGCAGAAAATCACGACGTGCAGCTTCACGGTGCGTGGCACAGCCCACGATTACTGGAGCGGCGTGGCGCAGGTCGAAGTGAGCGTTGACGGGGGTAGCACCTGGTCGCCCGCCCAGGGCACGGATAATTGGACCTACGAGTGGAGCATAGCATCTGACGGCCCCTACGTGGTCAAGTCCCGGGCCAGAGACCGTGCGGGCAACATCGACACCACGATACCATCGGTCAGCGTGGCCGTGAATGGGAGCTGCGGCACCGCACCCACCGACACGCCGGTTGCCACGGACACGCCCGTACCGACGGCCACCTGGACGCCGGTACCGCAATCAACGGCCACGGACACACCGGTCGACACGGCCACCGCGCAGCCTAGCGAGACGGCTGTCGCTTCGAACACACCCGAGAATACGCCCACGGCCTGCGCTGTCAGCTTCAGCGATGTGCACCAGCAGGACTACTTCTACGACGCGGTGCGGTACCTCTACTGTCACGGCGCGCTCAGCGGCTACCTGGACGGTACATTCAGGCCGTATGACCTGACGACCAGGGGGCAGCTAGCTAAGATCGTGGTGCTGGCGGAGGGCATGCAGATATTCACACCCCAGAGCCCCACGTTCTCAGACGTAGCGGCTAACCACCCATTCTACGACTACATAGAGACCGCCTACCACGCGGGCATCGTCAGCGGATACAACTGCGGTAGCTCATGCCTGGCCTACCGGCCCGGGAACAATGTGACACGCGGCCAGTTGAGCAAGATTGTGGCGCTGGCAAGGGGTTGGAGCCTGGTCAACCCGAGCACCGCCACGTTCAGGGACGTGCCTGCGGGCGACGCCTTCTACGGGTACATCGAGACGGCCTACACTCACGGTGTCATCTCCGGATA
The DNA here is from genome assembly GCA_045805005.1 of Chloroflexia bacterium. Classification (GTDB taxonomy): domain Bacteria; phylum Chloroflexota; class Chloroflexia; order QHBQ01; family JADMIH01; genus JADMIH01. Next base: position 4,533 of record JBJMMB010000030.1, read on the forward strand.
CGACTGCGGCGCGGGCTGCCTGGAGTTCAGGAGCGGCAACAACGCCACGAGGGGCCAGATATCGAAGATAGTCTACCTGGCGGTGACAGGACAGTAAGGTCGGAGTCACAGGAGACAAGAGGAAGGCCACCCGCGGGTGGCCTTCCTCTTGTCTCATTTCGCTACAGGCGGCTCAGAGGGCAGCGCCGAGCCAGAGCCCTATGAAATAGGTGACGACGCCCGCGATGATGCCCACCAGGGCCATCTCCAGACCGGAGGCCACCCAGTTCCTGCCCGTGACTAAGGTCTTGGCGGCGCCGACGAGGAAGTGGGCCACGATGCTGATGG
>JBJMMB010000031.1:0-3739 GCA_045805005.1 Chloroflexia bacterium
GGGGGGGGGGTGGTGGCTGTGGTGGGGGGGGGGGTGGGGTGTGGCGGCGCTCGTGGTGGGAGACGTTTGGGGCGTCCCTGTGGGTACGGGTGAGGTGGGCGTGGGCGTGGGCTGGTCGGAGGCTTTGGTGGGTGTGGGAGGGAGGTTGACGGCGGTGGGTAGGGGCGAAGCGGCGGGGCCGGGGTAGCGGGTACCCGCATCTACTTTGACGGAGTTGTAGACGGGTTGGGGCACGAACTCCGGGTCGACCATCTGGAAGTAGTATTCGGCCTTATCGGGGGGTATGTCACCTACCTGGCGGAAGTACCATACAGAGATGACACCGGCCCAGGGCCAGTTCCGGCGCGCGTAGCGGACGCCCTCCACGGTCCACTGGGCTTGCTGGGCGAGGGTGACGTGCCGCCAGTAGTTCTTCTCTTCCTCGGACAGGCTCTCGGGGGAGGCGTTCCAGCCGTATTCGTCGAACCATATGGGCCGGGCCGAATCGCCGTGCTTGACCATTATGTCGCGGAGGAGCTCAGCACGCCGGAAGTTGAGGACCTGAGGGTCGGGCGGGGCATCGGGCGGCTGATCGAGGCCGTAGCCGTTGGCGGAGGCGATGTCGAAACTGCCCTTGACGCCCGCATCGTATAGCTTGTTCCAGTAGTCGAGATCGTTCATATTGCCGCGCTTCTCGGGGCCCTCGAGGGTCATCGCCATGGGGGCGCTGAGGACGATAGCCTTGGGGTGGGCGTCTTTCACGGTGGGGTAGACGGCTTTCAGCATGGCAGCGTAGGCCGAGGGGTCGACGGCCTTACCGGGCACCCACTCGGCGGAGAGGTTGGGCTCGTTCCATAGCTGGACGTACTTGATCTTGTCGCCATAGTGGTCGAGGAGGGCATTGGTGAAGTCTGCGAGGTCGGCGTTGTCTTTGATGGGCGAGTCGCCTCCCGCCGGGGCCTTGGCCCAATCGGGCGGGTGGTCCACACGAGCGATGATGGTCAGCCCGTACTTGCCCGCGAGATTGACTATGTTGTCGAACTTCTCCCAGGAGGACTTGTTCCACTTATCGTCTTGGAAATAACCTTTGCGGAACTCTATTTCGTTCCAGGGGAACTCCTGCTTGATCCACTTGATGTTGGCGGCGGCCACCATGCGCAAGGTTTCTTCTATTTTCCATGCCTCCACTTCTTTGTGCAGGAAGACGTTCACCCCGTAGGGGTTATCGGGAATGTTGGCAATTTTCGAGCCACCGCCGCTCTGAGCACCGGCGGGTTGGACGGCGGGCAGGGTCGCGGTTATATAAAGGAGCAATATTAGAAGGAGGGCGAGAAGGCGTGGGAGCCGTCCGCCACGGGAGGGAACGCGCGATAGCAAGGTTTACATACCTCCGGGGAGTGTCGGGACGTTTGGTGTTGGGATGAGAGCGACTAAAGTTTCTCCCAGTCTGCTCTATCGATCTGGGCCTGACGAAGAATTCGAGCGAGGAGTTCTCTGCTTATGTCGCCCGGGTGAGGATTCGGGACACGAATGCGCGTAACCCCTCTGAGCATGAACTGATGGCGATGGCCCGCAAAGGGGCCTTCAAATCCTGCCTGCCGTAGATATCGAATCAAGTCTAGACGGGAGATTGGACCGAATGGCGGCATCAGGCAACGTCTCTGATTATCAGTTCTATTCCATCGACAGCGGGCAAGGGTAGATTCCGCGAGACGCTGAAGAGCAGCCACTCTTCCAATACTTCCTCCAATTCATCGCGGCATTCTTCGAGTGTAGCAGCATTGGCCCACACGCCATTGAACTCAGGAATCTCCCCATAGAAGGTACCGTCATCAGCTAGTAATTCGTATTTCGCCTTATGCATAGCAGCGCGAATATAGTTAGTGAGCATGTTAACCTCCTCGAAGGCCACGAAGCGAGTTGAGCCCATGCCTGGCTAGCTCATCCGTGGGCAACCGGGCGGACGAACCTCTGCAAGTATTCTATCACAGGGACAACCCAGGACCGAGACTTACGAACAAGAACGGTGACAATATGGAGTGAGTGTGCACAAAGCTTAAACGGGCGTGGATAGCCAACGGTCGCTAAGGCATCAGCGGCGGAGGGTGAAGGCGAGGACAGCTATGTCGACGCAAAGCATCAGGTCGTAGGCGATGGCGGCGAGGGGGGCGGCGGGGAGGCCCTGGAGGAGGGGGGAGAGGAGGGTGCAGGCGGCGAGGACGATGGCGATGATGGCAACCAGGTCGATGAGTTGGGCGAGGCGCACAGCCTGGGGGCGGTGGCGGGCGATAAGCTTGCCGCGAAGCATGTAGGAGATGGAGTGGAGGATGGGCAGGGGTATGAGCCAGTAGGCGACACTGACAGCCATGAGGGCGGTCTGCGGCGGCGACTGGAGGAGGGTGGTGAAGAGCCAGTAGGCGAATGGGGTGAAGACCGCCAGGGCCACGAGGGCGGCGAGGCCAAAGCCCATGGCCAGGAGCACGTGAGGACCGCGGGTTCGGACCTGGGCGTCGGGGCTGGAGTGCCAGGTGATAGATGCCTGGGTCATACTGAAGGTGGGGCCGATGACGAGGAAGGCCATACTCCAGGCTATGGCGTAGCTCGCGACGGCGACGACGCTGCCGCCGGGGGAGGCCCAGGCTATGGCGGCAGAGGCTATGCCGGCGGTGATCACGGGCTGGACTAGGGTGCTCATGACAGCGGTGCCGCTGAGGGGGAAGACGAAGCGCCGGAGGTCGCGGTACGAGGGGGCAGGCTTACCGGGGGTGGTCTCGGGCATGGTGCGTAGGACGCGCTGGGTCCAGCCGTGGACGGCGACGGCCTCGGCGGTGACGCTGACGAGCATGGCGAGGACGGCGATGGCCGCGGGCTCGATGCGGATTACGCCGCCGGTGCCGAACCAGACGAAGAAGGCGAGACCAATAGCGAGGGAGGTGAGGCGAACGAGGCCGCCGGCGCCCACGGGCCTGGGGTGGCCGTGCTTGATGAGGGCTCCCTGGTGGAGCCTCCGCCAGCCAATGGGGATGGGCCAGAGGAGGAAGGCCCAGACGGCGGGCCTGGCGGCCGCGGCCACCTCGGGGGGTATGTTCATCAGCCCGCGCACTATCAGGTCGTAGAGGGGTGTGAAGGCGACTATGGAGGCGACGACAAGGAGCACTCCCGCCATGACGAGGTAGAAGCGGCGCAGCATGCGGAAGACGGTGAGGTCGGCGGAGAGGGCGGTAGAGGCGTCTATCATAGAGATGTGGGACGCCTCGTAGACGAGGGCCAGGGAGAAAGCGACACGGAGCGCGGCTACCGAGGTATCGGGGTTGGGCAGGCGGTTGAGAAAGGCGTTGACGATGGGCAGGTCGAGGGTCATCATTAGCCCGCTGAAGCCAAGGGGCAGGTAGAAGAGGAGGAGGGCGCGATAGGGAATAGTTCGCTCGGGGGCGGGTACGGCGATGTGGGCGGGTACCTGCTCGTCCGCGATGGCTGGTGATCGGGGTGGATGGGGGGCGGGCGGGGTGTCGGTGCGGGACGCGGTGGCCATATGGGAAATTATAACAGGATTGGGGGCCGTTGGCAGACGATGGACGATGGACGATGGAACGCGCTCGCGAGGCACACCCGGCTACGGACCTGGAAATTAAGAAACCGCCAAGACGCCAAGACGCCAAGGATTAATTGTATGGGCAGGCCAGGACGCGCTCCCTGAGTTGGGTGGTTGGCAGGCGTTGGTTATTCACCGCAGAGACACAGAGAGCGCGGAGTTCTAGGA
>JBJMMB010000032.1:0-2726 GCA_045805005.1 Chloroflexia bacterium
GTACGCGGTTGGCGGCGTGTAGCTTTGAGAGGATGATGGAGACGTAGTTTCTGACCGTGCCCTCGGCCAGCGACATATCAAGGGCCACATCGCGGTTGGTCATCCCCTGGGCCAGGCAGCTAATGATGGCCTTCTCACGCTCGCTTAGCGGCTCGTAGCCAGGGGTGGTTGAGGTGCGCTTGACGGCCCTGGCGAACTCGAAGAGGATTTTAGTGGCGACGGTTGGCTGGATGAAGTTTTCACCTCCGTACACCCGCCGTATGGTGGCTACGAGCTCGGGTGCCGCCATGTCCTTTAGCACGTAGCCCATGGCTCCGGCCTTCACCCCCTCGAAGACGTATTCTTCGTAATCATACGTGGTGAGGATAATCACGCGGGTCTTGGGGTGCTGGTTGGTGATAATGCGGGTGGCCTCCACGCCGTCCATGATAGGCATCCGCACGTCCATAAGCACAATGTCGGGTTGCAGGGCCGCTACCTTCTCCACCGCGTCGCTGCCGTTGGCCGCCTCACCCACTATCTCGATTTCGGGCTCCAACCCAAGCACCGCCACCAGCCCCTGCCTGAGCAGTGTCTGGTCTTCGCAAATAAGCAGTTTGATCATAGTGGTTAGTGGTCGGACGCCCTGAGAACTCACGAAGCGTGGTTTTCGGGATTTGTAGCCATTATAATAGAAAACAAGATCGTATCAAAGGCGGATTGCCGGACTACCCTGGCCGGAGGGAAGCGAGTATAGATGTTAGCAGCTCCCGGTTATGCTTTCAGCCTCTATTCCATACCGACGTTCGTCACCATGTCGGCGGTCCTGTTGCTGGGCGTGCTTGCCCTTGCACGCGAGCGAATATCTGCGGTTAGCGCGTCCTTCTTCCTGGTAACCCTGGTGGTTGGGGTGTGGCTGTTTGCCCAATCGTGGCTCTACCTGGCCACAGACGAGCGGGTGGCGCTCTGGTGGTCCAGGGCCGCCTACCTGGGCGTTCCATTTATCGCGGCAGCCACGTACCAATTTACCGTAATAGTGCTCGGGATATACCGGCGGTACAAAGTGGTTGTATGGGCAGCTTGGGGCATGGCGGGGTTGTTTTCGCTGGCGGCCATTGGCACCGGCGCATTGATCAGCGACCTGTACCACTACCCGTGGGGCTATTATGCCCACTACAGTTGGTTGGGTCTCCCGTTCGTAACCTATTTCGGCGCGCTGCTCGGCGCGAGCATGGTGCATTACTGGCGCGAATACCGGACATCGCCACGGGGGGTGCACAGGGACCGCATCGGGGCGCTCATGCTGGCGTTCGCTATAGGGTACCTGGGGTCAGTCGACTTCGTGCCCGCTTATGGCGTGCCTCTGTACCCGTTCGGCTACCTGGCGATCCTCGGCTTCGTGGTCGCGGCGGCGCGAGCGATATGGACGTACCGCCTGGTGGACATCACTCCCGCCTTCGCTGCTAAACAGATCATCAATACCATGACCGATGCCCTGTTCGTGCTTGACCAGGAAGGTGTGATACGGGTGGCTAATCGGGCGGCAGGCAAGCTGTTTGGGTCCCCTACAGCGGAGTTGACCGGCAAAGCTGCGGTGGAAGTTATCGGTGATCCGCTCTTCTCGGACCCCGGACAATTCTCAGCGTTGGTGCAGGCCGGAGGGGTTATGAACCACGAGATAGACTACCGGCGGGGGGATGGCGAAGTGCGCTGTCTGAGCCTGTCGGCCTCAGTGGCGCGAGACAAGCACGAGCACCCGGTCGCCACCGTGTGCATCGGGCGAGATATCACCGAGCGGAAGCGCGCCGAAGAGAGGATGCAGCAGCAGAACGCCTATCTAGGAGCGCTACACGATACCAGTCTGGCCTTGATGAACCGTCTAGATTTAGCCGACCTGTTGGAGGTCATTCTGCAACACGCTGGCGCGCTGGTGGGCACACCTCACGGCTACATCTATGTGGTGGAACCCGAGAAGGGGCGCCTGGTTTTGCAGGCGGGAGTGGGGTTGTTTAGCCAGAGCGTCGGTGAGGGCCTGAAAAAGGGCGAGGGGTTAGCCGGCAAGGTCTGGGAGACCGCGCAACCTATGGTCGTGAGCGACTATAGCACCTGGCCGGAACGCGCAGCCGGTTTCAAAGGCGTGCCTTTCCACGCGGTAGTCGGCTTCCCCCTGGCATCGGCTTCGCAGGTGGTGGGCGTGCTGGGATTGGCCCACCTGGAAGCCGAGCAGACCTTCACGCCCGATGGGATGGACATACTGACTCGCTTCGCCCAACTTGCCTCGATAGCTTTAGACAATGCCCGCTTGTATGGCGCGGCCCAGAAGGAGCTGGCCGAGCGCAGGCGTGCGGAGAGCGAGATCAAGATGCTGAACGAAGACCTGGAGCGGCGGGTGCTGCAGCGGACCGAGCAGTTGGAGTTCGCCAATAAAGAGCTGGAAGCCTTTTCCTATTCGGTGTCACACGACCTGCGAGCGCCTCTGCGTGCCGTTACCGGGTTCTCCAACGCGGTATTGGAGGACTACGGCGAGCAATTTGACGCAGAGGGCCAACGCTACTTAGCGTTGATCCGCGACAGCGCAACAAACATGGGGCAGCTAGTAGACGACCTGTTATCCTTCTCCAGGCTAGGCCGGCAGCAGATGGAGCTACAAGAGGTCAATATGGGCCAACTCGCGCACTCGGTGTTCGAGGAGATTGAGCTAATTAACCCTGGGCGCAATCTGCGATTAGACGTGAAGCCCCTACCTA
>JBJMMB010000033.1:0-11563 GCA_045805005.1 Chloroflexia bacterium
CTCGTTCAGGTCGTTCCAGCTTGTTACCTCGATGTCTTCCACTAGCCCCCTACCACCGCCTCCGCTTCTATCTCCACCAGCATCTCCGGATCTATCAGCCTGCTTACTTCCACCATCGTGGCGGCGGGGCGGATGTCTCTAAAATACTCGCCGTGGGCTTTGCCGACTTTCTCCCAGTCGTCCATGTTGGTGACGTACATGCGCGTCCTGACCACGTCCTCGATGCGGGCTCCCGCGGCCTGAAGGGCGGCTTCGATGTTCTTCAGGGCCTGGGTAGCCTGGGCGTAGGCATCGCCTTTGCCCACTATTTGGCCGTTCTCGCTGGTGGCGGTGGTGCCCGAAACGTGTACGGTTGAGCCTACGCGCACGGCCCTGGAATAGCCGACGATGGGCTCCCACGGGGTGCCGGTGGATATGTTCTTCCTGTCCATGCTCTGGTTTACCTTCCTGATTGCTGAGTCTGGTCGGGCGGGGGCGGAGGGGGCGTGGGGAGGTTGTCGATAAGCCTCCGCAGCGCGCCGAGTACCCAGCGGGCGTCCCTGGTGGTGTGGGGCCACGGGTCGAAATACAACTTGTCGGTGTCGCGCTCGATGTCTTCCCGCACCAGAACGCCCTCTGGGGTAAGTTGCACGCTATCCCCATCGCGCTGAATATACTCTTTATCCAGGAGGTAGGCGAGGCTGCTGTCGATGTCCGTCGGCGTTTGTTCATCCGCGAGGACTTCCTGCAGGCCAGCCAGGGTGCTCGCCTCGCCCGTCCAGAGGCGCGTGAGCACGTCCAGAGGCGGGCCTTCCAGCCCCGCGTCGCGCCAGGCTTTCATGTGGGCGTCGTCTCGCGCTCCCCAGAGTTCGTATATGGCCTGCTCGATGCGCACCATGGCGTGGAGGGTGTCGCTGTCCACCCGCAGAGAGCGGGCCCCCTCCAGGTGGCTGCCGGGGCGGGGAGAGAGGACGGGGTCGGCTATGAAGCCCGCGGTGGCGCGCTCCAACTGGTCGGCCAGGGTCTCCAACTCTTCCTCGGGGAGGGGCTGAAGCTGCGAAACGTGTTGCCTGCCGGCAGCGTGCAAGTCGTCCATTGCCTCTCGGCCGCGGGGAGTCAGGGTGTAGGCGCCGCCTGTATCCACTGCCACCAGGCCCTTCTCCAGGAAGACCCCCAGGGGGGCTGTGCACCAGTCGATGGCGCTGTAGGGCTCATACGCGCGCAACTGAGAGATGGTTACAGGGTGGCCCTCATAGCTGCCCTGCACCTGGTGAAGGAAGAAGAGTACGCTCATGGTCCTGGGGTCGAGCCCAAGGTCTCGCATCAACTGTGCGCGGGCGGGGAGGCCGGCTCGCCGCCTCCTCAGGAACTGTGGCATGAGGGGCGGGAGTTGCTTCAGCGTATCGAGCGGCTGGGTCATGGTAAGGTTTCGTTGAGCACCTTTTGTGCCTGCTCCTGGCGAAACCTCTCGAGTTGCTCGCGCAGGTCGGGGCGCGAGTTGGCGAGGATGGCGATTGCCAGCAGCGCCGCGTTGTTAGCCCCCGCCTTCCCGATCGCGAGCGTGCCCACCGGTATGCCGCCCGGCATCTGCACCATCGAGAGGAGCGAGTCGAGGCCCTTCAGCGACTGGCTCTCGATAGGCACGCCCAACACAGGCACCAGGGTCTGGGCCGCGATCACCCCGGCCAGGTGGGCGGCTCCCCCCGCCGCCGCGATGAACACCTGCGCGCCCCGCCTCTCGGCGTCCGCGATGTATTCCGTGAGGGCCGCGGGCGTCCGGTGCGCCGACAGCACCCGGCACTCGTGGGGCACGTCGAACTTCGTCAACATGCCGTCCGCGCTGCTCATCGTTTCCCAGTCGGACTTGCTGCCCATGATGACCGCTACCAACAAATTATCCATAGCTTCTCCTAGTCTTGGAGCGCCTATCCAGTTGCTGTAGGGGCGAACCTTGTGTTCGCCCTTCCCCTGGTGGTACCCACGGAGGGCGAACACAAGGTTCGCCCCTGCTCTTGCTATCGTTAGTGCCCAACGACCTGTTAGGCCCTATTAGGGCTCCAGATCCGTCCCTGGGAAGTAGTCTATCTTCATCGCCGCCCGCACTTTGTGCATCGTCTCGTCGGCGACTTTGCGGGTCGTGCGGGTTCCTTCCATCACGATGTTGCGGACGTAATCGGGCTGGGCTTCGTATTTCGAGCGGCGCTCCCGTATGGGGGCCAGGAAGTCGTTGAGGGCTTTCGTAAGCGAAGCCTTGACTGCTACATCCCCGATGCCCCCTATCCGGTAGAGACGCTTCATCTCCTCGACCTCGTCTTTATTGGGATTGAAGGCGTCGTGGTATGCGAAGACGGGGTTGCCCTCGACGTGGCCCGGGTCGGTAGCCCGCAGGCGTGTGGGGTCGGTGTACATATTCCTGACCTTTTGCTCCACCGATTTGGGGTCGTCCTTGAGGTAGATGGCGTTGCCGAGGCTCTTGCCCATCTTGCCCCTGCCATCGGTGCCGGGGAGGCGGGCCACCTTGCCTATCATTATCTCCGGCATGTTGAAGGTCTCGCCGTAGATGTCGTTGAAGCGTGTCACTATATCACGCGTCAGCTCGATAACCGGGGCCTGGTCCTCGCCCACAGGCACCAGGTTGGCGTTGACGATCATTATGTCGGCGGCCTGCGAAACAGGGTACCCCAAGAAGCCGAAGGTTACTTTGCCCTCCATCTGCTTCTCGCGTATCTCGTCTTTGACGGTCGGGTTGCGCTCAAGGCGAGCCACGCTCACCAGGTTGGAAAAGAAAACGGTAAGCTCCGCTATCTGGGGAACGAGCGACTGCACGAAGATGGTCACCACATTGGGGTCGAGGCCCACGGCCAGGTAGTCGTACACCACCTCCAGCACGTTGTCGCGCACCTTCTGAGGGTCATCGAAGTTATCAGTGAGGGCCTGCACGTCCGCTATCTCGATGTAGCTGTCGTACTCTTGCTGCAACCGCACCCGGTCCGCGAGCGAGCCGACGTAGTGCCCGAGGTGGAGCGCGCCGGTAGGGCGGTCGCCCGTGAGTATGCGTTTTTTCATGGGTGTGCCTCTTTCAGGAGAAGGTTCGGGCTATTATATCAAAAAGCTGACAGAGCCGTCGCAGGGGCCCCGTCAGCTTTTGATACCATTCGTAAAAGTTCAGCCGCCTATAGAATCGGGGCCTTCGTACCCTGCTTCCTCGGCCATGTCCACGAGGTCTTGCCACGGGCTGTGAAGCCCCTCGTCGGTAACGCCATAATAAACGAGTAGGGTGCCGTCGGGCTGGCGCATGACCAGGTCGGACCGCATGGCCCCGGCGCGTTGGCCTCGCCGCCAGATGCCGATGGGCAACTGGGGGTGCCACATCACCTCGGCCATCGCCGGCTCGCCATGCTCATTTTGCATGATGGCGTAATGCCAGAGACGCCGGGCGGACTGCCGGGTGACATTATGCACGGTGGTCTGGTTGCGCAGGTCGCGCATGGTGTGGTAACGGGTGGTGCCGCGCATCTCGGTGCTCATTATCTCCACGCCCGTGGAAGGGGGATTGGGGAGGTCGGCCTGCTGGGGCTCGCTGGCGGCGCTCGACTTCGCGCTCTTGCGGCCCCGCTTCCTGCCTGATTCCGCTTGCTCGGGGGCGGGCGGCGCTTCCATCGCCTGGGCGGGGGCCGCCTCGCTCTCGGCGCCTGCGCTCTTCTTGCCGCGAGAGCGGCCTTTCCTGGCCGGGGCCTCGGGGGCGATTTCGAAAGGCTGCTGGGCACCCGGCTCGACCTCGGCTTCGGTGAGAATTGCCTCGGTACCTGTTTCGGTGGCTGCCGCGGCCGCCGTGGGTGCCTCTATCTCGAGTTGTTGCGTGGCTTTGCGAGAGCGGCGCCCCTTGCGCGGTGCCTCGGCTTCGACGATCTCTTCCCGCGTCATGTGCTCGGACGAGACGGTGGCCTCCATTGGCGGGGCTGCCTCGGCCGCCGGCGTTTCGGAGGCCTCGGCCACAGCCGCCGCTCCCTTGCGCCTGGAGCGGCTAGAGCGCGCCGGTGGCGCTGCAACTTCAGGGGCCGGCGCTTCTGCCACCGGTGCGGCTTCCATAATCGCGGGCTCCAGGCTCTCGGCCTCCGGGGCCGCTGCTTCTTCGGTCGCACCCCGTCCCCGCCTGCGCCTGCTCCGCCCTGTGTCCTGCAAAGGGGTGAGGGTTACCGTGGCGTTGGCCCCGTTCTCCAGGTAGTCCTCCAACTGGTGTGTGGTGAGCGGGGTGGTTACGACCTCAGGATTGGCGGTCTCCGCGGATTCGCCGCCTTCTTCCCAGTTGAGGCGCTCGGTGTCGGCCCCGCCCGAGCCTGCCGAGGGCGGGCCGCCCATGGGCTGGACCCTTCCCTTTATCTTCTCCGGTGGGAGGTTAGGGAAGGCCGGGGGGCGGTAGGCGCGCTCTTGCTGCTGGCCTGGTTCGGCGATGGCGCGGTCGCGGGTTGGAGGGGCAGGCTCTGCGCTCCTGGGGGCCTGGCCGCTGCCGGCGCTGCTGCCGGGCCGCGCCTCGCGGGTCCACCGCCCCTGCTCGGGGACGGTCGGCACCGGCGTGGCCCTGGCTTCGGAGGGCGCGCTCGCGGCCGCAGCAGGAGGCGGCGGGAGGGCGAGCGAGGACTGCGGTCTGGGGGCCGCGCCCACGACCCCCGACTTGCGCACCAGGTTGATTATCTCGTCCCTCTTCGCCACAACCGTCTCGTCCTCGGCGCGGATGTAGATCTGGCCGGTGGGCGTGTAGACGTAGGGCGTGTCCCTTCCCTCGGCCACTTTGATCGCGATGACAGCCCTCGCGCCCGCTTGCTTCACATCAAAGTCAACGCTTATGGGAGGGTCAAACGATTGCTGGATGTCCGCCCGGAGCAGGCGTACATCGTCCTCGGCGCGCTCCACGCCATGCACCGCCACGCGGTTGTCGGGGGTGACGCCCACGTAGATCGTGCCGCCGCTCGTGTTCGCGAATGCCGCAATGTCGTGCAGAATGGGGCGGGTGCGGTTGGTCTTCGTCATGGCGCGCTCGTGGAATGATTGCGTGAGGCTGGGGCCTTCGGAGCGTGCCCGCTCGGCGAACTCCCAGGCCGAAACCGCGCGGTGTGGACGGATGCGGGTGAAATCGTCGCCCATGAGGATCTCCCTGAATGCAGCGAAAGACGCCTCCTTGACCAGGATCTCGGTCACGCGGGCTCCCACGCCAAGTCGCTTATTCGCGCTGTCCATTTGCTCGGTCTCCAGCGAGTGCGCGTCCGAGCCCTGTATCAGGTGCATGCGGCGCGGGTACTCGGGCTTGGAGCCGTTGAAGAATGAAGCGGTGGTGCGCCTGCCGCCTGCTTCGAGGTCGGTCACCTCGATGGCGGCCAGGTTGGGGTCCTGCGTGTAGGCGATCTTGGTCTGTCCCCCGAAGGGGAAGCCCTGCATAGCCACGCCGTTGGACGAGTTGGCATGAGCGGCGATGGCCAGGCCCCCCGCGCCCGCGATGCCTGCGTAGGCCCGCAGTACGTCGGAGGTTGAGCCCACGTCGGGCGCGCCTATGACCATCCTGTCCTCCGGCACGTTCAGATCCAGCAGCAGGTATTCAAGCTTGCGCACCGATGTGTTCTCCGGGAAGATGCCCAGGATATGGAAGCCGAAGGTAGCCGTGAACTCGAACGCGGGCAGGACCACGATGCGGCTCAGCAGGCGGTGGTACTCGTTGAGGGTGGCGCGCTCCTGGTCGTTGATGCGGTTCAGCTTCTCGAGGAGGGTGAGGGTCTCGATCTCGCGATGCATAGCCGCGTAACCGCCGATGGTGTTATGATCGGCGAAAGCTATCATGTCGAGGCCTCTCTCTTCGGCCTTCTTCAGTATGTCAAGGTATGAGATGCCGGGGTCTCGGTAGTCGGAAGAAGCGGGGGTATGCAAATGTAAGTCCATCTTCATCCAGGTCAGCCCGCCCTCGGCTGGGCGGCTTCGGTCCGTATCGCGAGGGCGACTGCCTCGCCCACCGTTACCTGCGTTACCTCCATCTCCTCCCTGGGTCCTCCTGCGGCTCCCGTCCCTCCCGGATCCTCCCTCTCGCGGCACGCGAGAGTAACTTCTTCTGTTGTTATATTCGTTCAATTTCCTTCTCCATTACCGAGTACTGAATACTAAGGACCGAGCCAGCTTTAGGCTACTCGGTCCTTAATACTCAGTACTCATTGCTTGTAAATGGCAAACGCAAGCGTGGGACAGTTGTCCCAGCTTGTGGTTCGCTTGTTCGCGTCTAAAATTACGCGTCAATCCAATTGTCTAGTTCGCGAGGCTGAATGCGAGTTATGCGCTATTTGCTGCTCTCTTAGCGGCTCGATGCTTCCTGTTTTCGGATGAGTTGCCGTTTCGGGAGCCGCGCTTGCTGTTAGTGGGCGCGGTCTGCACTGCCGGGGGCTCGAGTAAGGGCCCGCTGTCGTTGATAGAGTTGCCTTCGGACGGGCTTGGCGCGTCCTCCCGCTCGCCGTGAGCTGCGACGGGCACGGCGGGGTCCTCCCCGCCTGCCGGGCGCAGGGCCCAGGCTATCACCTGGTCCATGGTCTCCACCCAGATGAACTCGATCTCCCGGCGCACGGTGCGCGGCAGGTCGGTCCAGTCGGGCTTATTGGCCATGGGGGCTATCACGTACTTGCTTCCGGCACGGTGGGCGGCCAGCACCTTCTCCTTGAGCCCGCCGATGGCGAGCACGCGGCCCGTGAGGGTGATCTCACCCGTCATGGCTACGTCGCTGCGCACGGGGCGGTGGGAGAGCGCGGAGATGACGGCAGTGGCCATGGTAATACCCGCGGATGGCCCGTCTTTGGGTATTGCCCCTTCCGGCACGTGGATGTGCAGGTCGCTCTTCTCGATCACTTCCAGGTCGATCTGCAGAGGGGTGGCCCGCGTGCGCGCAAAAGAGAGCGCGGCGCGTGCCGATTCCTGCATGATGTCCCCGAGCCTGCCCGTGATGATCAGCCCTCCCCTGCCCGGCATGACGGCAACCTCGACCGGCAGCAATTCGCCGCCGTGCTCGGTGTACGCAAGCCCCAGGGCCACTCCTATCTGGTCGTGCCTGACCTCCTGGTCGGCCCGGAAGCGAGCCGTGCCCAGGAACTCATCGAGATTGTGGGTGGAGACCCTGACCCTGGTGGTGCGCCCTCCAACGACCCGGCGTGCCGCCTTTCGGCAAATGGTCGCAAGCTTGCGCTCAAATTCGCGCACCCCAGCCTCGCGGGTATGGGTGCCTATAATAGCGCGCAAGATGCGGTCGGGTACTTCCAGGAAACCGGGCTCCAGCCCATGGGCGGCGACTTGTTTGGGCAGCAGGTGCCTGCGCCCGATTTGCACCTTCTCCTCCTCGGTGTAGCCCCCGATCTCAATTATCTCCATGCGATCACGCAGCGGCCTTGGTATGCCGTAGAGCGTGTTCGCTGTGGTGATGAAAAGCACGTCGGAGAGATCGTAGGGCGCGTCGAGGTAGTGGTCCACGAAGGTGCTGTTCTGCTCGGGATCCAGGACTTCCAACATGGCCGCGGCGGGGTCACCCCGCATGTCGGAGGTCATCTTGTCGATCTCATCGAGCAGCATGACGGGGTTGACCGTGCCGGCCATCTTCATCCCGTGGATGATGCGGCCAGGCATGGCGCCCACGTAGGTCCGCCTGTGCCCGCGTATCTCCGCTTCGTCGTGCACGCCTCCCAGGGAGAGGCGCACGAACTTGCGGTTCATGGCGCGGGCGATAGATTGGCCGAGGGAGGTCTTGCCGACGCCCGGAGGCCCGACGAAGCAGAGCACGTTGCCCCGCTGAGTGGGCTTGCGAGCCGCGCCCGGTCCGGACGAATCGCTGGAGGCATTCGCGGCCAGGGTCTCGTCAGTCGCCTCCGCGGCCTTCTGCTCCGACTTCGTGCGCGTCGTCAACTGGCGAACTGCCAGGAAGTCGAGGATACGCTCCTTGACCTGTTCCAGGCCGTAGTGGTCCTCTTCGAGCACCTGCTCGGCGAGGGGCAGGTCTATGCGGTCGGCGCTGCGTTCGCTCCAGGGGAGGACCAGGATCCAGTCGATGTAGTTGCGCAGCACGGTCGATTCCGGGGAAACGGAGGGCATGCGCTCGAGCTTGTTGAGCTCCTTGAGCATCCTCTGCAGGATGTCGTCCGGCAGGCCCTTCTTCTCCAGGCGGTCGCGCACCTCGGCCAGCTCGTTACCGCCCTCGCCCGCTAGCTCGTCGTGAATGGCCTTGAGTTGCTCCCTGAGGTAGAACTCGCGCTGGTTCTTGTCCAACGCGGCGCGCACTTTGCTGCGCACTCGCTGGTCGGTTTCAAGCACATCTATCTCATTGGCGAGCACGCCCGACATGTATTGCAGCCGCTCTGCGTGCTCAAGCATTTCAAGAACGCGCTGGCGCTCGTGCACATCCGAAAGGAGGTGGGCGGCCAGCAGGTCTGCCATGTAGCCGGAATTGCGGGCGGCGCGGATATGCTCGGGGGCTTCCTGGGGCACCTTGTTGTTGAGGCCCGCGTAGCGGGTGAAGAGCTCCGCAAGATGGCGCATGAGCGCCTCGATCTCTTTCTCCCCGTTGCTTACCTCAACCACTTCCTCCACCTCGCCCATCAGGCAAGGCTCTTCCTGGACAATGCCCGTGACGGTGACCCGGCTTAGTGCTTCGACCTCGACCTGCAGGCTTGAGTCGGGTTGGCGGCGGACCTGCCGCACCTCGACCATGGTACCTATGGAGTAAAGGTCGCCCGGCAGCGGCTCGTCGTGCTCGTCGCTCTTCTGGGCCATCACGATCAGGCGCCTATCGGCCCCCATCGCAGTATTGAGAGCTTGCACCGAGCGAGCGCGGCCTACTGTGAGGTTAACTATGGTACGTGGGAATACAACCACGTTTTTTAGGGGTAATAGCGGTAGGGTGTGGTTCCCACCGCGTGCAGCGTCGTCCATAGTCTTCCCTTCTCGGGTCATAGCGGCCGTTTTCTTTATAGGTCCTTTATGGACCTTAGTGGACTCATTTGTCAAGCAAAAACCCTCGGTAGCGAGGATGAGACATCTCCCCGAACCTCCCCGTTCCTGCTGCGATTATACCAAATAGAGTGGCTTTAATCTATGCGCGAGTACAGCCCTTACGTACTATGGCGAGTGGGACAAAGGTATTGACAGGCGTGAAATGAGAGGCGTGGGACGGGAAATATGAGACGTAAAACGTAAGGCCTGGAATATGAGATGTGAGACATAAGAAGATGTTTTACACAGTTTCCGCTTCGATTGGACGCCGCAAAATTCGGACTAACGTAACGCCCGTAATGGTCCCACTCAAGAACAGCGTTGCTATCCAGCCTGAGATTATCGTGTTCCTCAAGGCTTCGCCTTCAAAGGCCGTCACACCTGTCGTTGCATAAGCATATAGCAGTGCCGAAAGCTGGAACACAATAGCAGCAATCATATTTGAGATTATCAGTTGCTTGGAATTCGGTAGATACCGCCGCAAAGCTACCCACTGTGCCGACCCTATTACAGCTGAGATTCCCACTCCTACAAATAACAGCAACATATTCAATATGGCATATGGAGTAGCGACTTCCGGCGAGTTCATGTCTGGTGTATGGCCATTCACGAAGAACAGGAGAGAGCCCATGTACAAGATGATAACGTAGAGTGTAGCAAAAAGACTGCCTATGCATAAGAGACCGGCCACGAGGAACCCAATCATGACGGCTCGCACCCACTCGACAGGACTAAGGGTTGGGATATAAGGATAGAGAACCGCCCATTGCGCCAACGCACATAGAAGCCCAATCAACACTGCGAGCACCCAGGGCACGAGTATCGCACCCGCTCCCTCGCCGGCCTCAACAGCCGATTCTGCAAGACGCACAAGGACAGGGGCAAATCCCACGATACCCGAAGCAAGCGCCCACAAGACCCAGAACCCCCAGCCAGGCACCTTGTGCGGCTGCGATGCCGACGCCCGCGCAGCCCTAGCCCTCTTACTACGCTCTCGACGGCGCAGATGCAAAGTTGCCTCAGCTCCGCCGGAGCCTGCTGCGAACTGGCTATCCTGCTCGTTCATTGGCTGGGATTATCTCCGTTGTTGCACCAGACCGCGCCCTTGTGGTTACCTTATTGTAGCACGTAGCGCCTTGCGTCTTGTAAGTGTTCGCACTAGGTCACAATAGGGCTGTAGGGGCAGGCCCCCGTTGCCTGCCCTGGTCGTGCGCCACTAAGGCCGGGGTTAGCACCAAGGGCAGGCAACGGGGGCCTGCCCCTACGGTTGCCTCTCCTTGGCTCTCAAGCTGACTGTTTGTGTGGCCGGGGCGGCACTTCTGATATAATCACTCCAAACACCATGAACGATCCTCTTCCCCTTACCAGCATCAGCGTGCAGGAGGCCCTGGAAGCCATCCTGGGGGCGTTTGCGCCCTTAGAGGCTGTCACGCTGCCCCTTAGCGATGCCGTGGGTCTGGTGCTTGCTGAGGACGTGAGCAGCGATATCGACCTGCCGCCATTCGATAATTCCGCGATGGACGGGTACGCGGTGCAGGCAGGCGACGTGGCGGGCGCTGTCCCCAATAGGCCCGCTTCGCTGCGGGTGACCGGCTACGTGCCCGCCGGGGCCGCGCTCGGGCCAGAAGACCGCGTGGAGCCCGGCACGGCTTTCCGCATCATGACTGGCGCTCCCGTCCCGCCCGGCGCGGATGCCGTTGTGCGCTTCGAGGATACGAGCGACGGCCGCGCTCTGGACAACCCCGGCCGCCTGCCCGAGGTGCGCGCCGAGCCTGCCTCCATAGGGGGCGACGTACTAATCTTCAGAGGCGTGCGCGCTGGCGATAACGTGCGCCTGGCGGGCGAGGACACGCGCAGCGGGACACAGGTCTTGAGCCGGGGCACGACCATACGCCCCGCCGAGATAGGGGTGCTCGCGGCGGTAGGCAAGGCTCGTGTCCTGGCCCACCGGAGGCCCCGCGTGGCGATAATGGCGACCGGCGACGAGCTGGTAGACGTAACCGAGAAGCCGGGGCCCGGCCAGATACGCAACTCCAACAACTACGCCGTGGCTGCCCAGGTTACTGCCTGGGGCGGCATAGCCCACAACCTCGGCGTGGCCCGCGACGACGTGCAGGACCTTACTGCCAAACTACGCCAGGCCCTCGACCTCCAACCCGACCTTGTCATTACCTCCGCCGGGGTGTCGGTGGGCGACTACGACATCGTGAAGGACGTGCTGAGGTCGCTGGGCAGCATCTCTATGTGGCAGGTGAGGATGCGCCCCGGCAAGCCCCTGGCCTTCGGCCACATCGGCCCGAACAACGTGCCCTTCCTGGGCCTGCCGGGCAACCCTGTATCGAGCATGGTGAACATGGAGCTATTCGGCCGCCCTGCCATCATGAAGATGCTCGGCAAATCGCGCCTCCAGCGCCCCATCATACCCGCCCGCGCCCTGGAGCCCCTGAAGAACGACACGGGTCGCGAGCAGTACATCCGAGGGATAGTCACCAGGCAGGAAGGCGAATACGTGGCCCGCACTACCGGCGGCCAGGGCTCCAACCTCCTCACATCGATGTCCAAGGCCAACGCGCTGCTGATC
>JBJMMB010000034.1:0-4381 GCA_045805005.1 Chloroflexia bacterium
CAGCGCGACCAACAAATACACCCAACCCCAGCGGCTACTCTGCTTGCTCACCATACATCGTGCTCCTTCCCCATCCATGCCCAACCATAACGGCCCGGTCGACACCGGACAAGAGTCCACACGTAACGGTGCCCAATATCGAACTACCCCCGCGGCAGGCATGCCCCAACCGCGGCCCCACACCGCAAGCACACTAAGACTATCAGAAACCGTCCCCCTATGGAAGCCCCCAACCCCGAATCGGGGACACAATTTAGACCACAAAACCGCACCCCGCCCCACCATCGGGGCCACCCAAAGGGACACAAGGGGTGCAAGGGGCTCCCTGCCGGGGGCTTGGGGGCGTCTCCCAACTAAAGGGGTGCAGGGGGCTCCCTGCCGGGGGTTTGGGGGTGCCCCCCAAAACTCATTCTTATTCTCCCCCTCTCCCCCAGCGAGAGGGGGAGAGGGGGAGGGGCTTTCCCCGCCCATCGGCTTGGGGCCGCTCCCCAAATAAGGGGGCTTGGGGGTGCCCCCCAACTTACAAAATAGTGTACAATCTCCCCAACCATGAGCACCGCCAGATCCCTATCCTTTGGTATATGGGTCAGCCAGCTTCGCAAGGCCCTCGACATGCGCCAGCAGGACCTCGCCAACTGCGTAGGCTGCTCCCCCTCCACCATCAAGAAGATCGAAGAGGGCGACCGCAGGCCCTCCCGCCAGGTGGCCGAGCTCCTCGCCGAGTGCCTCGACATCCCACCCGCCGACCGCGAGGCATTCGTGCGCTTCGCCCGCGCCGAGGCAGGCGCCCCCCAGCCCGCCCCCTACTCCCAGCCTGAGCCCCGCGTCATAACCCACGCCGACGACCACGCCCCCTGGCACACCCTTCACTACCCCCACCCCTCCTACCTGCGCCACCCCGGCAATCTGCCCGCCCAGCCCAACGTTTTCATAGGCCGCGAGCGCGAGGTTGCCGCCGCCAAAGCCCTCCTCCAGCGCCCCGGCGTGCGCCTGCTCACCCTCACTGGCCCCCCAGGCACCGGCAAGACCCGCCTCTCCCTCCAGGTCGCCGCCGAGTTGCTCGAACAGTTCGACGACGGAGTATTCTTCGCCCCCCTGGCCTCAGTCACCAGCCGCCGCCTCGTCGCCTCCGCCATCGCCCAGGTCCTCGACGTTCGCGAGAGCGCCCGCCAGCTTCTCATCGACAGCCTCAAGAACTACCTGCGCGACAAGCGCCTCCTCCTCCTCCTCGATAACTTCGAGCAGGTCGTATCCGCCGTCCCCCTCGTATCCGAGCTAATGGCCGCCGCCCACGGCCTCAAGATCCTTGTCACCAGCCGCGCCCTCCTCCACGTCTACGGCGAGTACGAGATGCGCGTACCGCCCCTCTCCCTGCCCCAACGCAAATATCCCCCGCTGGTCGAGCGTCTCATGGGCCTCGAGTCCGTACAGCTCTTTGTCGAGCGCGCCCAGGCCGCCCGGCCCGGCTTCACCCTCACCCCCGACAACGCCTCCGCCGTCGCCGACATTTGCCGCCGCCTCGACGGCCTCCCCCTCGCCATCGAGCTAGCCGCCGCCCGCGTCAGGTTCTACACGCCCCAGATCATGCTCAAGCGCCTCGAAGGCTCCGGCCCCACCACCCCTTCTGTCTCCCTCGTCCCCGACCCCCGACCCCCGACCCCCGACCCCCACACCGGCGCCCTCAAACTCCTCGTCGGAGGTCCCCACGACCTCCCCGCCCGCCAGCGCACTCTCCGAGCCGCCATCGCCTGGAGCTATGACCTCCTCGACCCTCCGGAGCAAACCCTCTTCCGATACATCTCCATCTTCTCAGGCGGCTTCGATGCCCCGGCCGCTCAAGCCGTCATGGACGATGGGCGAACAGACGAGGGACGATGGACGACAGACAATGGGAATAAGGGTACCGGTTCCACAACCCCATCGTCCCTCGTCCCTCGTCCCTCGTCCGCCGCGGGCCCCGTCCCTCGTCCATCGCCCGCGTCAGCCACCGACGGCCTCCTCTCCCTCATGAACAAAAGCCTCCTCCGCGGTGACCCCTCGCAGGAGGCCGGGGCCGAAACCGACATGCGCTTCTCTATCCTCGAAACCATCCGCGAGTATGGCCTGGAGCAGTTGGCCGAGAGCGGGGAGGCCGAAAACGTCCGGCGCAGCCACGCCCTCCACTTCCTGCGCCTGGCCGAAACCGCCGAGCCCGAAATCCGGGGCCCCGAGCAAAAGCTCTGGCTCGACAGGCTCGACGCCGACCACGACAACCTCCGCGCCGCCCTCCACTGGGCCGAGGAAGCGGGAGAGGTCGAAATCGGCCTTCGCCTCGCCGCCGCCCTCGGCTGGTTCTGGTTCCGCCGTGGCCACCTCAGCGAAGGCCGCGACTGGCTCAACCGCGTGCTCCAGCAAGCTAGACGATGGACGACCGGGACCACGAACCAGCCATCCTTTCCCCCATCGTCCATAGTCCATCGTCTATCGTCCGCCGAAGGCCCACCCCCATCGTCCATCGTCCATCGTCCATCGTCGCCGCAAGCGCATCGCGCTAAGGCTCTAAGCGCCTCCGCCCGCCTGGCCGAGCACCAGGGTGACCACGCCACCTCCCGCGCCCTCTACGAGGAAAGCCGCCTGGCCTACGAAGAACTCGGCGACCAGGCGGGTGTCGCTTATGCCCTCCGCGGCCTCGGCTTCATGTTCTTCCGCGAGGGCGACCTGGGCCGCGCCACCCGGCTCTACGAACAGTGCCTCTCAATTTTCCGCGACCTGGACGACCCCCGCGGCACCGCCACCGCCCTCCGCAGCCTCGGCGATGTAGCCCTCCGCGAGGGCGACTATGCTAGCGCCCGCACCCTCTTCACCCAGAGCCTCGACCTCTTCCAGGACCTCAACGACAAGTACACCATCGCCATCCTCCTCACCAGCATCGGCAACGTGGCCCTCGACCAGGGCGACTACGCCTCTGCCCGCTCCCTCTACGAGCGCGGCCTCTCCATATTCCGCGAGCTTGGCGACAGGTACGGCATAGCCGGCTCCCTCCTCAGCCTCGCCGAGGTGGCCCGCTGCCAGGAGGACTACCAGGCCGCCCGCACCCTCAACGAAGAGAGCCTCGCCATCTGGCGCGTCGTTGGCGAAAAGTGGAACATGGCCATGACCCTCCACAACATGGGCCACGCCATCCACCACCTGGGCGACCTCGACCGTGCCCGCACCGCCTTCGTCGAAAGCCTCAACATCTTCCGCGAGACCGGGGCCAACGTAGGCGTAGCCATGTGCATCGCCGGCCTCGCGGGCGTAGCCGCCCGCCGGGGCCAGGCCGAGCGCGCCGCCACCCTCCTCGGCTCCGCCGACGCCATGCTCAAAGCCGGCGGCACCCTCCTCCAGGCCGCCGACCTCAGCGATTACGAGCGCAACCTCGCCACCGCCCGCTCCCAACTCGGCGAAACCGCCTTCAAATCCGCCCTCGCCATTGGCCGCACCACCCCTTTCCCTGAAGCCATCGCCGGGGCTTTGGAATAGGTCGTATGTACTTGATCCTCTCCTACTTTGGCAACGCTACCGAATTCTGAATAGCCGTGTGAGAATGTAATCTCGAACCGAGTCTCCGGCGTACAGGATTAATCTGTTGGGGAGGGAAACGGCGACGAGGTATCGAGCCTTTGGCCTCCGGGCTTCGATTGCTCGCTGAACTGTACGCGAAACAACCTCGGGACCGGCCTCCCGCCTGCGCATGGAGCCCATTACCCGAGAGTAACGCTGGTAGAGGGCTCTGTAGGGAGAAGTGGGATTGGAGAGAGCCTCTCTGCCCCCGGCCTGGGCTGTGGCATAGAACTGGCTTCGGATATTGCCCGGCTCAATAAGCACGACCCGGATGCCAAACGCTGCAAGCTCCAGTCGCGAGGCATCGCTCAGGGCCTCCAGTGCAAACTTGGTCGCCGAGTACGTGCCGTTCGCGGGAAGGGACAGGCGTCCCGCGAATGAGCTGATATTGATGATGCGCCCCTCTCCCTGCTCGCGCATGTGCGGAGTCACCGCCTGCACCATCCTCAAAGCCCCAAGTACGTTTACATCGAACATACTGCGAAACTGTTCGTCTGAGACCTCTTCGACCGCCCCGCGCACTCCATACCCGGCATTGTTCACCAATACGTCAATGCGCCCCAGTCTGTCGATGGTTTCCTCCACCGCGCTCTTTACCGAAGCGCTGTCGGTTACATCGAGTGCCAGCTTCAGCGCGACCTGCAGGCCGGTAAGGCTGCCGGTGTCTCTCGCCGTGGCAGCGACCTGGTACCCGGCTCTCGATAGCCGCTGCGCCGTATCGCGCCCGATACCCGTGGAACAGCCGGTAATCAGCACCGTCCTGGATGGCATAGTTATAGACATAGAACAACCTCACTCC
>JBJMMB010000035.1:0-19585 GCA_045805005.1 Chloroflexia bacterium
CCGCTGCCGAGTTGGACTTCGCTCATGGAGATGTTGGGGAGGGGGGTCGGCCAGAAGCCGCCAAAGAGCCAGACACGCTCGGATTCCGCGATCTCCAGGTGGGCTTGCTCGAGGGGTTTGGGGCGGGCGGGGAAGTAGACCTGGAAGGCGTTGGTGTGCGGTGGGTCGGGAGCTATGTGGAGGCCGGGAATGGCGGAGAGGGCCGCGGCGATGTCGCGGGCACGGGCGCAGTAGGAGGCCATCTTGGGCACGTGCTCCTGGAGGCCCTGCTTTGCCGTGAGGACGTATGGGAAGGCGGTGAATATGTTGCCGCCGTGCCTGCCTTTCCAGGCGTTGGCTTCCTTTATGAAATCGGCGGCGCCGGCGAGGACGCAGCCGGCGAGACCTCCCACGCCCTTATAGAAGGAGACGTAGACCGAGTCGGCCAGGGAGCAGATCTCGGCGTAGCTCCGGCCGTAGAAGGCGGTGCACTCCCAGAGCCGGGCCCCGTCGAAGTGCAGGGGGACGTTTCGCTCGCGGCACCATTCGGAGATGGCGACCAGGTCGTCCCACGGGGGGAGACGGAAGCCGGAGCGCCGCAGGGGCAGTTCGACCACGACGACGCCCACGCGCTCGGCCAGGGCGTCGAGGTCCGCGGCGCGGAAGGGCTCGTAGTCGCCGGTGCGGAGGCCCTGGAGGGGGTGCAGGCGCTCGTAGGCGTGGCTCTCGTCGAGGTCGATGTGGCTCCAGGGGTGGAGGGCCACGGTGTGGACGCCGGAGCGGTTGGTCCAGGCGCGGAGGGCCGATAACTGCGCGATTATGCCTTTCATGACGAAGAGGCCGGATTCTTTGCCCAGCAGCTCGGCGACCTCATGCTCCAGGGAGTTTATGAGTTCGCCCTCGCCGTAGATGTCGGGGTCGTACTCGGCCCAGGGGGAGGCGGCCATGCTCGCGAGGCGGTCCTTGACCGACCAGGGTTTGTGGCCCGAGAGAAAGCGGGTGCAGAGCTTGCGGATTTCGGCTGGGGTTTGTGCCATGGGGATTCTCCTTGGGTTTATGAGGGGTGCACAAGGGTAGAAAAGTGGATTCTTGGGGACACCCCCAAGCCCCCGGCAGGGAGACCCCTGCACCCCTCTGCTAGGGGAAGGGGAAGTATTGGGCTATTGGACTCCAATCCCCCAAGCCCACGGCAGAGTGGGCCGTGCACCCTTTTAACTCATCGGCACTGCTTACAGATGCCGTAGAGAGCGAAGTGGTCGAAGCAGGGTTGGAAGTCGTATTGGGTCTCGACCACCTTGCGGAGAGAGTCGAAGGCGGAGTTGGGCAGCTCGATCGTGCTCCCGCACTCTTTGCATATTAGGTGGTGGTGGGGTAGCTCGGTTAGCTCGTACATGAATGGGTTGTACTGGTTGCCGCCCCCTGGCATCTGGGTCATGGTGGCTGCACCCAACTCGACCAGCAGGTCGAGGGTGCGGTAGACGGTGGTCTTGTTGACGCCGGGGTAGCGGTTGCGGACCCTCTCCAGCACCTCGTTGGCGGTGATGTGGCCAGGAGTGGAGGCGAGCACCTCCAACACTTCGAGCCGGTGCCTGGTTATACGCAGCTCGGCGTCGAGCAGGAGGTTTTTGTATTCGGCGACTTTGTCGGGAGAGATGCGATTCATTTCACCTCTTGGCTCATGCCGCGTTGGTTGTCTGGGTGTCTGCCTCGGCCAGCAGGGGCTCGGAGTTGGCTTCGATTGCGTCGTAGTTCCTGAGCTTGTAGATCAGGGTGGAGGCAGCCCAGCTTACAACGAAGATGCCGATGATTATGTAGCCCATGGTCTCGAAGCTAAGATCGCCCAACCAGCTCCAGATGCCGCCTTGCAATTGGAACCTGTCGCCAATGATGCTGAGAAGCTCAATGGTGCCTATGACGAGGGCGACGAGCACCGACACGAGCGTGATATTCATGTTGTAGTAGAGCTTGCGCACCGGCTTGACGAAGGCCCAGCCGTATGCACCCAACATCATTATAGAGTCGGCGGTATCGACCACACTCATCCCGGCGGCGAAGAGGAGGGGGAAGAGCATCACGAGCCAGATGGGCATACCGGCTCCGCCCGCCGCCGCCGAGATACCGAGCAGGGCTACTTCGCTGGCCGTGTCGAAGCCCAGGCCGAAGAGGAAGCCGAGAGGGTACATCTTCCAACTGCGGTCGATCTGCCGGACCAGGGGGCCGAAGAAGCGGTTCATCATGCCGCGCTGGGCGAGGAACGTTTCGAGCGTCTCTTCCTGGTAGGTGCCCCCGCGGGTGACCCGGCGGAACATGCGGAAGATGTCGAGGAACACCAGCAGGTTGATGAGCCCTATGAGGTATAGGAACACAGCGGAGACGAATGTGCCTATCAGCCCGCCGATCTCTTTCCACTGAGGGAGGTTAGTCTGCACTAGCGAAGCGGCGATGGCCACCACGATGCTCAGGAGCACCACCACGCTGGAGTGGCCGAGAGAGAAGAAGAAGCCCACTGACACGGGACGCTTGCCGTCCTGCATGAGCTTGCGGGTTACGTTGTCGATGGCGGCGATGTGGTCGGCGTCGACGCCGTGGCGCAGGCCGAAAGTGAAAGCCAGGAAGCCGGTGCTGAGGACCAGCGGGTATGCGCTGGAGAAGACGAACGTGAGGCCCCATAAGACGATGTTTATGAGGGCCAGCAACGTAAAGATTGCCATTATCTTGCCGCGGACCTCGGGCGATTGGTCGTTCACGATGTGGGCGAATATGTTCCCACGCCGGACAGTAGCGCCTGTTGAACTCATCTAGATGCAGACTCCTCTTGACTGGTTTTTGGGCAGGCCCGCCAAAATGCTACTAGTTGCAAGAGAGTATAACGCTTAATGCCACTAGTTGCAATATATACGCGGGGATGGGGATATTGGATTTTGGGTGTGAGCGAAGCTGGGTCTCGCTCAGGGGCGGGGCAGCAAAAGGGGGATCGATTTGGCGAAGTCGATCCCCTTTTAACCAGGGCTTATCTGCAATCTCTTAGAATCTCTCACGGGGCGAACTTGAGCAGCAAATCGGCGAGTTGGCGTGGCGCGGTGAGGATCGCCAGATGACCATTTGCAAACTCAGGCACCTGCCAGTCTTTAGCTCGTGCTTTTGCAGCGAAAAGCCCAAAGACGTTTGGGATTGTGGGCGGATTGGCCGCGCAGTGAATGAAAACGCACACCAGTAGAAGGCAGCGATCACAGGGGCAGGTCGTAGGTCGCCGGGCTCCGTGGGGCTGTGCTATACTTGCCTACCGAGGACAGATCAGAGGGGAGGCGTGTTGTGGAGCTTGAAGGGAAAGTGGCGGTAATCACGGGGGCGTCGGGCGGGATCGGGCTGGCTACAGCGAGGTTGTTTGGGGAGCGGGGCGCGAGGGTGGCGCTAGCGGCGCGTTCGGGGGATAAGCTGCGGGCACTGGAGGGGGAGATCGCCGGGTCGCTGGCGATCCCAACTGACATGCGCGATGAGAGCGCCGTCCGGCGAATGATCGAGAGGGCGCACGAGCATTTCGGGCACATTGACGTCCTTGTAAACAACGCGGGCCAGGGGATGCACGTGCCCGTCGAGAAGGCGGACCTGGGAAAGTACCGGAGCGTTTTCGAGCTTAACGTGGTGAGCGTACTGGCCGCTATGCAGGCGGTTATCCCTATCATGAGGGAGGCGGGTGGTGGGGTGATCGTGAACGTGAGCTCGGGCACCTCGAAGATGGTGATTCCCAACCTCGCGCCCTACGCCTCCACCAAGTATGCCCTAAACTGCATCTCCCTGACGGCACGTATCGAGCTTGCGCCCGACAATATCAGGGTGTGCGTGGTGTATCCGGGCATCACGGCGACAGACTTTATCAGGAACGCAGCGGACGTGCAGATGACTGAGAGGCGCGGGGGCATGATGACCGTCGAGACGCCCGAGCAGGTGGCGCAAACGATAGAAGAGGCGGTGCGCACCGAGGCCGCCGAGACCTACGCGGAGAGCATCAAGGAGAGAGGTTAGCTTGCTGTGATCCGGACAGAGAGCAGCCCGACACGCGGGCTGCGGAGGGCGGGTGCCCCCTGGTATGCGCTAGCCGGTAACTCCGTCGCGCTGAAGCAACCCTTATACTGGCTGCTGGTCCTGGTTGGCGGCGCACTTATCGTGGTCGCAGGCCAGTTGGGCGGGCACTACGCTATGAATATTGGGTCGCCCGCCGAGCGTCTTTACTTGCGGGATGGGTTCGATGGGCTCGAATCGGGACCGTCCGGGGCATACCGGTGGACGCATGAGTCGGCCCGGCTGGTCCTGCCGCGTGCCGGGCCTGGAAAGGTGACCGCGCGGCTGACTCTGTTCGACGCGGCGCCTGCGCCGCGGGCTCTATCGATCAGCCTGGACGGCCGCCCGGTGTACAGCGGGAGCACACGGCCCGGCGGCACGCCGTATGTGCTGGAGGTGAGTGGGGTCGCCGAAAGCGAATCGCCGGCGCTGGTTGTAAGCACCGCTCCGTGGAGCCCACCCGGTGACCGCCGCGTGCTCGGCGTGGCTGTAACCGGCCTTGAAGTGCAAGCGCCGGACGCGGCTGTGCGTGCCCGCTGGGCCGAGGGCGTGCTGCTGCTTGGAGTGCTCGTGCTCGTCGCGGCGCTGGCGCAACGCGTGGCGTTCAGGGTCGCACCGGTAATCGGTGGGTTAGCGGTGCTGGGTTTCATGGGCGCCGCGATGGCGTACGGCGATGAGTGGCTCAACGGATTGGCGCCCGCCACTTGTGTCGCATGCCTGGTTGCCGCCGCGATTGTCATGACCCGCCCGCATATCGAACTCGGGACGCGTCGAACGGCAGTGGGGGGAGCGCTGCTGCTCACGGTCTTGCTGATGCTGTTCACTCTGGGGCGTTTCAACACGGGGGATGCCGAGGGGATGTTCCAGGTGACCGCTGGCCTGGCCGAGGACGGCATACCCTGGCAGCATGGCAACCACGAATGGATAAAGTTTGGTATCGGCCAGCCCCTGGCTACATTACCTCTCTACTGGTTGGGGCGTTTCTGGGCGGGTGTGACGCATGCGGATGTCGAGCAGCTTACTCGTTTCTGCGTGTCGCTCTTCAACCAGATTGTCATCGCGGCAACGGCGCTCGTGCTGTTCGTGGGGAGCCGGGCGCGCTACGGTACAGGAATAGCCCTGGCGATCTCGGGCACGTTTCTCCTGGCAACCCCCGCCGTGCCCTATGCGCGTCTCGCGTTTGCCGAACCGCTCAGCGCACTGCTGATATTATGCGCCGCGATGCTTCTCTGGAGGCCGGGCCAGCCCACAGTAAGCAGTAGGCAGCCGGCAGTAGGCAGTAGGCAGATGCCGTATTGGCCGGTTGCAGGGGCGGGCCTGTGCCTGGGTCTTGCTGTGCTCGTCAAACCGGCCAACCTGATTTACGTGCCGGTTCCTGCTCTCTACGTGGCCTGGATGACTTACCGGCAATCAAGGGGGAGCCTCGGTGGGGCGGTCTCGCTGAGGCGCACGCTTACCGGGCCTGTCTGCTTCTTGCTCGGGTTACTGCCGGGACTGATGGCGACCGGTGGGTACAATATGGTTCGATATGGCAGCCCGTTCGTTTTCGGGTACGAGGGCGAAGGGTTTACGACTCCGCTTCCGGTAGGGCTGTACGGGCTGTTGTTCAGTCCGGGGAAAGGCATCATCTTTTTCGCGCCACCCGTGGTGCTGGGGGCCATCGCGCTGGCTTACCTCTGGCGTAGCGGCAACTCCTGGCTCCGAGCGGAGGTGCTTTATGTGTCGTGCCAAGCCGCTATCGTGCTCGTCTTCCACGCCCTCTGGTCGTCATGGGAGGGCAACATCGCATGGGGGCCGCGACTCATACTGCCTGTAGTCCCGCTGCTCCTGTGGCCCCTGGGGGCTATTTCCGGGATAGGCTGGGCCAGGGCGGCCTGGTGGGCGCTTGCAGCGGTGGGGTTCCTCGTGGCAATCCCGGGAGCGTTGGTGGACCAGTATTACTATTTCGATATCAACTCGGTTTACGGTGCGGGCACGGCAGCGGAGAATCACATGCTGTTCTGGCCCGAGTGGTCGCAGATTGTGGCCCACTGGCGCTTTATCCTTACAGGCACTCGGGAAGCGATAACACGACCGGCGTTAGCATCTATGGGCCTCTCGGCCAGGTGGGATCTGCTGGTGCCGGCACTATTGGTAGTCGCGGCCCTCGCCTGCCTGGTGTTGATGGTGCCCTGGCGTTTGAAAAGCCGTGGCGCTGGGGACGACCCCACGAGCAGGCATGAGGCATAGAAGCAAGGTGCTCTCAATATGAGCCCGGTACATAGCGTGGACGAATATATCGCTCAGGCCCCGGAAGAATTGCGGCCCAGGCTTCGTGATCTGCGGGCAACGATCCAGGCAGCGGCTCCCGAGGCGCGGGAGCGGATCAGCTATGGGATGCCCTACTACGAATACAAGGGGCGGCTGGTCTATTTCCAGCTATGGAAGAAGCATATCGGGGTGTATGCGCTCTCCAGGACGGTGCTGGAGGAGCACAGGAGCGAACTGGAAGGCCGTGTGGCAGCCAAGGGGACGGTGCGTTTCTCGCTGGATGAAGAGCTTCCCCTTGGGCTGATAAAGAGGCTGGTTGAGGCACAGGTCAGAGAGAAAGAAGCTTGATTGTTCTTGCAATGACAGCCGCAAGACCTGGAATAATCGTTGGGGCGCTTCTAAGCGTAGTGACTTATTTTGTGTACATCGCCGTGCTGCATGAGCCCGGTTCAGTGTTTTATGGGTTCGCGGCTCTGGTTTTCGTTGGCTGTCCGCTGATTGCAGGGATTATCGCTGTATCCAAAACACAGAAGCACAAGCTGAAGCGGTTCTTTGCTTACAGTGGACTTGTTTTCGGCATCACGCTGCTGTTGTTTATCGTGACCTACGCGGTGCTTCCGCAGCGCGACCGCGCGACCGTGCAACTGCCCGCATCGTGCGATGGCTTCGATGGTGTGCTCGCTTTGCCGTCCCAACTGGCCTACGCTCTGCCCGATGGGAAGGGGGGCATATTACTCGCGGAGAGCGGGGAGTCTGTGGTTGCAGCCACGATCGACGGTAATCGTTCGCCGTTTGCAAGCACAGCATACCTCATCCGCAAGAGCGACAATGCAATCCTTAGACGAATGCAATTCAATAACGATGTTGTAATCGCCTCAATAGATGCGGGAACGGTGTACATTTACAACGACAAGCTGGGATACCTCATTGATGAGCGCACCGGCGAATTTGAGGATAACATCTTGCTCATCGACAACTACGGCGGGCTTAGCGAAACAGACAGACCCGTCATATCACACGCCTCCTCGGGCAATTGGTACCTGGAGACGACCGCCGTGGTATCAAGCTGGAATAGCGACGGCAAGGTGAAATCTCGCCCCCATTTGAAGATGAACGGCATCGCGCGGGGCTGCTACGTGTCGGGCGCGACGGGCGAAGTTATTCCTCTGGGGCGGCAGTAGGTAAAGCAGTCATATTCGCTCACGAAGCGAAAGTCCTCTTAGCTAATCCCTGTGTCGCCGGGACGCTGCGTGCTGCAATCGCCTTTACAGCGGTCACACGTAGAGCGTCTAACCAAATATCCGGTCGACACTTAGGCCGTTGTAGGGGCGAACCTTGTGTTCGCCCCATACGCATCAAGCCAGGCGAGTGCAAGCAGGTTTTAGGCGCAATTACGACTGTAGGGGCAGGCCCCCGTTGCCTGCCCTGTTGGCTAACCCCGGCCTGGGTGGTACACGCGGAGGGCAGGCAACGGGGGCCTGCCCCTACAGGGTTGGGTGGTATGGGAGGCAGGGCGCGGCATGCCGTGCCCCTACGTCAGTTGGCGGGCGGAGTGCCGGCGGTGCCCTCCAGGGCGTAGTCGATGACCTGCTCCATACTCATTGAGTGGCCTTCGTCGCAGGCTGATTGCCAGGCGGGTTCGTCTAGCTGGGAGCGGGTTGCGGAGAGGATCTGCTCGTAGGTGGTCTGCTCACCGGGCCACATGGAGAGGCCGAGCGCGTCTCGCACGGAGGTGGAGCTGCCGAGGAGACGCGCGGCCCGTGCGGGCTGCTGCATAGCGGCTGCTACGCCGGCCAATCCTATCAGGGCTTCGGCCATGCCCTGCCTGTTGCCGAGTTCCTGTTGCAGCTTGAGACTCTCCTTGAAGAACTCCTCGGCCTTGAGGTTGTCGCCCCTCGCGAGCGCGACGTGGCCGAGGTTGTGTAGCGAGGCGGGAATATCTCGCTTCACGCCAAGCTGGCGGTAGAGGCCCAGGCTCTCGGTGTAGAGGGTGGTGGCGCGGTCGTAGTCGCCCTGGGCGCGGGCCAGGTCGCCCATGACGTTGAGGTCCTGGGAGGTGCCCCACCTGTCGCCGAGTTGCCGGAAGATGGCCAGCGATTCCTCTATGGACACCCGAGCCGGCGCCACATCGCCCTGGCCGGCGAGTACCATCGTATATCTTAGCAGCGCTATTGCCAGGTCCCACCCTGTATACCCGGCCCGCCGCAGCACCGCCACGCCCTCCTCGGCACTGGAGCGAGCAGCATCTGCCTTTTTCCCCATGAGGAACCCGACCCCCCGGACGGACAGGGCCGACCCCAGGCTCGCTTGATCGTTGATCTCCCGAGCGAGAGCGGCACTCTCTTCTGTGTACTTGAGCACCGAATCGACCTCCCCGAAGGTGCGGCAGAGAATCGCCTGGCCATATAACGCCCTGGCGTGCTCCGGGGTCTTGTTGCCCACCGATGCGGCCAACTGCAATGCGGCCTCGAGCCACTTGCGCCCCTCGGTCAGGTGAGAGCGAACCCACCAGAAGTACCAAAGAGAGGCGCAGAGCCTGAGGGCGATGTCTGCCTCTCCACTCTTGAGGGACCATTGAAGGGCCCCGCGTAGGTTGTCGTGCTCTGTCTCGAGCAGGTTGAAACGGTCGAGCTGCTCGGGCCGGTGGAGCAGGGGTTCAGATTCCTCGGCCAGGCCGGTGTATATCTCCGCATGCTCTCGGGCTACGTCGTCCTCCTCGCCGCTTTCGGCGAGGCGCTCCGTCGCGTATTCGCGGATGGTTTCCAGCATGCGAAAGCGAGGCTCCCCGTTAGCCTGCTCGTCTTGCTGCAGCAGGCTCTTGTCGACCAGCGACTCCAACCCGTCGAGCACGTCTATTTTCAAGCCGCGGGGGCAGAGACCTTCGAGCGCGTTGAGGGAGCACCCACCGGCGAAGATAGACAACCGCCGGAAAAGCATCTGCTCGTCCGGGCTCAGGAGGTTATAGCTCCAATCTATGGCTCCGCGCAGGGTTTGCTGGCGCGAGGGCAGGTCCTTCTCGCCGCTCGTAAGCAGGTTGAGGCGGCTGTGCAACCGGGCGAGCATGGCCTTTGGCGGCAATATTTTGATCCGAGCCGCGGCGAGCTCGATGGCGAGGGGTAGCCCGTCCAGGCGGGTGCATATCTCGGCGATGGCCGGGGCGTTGTCGTTGTTCACCTCGAAATCGGGCTTGATGGCTACCGCACGGTCGATGAAGAGGCGCACGGACTCGTACTGGGCGAGGCCGGCGAGGTCGGGAGGGTGGCCCGGCTCGGGGAGGGAGAGAGGGGGCACGGTGAACTCGTGCTCGCCCCGGACGTGCAGCCTGGACCGGCTGGTGATAAGTACCTTGAGGCCGGGCGAAGCTGACAGAAGCTGAGCGGCCATGGATGCAGCCGGCAGGGTTTGCTCGAAATTATCGAGGACCAACAACATCTGCTTGTTGGAGAAGAAATCTTTGAGGCTGTCGAAGAGGGGCCGGCCTCCACCCTCGCGCACGCCGAAGGTCTGGGCGATGATAGACTCGACCAGGTGGGAGTCGTGCACGGTGTCGAGGGGTACGAAGTAAACACCGTCCGCGAAGCGCTCGAGGAGGTCGGCGGCGACCTGGAGGGCGAGGCGGGTCTTGCCGATGCCGCCGGGGCCGGTGAGCGTGAGGAGACCGACATCGCTGCGCTGGAGGAGCGAGCGAAGGGAGGCGAGCTCCTTGTCTCGGCCCACGATCGGGCTGCGCTGGGCGGGGAGGTTATTGGGGAGCAAGTCGAGCGTCTTGAGGGGAGGGAAGTCGGAGGGGAGGCCGTCTACGGTCAGCTCGAAAACGTGCTCGGGCCTTTGCAGGTCCTTGAGGCTGTGCTCTCCAAGGTCGCGCAGCTCGACGCCGGGCGGAAGGGCCTCGCACACCAGGTCGAACGTGATGCGGGAGAGGAGGGTCTGGCCGCCGTGGCCCGCCGAGCGAAGCCGGGCGCAGCGGTTGACGGCGGTACCATAGTAATCGCCGTCGCGCAGGTCGGCCTCCCCGGTGTGGAGGGCTGCGCGCACTCGAATGGGAGCATGCACCGGCCAGGGCTCGGAGTAGAGCGCCTCTTGCAGGGCGGCAGCTCCCGCTAAGGCATCGGTGGCCCGCGGGAAGACGGCAAAGCGGCTGTCACCCTCTCCGCGTGGGCGCACGAGGCTGCCGCCGTGACTCGCTACGACTTCCTCGACGATCTCGTCGTGGCGGCTCATGGCGGTGCGCGCCTGATCTGGAAATTGCTCCCAAAGGACGGTACTGCCCTCTATATCGGTGAATAGGAACGTGACCGTGCCGGTGGGCGAGCTAGACATGCTTCTCCTCCTGCCGAGGGCTATACTCCGTGGACAGCCTCATGCTCCTGGCCCTTCCTTTCTGCCTCCCGCTGCGGCCGCTGGAATTCCTCTCTCCTTCAGCAACGCCCGAGAGGAAGCTTCAGCACACTCTGATTTATGTCTGCGTGGACAATTCTGTAGGAATAGGGAACATATCTATTATAACAGGTTGTTTTGCAGCACGTTGTTGCAGGGAGGTTAAGAAGGCTTCGATTCGGGAACGTGCCGGGGGCTATCTCAAACAGTGCCACTTTAAGGGCCTGTATACAACGTGTGTTAAGAAATATGCAGAGCAAGTGTATAGCGCTTGACTGCGCGCCGCCGCCTTTATTCATACAATCGGTTCAACAGGTAACAGTGAGGCGGGATGAATTAGGCCGTAGTCCCAAAGGCGGCGCTCACAAGCAGAAAGCACCGGAGTGCAGACCAACCTTCGCCGGCAGAGATGGAGACCGGTACAGGAAGTCTGCCAGTACACCTGTACCGGTTATCCGACCTATACCTGTGCCGCTTCCTGTGACGACCATTAGCGTTGATTCTCCGCAATAATGAAAGTGGGTAATAGCTACCGGAATATACGCACAACCAATTGCGTTCCAGGCCAACGTAGTCAGGGTAACCAGGTAGCCAAGTTGAACACCAGTGCTTCACACAGAAAGGAGACCAACAATGTATGAGCACCACGTCAACGAGTCCCGGGTTGCTCAGTACCGGCAGGACCGCTTGCGAGAAGCCGGAACCGAACGCAGCCTGCGTGCTATGAAGACGGCGCAGGAGCGCCAACAGGAGCTCGGGGAGCCGATCGTCACCGAACGTCGCCTCTCAAGGCTACGGCGAGCCTGGCAAGCCCTTTACTCTTTAGTGTTCGCTCGCGTCTGAACAGCTATGACTCACCACCCTAGCTTCCACCTGCCAGAGGATGAAGCTTTTGACGACCTGGTAAGGCAGGCCCTGGGCGCAGAATTGAATCGGTTAGCGGGCCCCAGCACCGAAGTCTGGCGAGCCCTGACGGCGCGCATTCAATTCGAACCGGGCCTGCTTACCAGCGACGTCAACACTAAACTTGAGATCGAACCGCGTACCGACTACCACCTTCGCCGCGTGAGCGCACGAGCGCGTCGTCGCGAGGGTCCACGACGTCTTCGATGATCTCGTCGTGGCGGCTCATGGCGGTGCGCGCCTGCTCTGGAAACTGCTCCCAGAGGCCGGTACTGCCCTCTATATCGGTGAAGAGGAACGTAACGGTACCGGTGGGCGAGCTAGACATGGGCCGCCTCCTCCCACGGGGTGTACTCTATGAACAGCCTCATGCTCTTGACCTCTTCCTTCTACCCTATGCGCTCGACCTCGGCCTGCCCCTGAGCAATGCGCGGTGGAGGCTGCTACGCGCTCGGATGCGCCACCGCACTCAAGTAATGTAGTAGTTATACCAGGATGCGTCAGGGGGCAAAGAGGATTAGATACTATTGAGGAAGGCCATATTTGGGGGCAGCCATATTGGTACGGCTAGTAGTGTGTCAGATAGCAGCCCTCCGGTTACTCGGCGGCCAGCTCATGCATCAAGTCGAGATCGTTCACCCCGCCCCATTGCTCGACTATTTGACCATCTTCCACGCGTACTATGCCTATAACCATGAGCACAATATCTCGGTGGGTCGGCTGGATGTGCCGAAACGGGCAAACGTGGGTGCCTCGCAGCAGGCCCCGGAATACCACCTTGTCACCGTCTGCCAGCATGTCTTCGACCGCAAGGTGGAAATTGGCGAAAGCTTGCGTGATGTTGAAGATACTCTGTCTTTGGCCTTCGCGGCTGAGCAGGTATGGGCTGGTGGCCAGGTGCCGGCAGAATAAGGGGGAAAGTAGTTCGTCCACGATTCCCAGGTTGCCTTCGTTCCAGGCTCGTTGCAGGAACCGCCGGACCAACTGCTTATTCTCTTCCGCGGACATGTATGGCCCCATAGTCAAGCCGATACTGTAGAATGGGCGTTCAGCGAGATTGAGCGAGCACCGAAAAGAGATGCAGATCGACACCGAGGCACCGCGGGTAGGAGCCAGGACAGTACCATAGAATCATAGAACGATAACGGGCTGAGGCCGTGGATGTTACGGGATTGCCAGGACATCGCCAGCACCGGCCGAGCTCGACGGGCTGCTGCCTGCGGTGCTGGATTGGGCTACGAAGGAAGTTGTAGGTAGTGAACGCCACCGGCCCTGGCTTGTGACGCCTGTATTCGTGTGCTACAATCGGCGATAATCGCATAGTAGCAGCGGGCTGGCTGGGCTATTTGTAGCTGTTGAGTAGCGAGGAGCGGGGTGCGAGATTCGCGCCCTCCGAGGTTGTATGCTTACACGATTCCTCTCCAAACGTATCGTTGGGATCTTGCTCAGAATTGCCGCGTACGCTGCTGTGATAGCAGTTGTGCTAGCGGGCAAGTGGTTCTTGGACCACCCACCACGGATCAACATATCGCGTAGCGATTACGAGCGGGCACTGGCCAAGTGGAAGGCGCAGAAGATCGAGGAATACGAAATCAGTACATACCTGGATGCCTTTCCCGGTCGCACCAGTAACCTGCATGTCAACGACTATGGGAACAATGTAGAGGAAGCTATTACCAACACTAGCCCACTCCCGGAAATGTCTGAGGAAGACCGCCGGTATCGCGAGAGCGAAGAGTATGCCAACTCGCTAAAGAGGGATACAGTTGAAGGGCTGTTCGCACGCATTGATGCCCTACTCAAGAACAGAGATGCAATCGAGTCCGCAGCCTGGATGGGCGCCGGTCACTTCTATATGCAATATACTGTGGGCTTCGACCTCGGCCTTGGCTATCCTAACCACATAACCGGCAGGCCGATAACAGACC
Source organism: Chloroflexia bacterium (assembly GCA_045805005.1). GTDB lineage: Bacteria > Chloroflexota > Chloroflexia > QHBQ01 > JADMIH01 > JADMIH01. Next base: position 13,497 of record JBJMMB010000035.1, read on the forward strand.
CCGGCTCTTATGTGAACGACGCCGATTGGGATGAAACGGTGACAAACCTGAAGATTATCAAGCAAGGGAAGTAGTCGCAGGCGTTTGAGGACGACGTGAGGGGGGAGGCTACAACGCGCTCACAAGGGCGTTGCGTTAGTCAGGTAAGGCGTTCCAAAATTCCGGACGAGCGGGCGCACGGCATGATATAATGCTTTGCCGCCGCCGTAATGATATCGCAGTAGTTGTCCCTGCGGGTTCATCGACTTGGCCGGCGCGCAGGCCGGTACATACGCCTGGGTCTCTGGCGCTGGGTGAGCGGATTCGGTCGGTTGCGGCTAAGTGGGCAGCGGCTTTTTGATGTCAGGGAGAGTTTGCATGCTATTTCTTATCGAGCAGGTTCATAGTCCTGAAGCCTGTCCATACGGACGTGGGGGTTCAGGATCACTTCATGACGCAACAGTACCGGGTGTGAAGCTGGTGGCGATGTACGGCGCTTTCATGGAGCATACCGTCTACCTTATAGTAGAAGCGAACGATATAGATGCGCTTAATAAGTTTCTGCTGCCAGGGATGAAAGTCTGCACCACTAAGATTAAGCCGGTGAGCGACCACCCATTGCCTTAGCGGCGTATGCGCAACGAGGGAGCGGGGTAACGGGATGGTGAACATAGCCGGAGCAGGTTCTGAACAGCAGCAGGAGGTGCTACGGAGGTTTGTGGCTGCCTGCGAGGAGGACGAGCGGGTGGTGGCGGCGTTCCTGGGCGGGTCGCTGGCGGCCGGAAGGGGGGATGAGTGGTCGGACCTCGATATATACGTGATCACTACCGACGAGGCGTTCGAAGTTTTTCTTGAGGGGCGCGAGGCGTTTATGGGGCGGCTGGGCGAGCCTCTGTTCCTGGAGAGCTTCGATATATCTCATACTTTGTTCTTCGTATTTGCCGATGGGACCGAGGGGGAGCTAGGGGCGGCTTCCGAGAGCCGGTTCCTGGGTATGCACGAGGGGCCGCATAGGACGCTGGTGGACAAGAAGGGGATACTGGACGGGGTTGACTTCCGGGGCCGCCAGGCAAGCCGGGAGGAGCAGGTCGAGACGTTGCGGCGGCAGGTATACTGGTTCTGGCATGACCTGTCGCACTTCGTTACGGCGATGGGGCGCGGGCAGGTCTGGTGGGCGCAGGGGCAGTTGGAGGCGCTGCGCGGTTATTGTGTGAACCTCGCCCGGCTTCGCCATGACCTCGCGGACGACGAGGCTGGAGACGAGCCCTACTTCAAGGTGGAGAAGGCGATACCGGTAAGCGAGTTAGCGCCTTTGCAGGCAACTTTCGGCCCGATGGAGCGGGGTGCGATGCTCCAGGCCGCGCTTGTGATCGTGGAATTCTACCGGGAGATGGTCCCGCAGCTCGCGGAGAGACATGGGATAGCGTACCCGGCTGACCTGGAGCGGGTGATGTTGGCCCGCCTGGAGAGGGTGCGCCGGGCGACGGGGTAGGGTTCACCCTCTGGGATGGACTCGCTGTTGGAGAGGTGCGAACTCGCCCCTTTATTCTTCTCAATTCTCGACAAGGAGGTCTTGTCATGGATCACAGAACCGGAAGCCAGGGGCGGCAGCCTTCGGCCGTGAGTGCGCGGCCCTTTGAGCCCTCGGACAGGGAGTTTGTCATGAGCGCCGCGCCCCGGCTCACGATGGGAACTCCAAGCTGGCGCGATCGCGAGAAGTTGCTTGCGGCTGTTAGAAAGTGGCTGGCGGACACCATGGATAAGCATGGCGAGCAGGCATTTGTGTTCATAGCTCAGGACGCAGGGGGCGAGCGTCTGGGCTTCGCGACGGTTTCACGCGGCGAGCATTTCACGGGCACGCCCGAAGCTTACCTGCGTGAAATGGTCGTGCTGGAAGAGGCGGAGAGGCGAGGGGTGGGCAGCGTGCTGGTCAATGCGTGCATCGAATGGGCGCGGGCGGAGGGATTTCCGGTCCTGGCCCTCTCGACGAGCGCGGCCAACATGAGCGCGCGCCGCTTCTACGACCAACTGGGGTTCCGTGAAGAGGAAGTGCGGCTGGTGAAGTTGCTGTCGTGAGCAAGATGGATACGTTTACCGAGTTGAGCCACCGGGCGCAGGTGGTGCGGCTGAAACGGTTGGCGGCTGCGGCGCTGGCCGAGTACGACCTGCCGGGGGCGAGGCTGGCTCCGCTGGTCCACAAGTTCAACACGACGTTCAAGGTGACCGATGCCGGGGGGAACCACTACGCCCTGCGCATCACCAGGCCGGGCAGGAACGGCGTGACCGAGACCCGGTCGGAGCTGCAGTGGCTGGAGGCGCTGCACCGCGATACGGACCTGGTAGTCCCCGACCCGGTGCCGACCCGAGCGGGGGAACTGCTGACGTTGGCCTCAGCGCCCGGCGTACCTGAGCCGCGTATCTGCGCGCTGTTTCGCTGGGTGCCGGGCCGCTTCGTGCATGCGCGGTTGATGCCTCACCACCTGGAGAAGGTGGGGCGGTTCATGGCGCGGTTGCAGGACCATGCTCAGGGCTGGAAGCGCCCGCCAGGCTTCACCCGGCCGCGCATCGAGGTCGCCAGCATCCGGGGTAAGGCGGTGCCGCTGGTGGCCCTGGTGCGCCCCCCGGAAGACGTGGCGCGGGTGGAGGCGGCGCTGGACCGGATAGCCATTACGATGGAGGGGCTGGGCCGCGGGCCGGATGCCTACGGGCTTATTCACTGCGACTTACACGAGTGGAACTACCTGTTCGATAAGGGGGAGATGCACCTGCTCGACTTTGACGACTCTCACTTCGCACCGTTCGTCTACGACCTGGCCGTGACGACGTTTGAGATTGAGCACTACCCGCGCTTTGCCGAGATGCGGGGGGCCCTGCTGGCGGGCTACGGGGCTAGCCGCCCACTGCCGCCCAACCCCGAAGCCGTGGTGACTACCCTCACCCACCTGCGCCGCATCGACAACCTGATATGGGATATCGGCCTGCGAGACGACCCTTACGTGCGCGATCGCTGGGAGCCGATGGTCACCGGCTCGCTGGACCGGCTGCGGGCGTTTATGGCGGGGTGAATCTGATAACCCTGTTTTTGGGAATCCGTGCTTTCAGCTTCCTTCCGCGCTTGTGAGCTCGCCGGGTGCGGGTGCGGCGGAGGGAGCAGGCAGAGTTGTGGGATTTGGAAACGGGAGCACCTGGTGGAAGGCGCGGTGGAGGAAGCGGCGATAGACCAGGCTTCCCGCGATGCCGGCTGTCAGGTAGGTGCCTGCCACGACCAGCGGCCAAGGGCCGTCGCCGACCAGCAAGGCCAGCAGAGTGAGCGCAACCGTGCCCGCCAACCAGGCGACAGGCGCAGATAGCGCGCTTCCTATAGTCACGGGCCGCATCCAACCTTCTCGGCGCACGGTGGGCTCTACCCAGTTCCTGAGAACCAGCCATTGCAGCGCGCCCGCCACCAGCCCGGTGATGCCGCTGCACACCACGCCTTGAAGTGGGATGGTAGACCTGAAGAGGTCGACCGACTGTATGGCCTGATAGAGCAAGAAGCCGCTGAATATGCCGGCGAACATGTGGCCGAAGGTGGTGGCGGCTACCCACCAGCCCGCGTTTTGCACGTAGTGACGCAGGACCCGCCATTGCAGTGTGGAGGTGAGCAACCCGACGACGGCGCCGATGCCCGAAGCGAGGGCTACGGAGCGCAGCAGGCGGATGTGGGGTCCAAGGAGAAGCTCGTAGCAAATCTCGGCTATGACCCAGCCCAGAGCGGCGTACCCGGTGCAGCGGGCGATGATTCTCGCCCGGCTCGCGTCGGAGGGTATTACCATATAGTTGGTTTGCGATCGCGGGACCGCCGCTTGCTGCGCCGCGCTGATCATCGCCAGTGGTCCTCCATGAACTTTTGGGTCGACTCGGCCATGTGGCTGCCGGTGTACACGTGCCAGGCGCTTCCCTCCACAAGCTTGCTCATGAAGCTAGCTTCGGGGGTGGGGGGCGTGCTTTCGGGCGGGTAGACGGGGTTGGCGTCTTCGGGCACGTCGGGCACGGTTTCGTGGTTCACGATGTCGTTGGGGGTGTTGACGTTGAAGAGCGAGATGTTGGCGGCCTTTGCCCACTCGCCGATGCTTAGCTCGACGTCGCTCTTCATGGCACCCGCCTGGACGCCGAGGAAGAGGTCGCCCGAGCGGAAGGGGAACTGGAAACCGAGGGGAGAGTCGACAGCTATGCCGCTGCGCACCCGCTTGTCGAGCGGGACCTCTCCGCGAATGGCGCGGCTGAGGTAGGTAACGATACCGGCTCCCCCTGCGCTCGTGCCGAGCATGTGGATATCGGCCTGATCCTTGTTCTGCGGGAGGGCCTGCTCGATCTCGTACGAAGCGGCGGCGGCGGTCTGCCCGCTGAGGAAGTGGACGTGGGTCTTGGCCCACTCATCGAAAGTCGCGACTTGCTCCTTGCCCGCGACCTGGGCAGCGGCCTCGTCAAACAGCTTGTGCAATTTGTCATAGTACTCGCCCCAGGTGTCGCCGGTGGACTTGCCACAGCCGACGGGGGCGGATACGCAGCCGTTCACCAAATAGTAATGCTGGTCGAGGAGGCGAGGGCGAGCCTGGGCGTTTGGCTGTGCGGTAGCCGCCGGGGCCGCGGTGGCGGTGGCTTCCATCTCACGGGCGGCATTCTCTCCGGCGGCCTGCTCGGTGGTGACGGACAGCGCACCCAGAGCGAGGGGCAGGACCAGGCAGGCCACGACGAGAGCAACGCCAATAGAGACGGGCGGCACACGGCGGGCGGGCGGCGAGGGGGCCTCGGATCCTGAACTTGCAGCGGGTTGATTTTGAGGATTATCCATTCCTGCACCCATCTTTGAACATGACCCGGCGCCGAACGGCTACCGCGGGACCTGCACACACATTATGGTGGAGTAAAAGCCATAAAACACCGGCCATCTGACGAGGATAGGTGCTGGACCCTGGAAGAGGCAGGCGCACACATAATAGGTGATAGCCTTTGGGATAGGCGGGCATAGGCATAAGGGATAGGTAGCTATCTCCTCTTGTTTCGCAGGTATGCTAGAATAGCTCGAAACTCAAAATCAGAACTCATATTCATAGAATATCTGAAAGAACGCCGGGGCATAGACCTTATGCACCATAAGCAGCACATCCACTTCTGCGTGACGCCGGATGGCGTGCGTATCGCGTACGCTACGTCGGGCAAGGGTCCGCCGCTGGTGAAGACGGCCCAGTGGCTCACCCACCTCGAATACGATTGGGATAGCCCGGTGTGGCGGCACTGGTTGGCCGAGCTTTCGAGCGGCAATACGCTGGTCCGGTACGACCAGCGCGGCTGCGGGCTTTCCGACCGGAACGTAGCCAGCTTCTCTCACGAGGCTCAGCTTGGGGACCTGGAGGCGGTGGTGGACCGGCTGGGCCTCGACCGGTTTCCCCTGCTGGGACTGTCGGGCGGGGGAGCGGTGGCCGTGCGCTACGCTTTGCGACACCCCGACAGGGTTACGCACCTGATACTTTACGGCACCTATGCCCGCGGGAGGTTGCGGCGGCCAGGGGCTGTGGCCCAGGAAGAAGCGTTGATGCTGCGTAACATCATGAAGGTCGGCTGGGGGCAGAACAACCACGCCTTCCGGCAGGTCTACACAACGCTGTTTCTGCCGGACGGCACGCCCGAGCAGGTAAGCTGGTTCAACGAACTGCAGCGCGTATCGACTTCTCCCGAAAACGCTGTGCGCCTTTCCGAAGCGTCCTGGGATAACGATTTGAGCGAAGATGCGGTCCAGATTTCGGTGCCGACGCTGGTGCTGCACGCCAGGCAGGATGCGATAGTGCCGTTCGAGGAGGGCCGCCTGCTGGCCGCGCTCATCCCCGGCGCACGTTTCGTGCCTTTGGAGAGTAAGAACCACGTGCTGCTCCAGGATGAGCCCGCATGGTCGCAGTTCGTGGGGGAAGTGCGGGACTTCCTTGAGGCTTCGTCGGCGGGGATTGGACGTGCGCCTCTGGCGGGCTCCCCGCCGGGCCTCTCGCCACGGGAGTTGGAAGTGCTGGAGTTGATCGCGCAGGGGCTGGACAACCAGGAGATTTCAGTGCGGCTGGTGCTCAGCCCCAAGACGG